>DXFQ01000081.1 GCA_019114365.1 Candidatus Parakkermansia intestinigallinarum | reverse complement strand
CTATCAAGTTTCCGCAGCTAAGTCAAGGCTCAAGATGCGTTTTGCCGCACCTGATGACACCATTTCCCTGCCCCGTGCGCCGCACCTTTTCGTTAATCCTTGGCTCCGTGCGCCCTCAGCAGCTCAACGACGTCGGTGTAGCCTCCACGCTGCGCGAGGGAGACGGGGGTTGAGCCTGATCGGGTAACGGCATTCGGGTCTGCGTTTTGCCCGATGAGCATCTCAACTATTTTGATATCGCCATACCCTTGCCTGTCAAGAACAGCCTGCGCCGTTTCGGGTGCTCCGGCCGATGCGCCGGCCGCCGTGCGGGTGCCGCGGGGCATTCGATGCTTCGCGTTCGAATCTTGGGGGATGCGGTTATGGTCGTTATTCTTTTGCTCCGTATTCCTTCAGCAGGCGGACGATGTCGGTGCGACCCGCCGAGGCAGCATCGTGCAGCGGAGTTTCGCTGTACTTGGACCTCACGTCGACGTCCGCTTCCGCCTCCAGCAACAGCCGCACCGCGTCCGTGTGGCCCTCCGAAACAGCCCAGTGCAGCGGGGTGTAGCTTGACCGACCCTTCGCATTGACGTCTGCTCCCGCCGCCAGCAACAGCCGCACCGCGTCCGTGTGACCCTCCAAGACAGCCCAGTGCAGCGGGGTGTAGCCGTCCGAATCCTTCGCGTTGACGTCCGCTCCCGCCGCCAGCAGCAGGCGCACCGCCTCCGTATGCCCCCCTTCGACAGCCCAGAGCAGCGGGGTTTCGCTGTACTTTGACTTCACGTTGACGTCCGCTCCCGCCGCCAGCAGCAGCCGCACCGCGTCCGTGTGACCCTTCTCGGCAGCCACGTGCAGCGGGGTGGAGCCGTCCTCATCCTTCGCGTTCACATCGGCTCCATCCGCCAGCAATTGGCGAACGATGTCCGTCAAGCCGGCGGAGGCAGCAAAGTGCAAGTCACTCCATCCGTCGCAGAGGGCAGCCTGCAAGTCAGCACCCTCAGCCAGCAGCAGGCGCACCACGTCCGTGTGCCCCCAAAAGGCAGCCATGTGCAGCGGAGTGTAGCCATTCTCATCACTCGCGTTGGCGTCGGCCCCCGCGGCCAACAGTCGGCGAACGGCCTGCACGTCGCCTCTCTCGACGGCGTTCAGAAGAGCTAGGTCGAGGGAGAGGTCGGAGGCGGGGGCCTGTTCAGCAGTCGGTGCCGAGGCTTCCGCTCGGCAGACGCCGACGGCAGCGCCGAGAGCGAGCCCGATGAGGGGGAGAGCAATGAGGGTCGTGGCTTTCATGCGTGTGAAGATTCGGGTATGGGTTGAACGTCGCGGGCTCAGGCGGCCTCGTCGTGCGGCAGAGCCCGGCTTCGCCGTCGTGCGGACCCGGCCGAGGAGCGAGCCGACGGGAGGGGTACTGCGGCGCAGTGCGGGTCGCAGCGGCCGGCCAAGTCGACGCTCTTCCTATCTATCAAGTTTCCGCAGCGAAGGCAAGGATCAAGATGCGTTTTGCGGCTCCCGATGACACAATTTCCCTGCCCCGCTCCCCGTCAGCGCCGCGCCCGGAGCAGGACTCAGCGGGGGACTGGGGCAGCGCTTCGCGCCGCGCGTTTTCGTTACTCCTCGGCGCCGTGCGCCCGCAGCAGCTCCGCGACGGCGGTGTTCCCCTTCTCGGCAGCCGCGCGCAGCGGCGTCCGGCCGTCCTCAGCCTTCGCGTTGGCGTCCGCTCCCGCCGCCAGCAGCAGGCGAGCCGCCTCGCTGTGGCCGCCTTGGGCGGCCGCGCGCAAGGGGGTCACGCCCCGGGACGTTGTCGCGTTCGGGTCAGCTCCGGCCTCCAGCAGTTCGCGAATAACATCCGCTCTGCCGTTCGCGGCAGCCGAGTGCAGCGGAGTCAGGCCGTCAACCGTTGTCGCGCCCGGGTTTGCTCCGGTGCTCAGCAGTTCGCGGACGTCCGCTTCGTCGCCGTCGGCGGCAGCGGCCAGAAGAGCCTCGTTGAGCTTCGCTGAGGGGTTGCCCGCCGGAGCTAGGCTCGGCACGGGCTCTTCGCTTCGCCCCTCACCGACGGCGGCCGCGAGGGCAAGTCCGGCCAAGGGGAGAGGATTCAGCATCTGCAAAAATTGCGTTGCGTGACAAAAGCCCTTGTCGATATGCCGCCACAGAGACGCTTCGAGAACGCGCGGACGCACCAGGCACTTGATGCCGCAACCCTATTTTACCGCGTCATTAGCAGTGCCGCCTGACACGGGAACGGGGCAAGCGTTATCTTAGCGCAAAGGGCTTGACGAGTCAAGGCTTTGGTGCACAAAATGATCGGAATGGGCGGCCGCCGATGTGTTATTTGAGTCGGCAGGTCGAGATACGGCAGGCGCTCCGACTCTCTTGGGGTGTGATGGGTGCTGACCTTGTTCAGGCTTTCGTCGCTTTTTCTCCAACGAAAGTGAGGACGGTTCTTGACGGGCGGATACGGGGCGGCTAAAATGGGCAATTAATGTTTAAGGCAATGAAGAAGGTGGCTCTTGTTGTTTTGTTGCTGGCTGCGGGGGCGGTGCTCTGGTTCTTTTTCGGCCGGGGCGACGGCGATGCGGCGGGGCAGCCGCTTCGCCTCAACGGCCACGTGGATATTCGCAGTGTGCAGACGTCGTTCCGGGTGCCTGGGCGCTTGGCGGCGGTGACGGTGGATGAGGGCTCTCAGGTGAAGGCGGGCGAGGTGCTGGCGGTGCTGGATGCCGAGCCGACGCGGATTGCTCTCGACCGCGCCCGCGCGGCGCTTGCAGCGGCTGAGGTGGCGGTGCGGCAGGCGCGCTGCGCGTCGGAGTCGGCGGAGGCGCAGCGGCGGATGTATGAGGCGGGTTATCGCCGCGAGCAGGTGGATGCGGCCGAGGCGACGCTGGCGTCGATGATTATTGTGCGCGAGAATGCGAAGCGCGATTATGAGCGCAGTTTGCAGATGCGCGAGTCCAAGGTGGTGTCGCAGCAGGATCTCGAGGCGACGGAGCGCCTGTACCGCGCACAGGCGGCGGATGTGCAGGCGCAGGAGGCGCGATTGGCGGAGTTGAAGGCGGGCTACCGCGCGGAGGAGGTGGAGCGAGCCCGCGCGGAGGCGGCTGCGGCAGCTGAGGCGGTGCGGCAGGCGGAGGCGCAGCTGGAGTTGGCGCGGGCGGATGTGCGGCAGGCGGAGTTGAATTTGGCGGATACGCGGCTTTGTGCGCCGTCCGACGCGATTGTGATGACGCGGGCGGTGGAGCCGGGGACGATGCTGGCGGCGGGTTCGCCGGTGCTGACGCTTTCGCTGCGCCACCCGGTGTGGGTGAGGGCTTATGTTGATGAGCCGCTGCTGGATCGCGTCAGGCCGGGGGCGCGGGTTCGCGTGGAGACGGACGGCGGGCTCTCGTTCGGCGGGACGGTGGGTTTTGTGAGTCCGCAGGCGGAGTTTACGCCCAAGACGGTGGAGAGTGCGGAGATTCGCACGACGCTGGTGTATCGCCTGCGTATTGTGGTCGATGAGCCTTGCGAGGGGCTGAATCAGGGGGCGCCGGTGGTGGTGGTGATTGACTGAGGTTGGGCTAACGGGGCTCGCCGCAGGAAGGCGGGCGGAGGTGTTTGTTGTGTCGGGTTCGGGTTTTGCAGCTGCTGTTTCGGCTATGGAGGGTTCACCGCCGATTTCGGTTCGTGCTCAGGCTTCGGGGCTCTGCTATCGCTATGCCGATGACGAGGGGGCGGCGGAGGCTCTGCACGAGCTGAGTTTTGATTGGCGCAAGGGTGAGGTGCTGGGTTTGATCGGGCCGGACGGGGCGGGCAAGACGACGCTGCTGCGCCTGATGGCGGGTTTGCTCCGGCCGAGTGCGGGCGAGCTGCGCTTGCTGGGGCTCGACCCGGTGCGCGATCACGCGAGGCTGAGTCGGCAGGTGGGCTATATGCCGCAGCGTTTCAGTCTTTATGAGGATCTGACGGTGCAGGAGAATCTGCGGCTTTGCGCGAGTTTGCGCGGGGTGCCGCGCCGCGAGGCTCTGGCGCAGGAGCCGGAGTTGCTGGAGGCGGCGGGGCTGGCGCCGTTTCGCTCGCGGCTCGCGGGCAAGCTTTCGGGCGGGATGCGGCAGAAGTTGGCGCTGATCGCCACGTTGGCGGGGCGGCCGCCGCTCTTGTTGCTGGATGAGCCCGGGGTGGGGGTTGACCCGCTTTCGCGCCGCGAGCTCTGGGGTTTGGTGAATGGTTCGCGCGGGGCCGGGCGGAGTGTGATTTGGTCGACGGCGTATTTGGATGAGGCGGCGCGCTGCGACCGCGTTTGTTTGCTGCATCGCGGCCGCCTTCGCTTTCTCGGGGTGCCGGGGGATTTGCTCCGTCCGCTGCGGGGGCGCGTGCTGACGCTGGAGCTTGCGCCTTCGGAGCGTTTGCGAATGCTGCGGGTGCTGGCGGCGCATCCGGCGGTGCGCGATGCGATGATTGAGGGCTCGAGGCTGCGCTTGCTGCTCCGGCGCGGGGCGACGGCGGCGGATGTGTCCGGGGGGCCGGGTGTAGAGGGGCCGGCGGGGGAAGCGCTCCTGCGCTTGCGCCCCGCGGAGCCTCATTTTGAGGAGGCGTTTATTGATTTGATGGACGAGCAGGATGGCGGCCCGTCGGTCAAGGCTCCGCCTTCGCTGGCGGCGGCGGCCGAGCCTTCGGAGGAGGTGGTGATTCGGACGGTGGGGCTGACGCGCCGCTTCGGGTCCTTTGTGGCGACGGAGGATTTGAATTTGGCGGTGCGCCGCGGGGAGATTTTCGGTCTGCTCGGGGCCAACGGGGCGGGCAAGACGACGGCGTTTCGCATGATGTGCGGGCTGCTGCGCCCGAGCAGCGGACGGGCAGAGATTCTCGGTATCGATCTCGCCCGGGATGCCCGGCGGGCGCGGGCGCATTTGGGGTATATGGCGCAGAAGTTTTCGCTCTACGGCAACTTGACGGTGGAGCAGAATCTGCGTTTTTTCGCGTCGGTCTACGGGCTGAAGGGGGAGGCGGCGGAGAGGCGCATCGCGGAGTTGGCGGAGAATTATGAGCTGACGTCGCGCCTGCGATGCGGGGCGGCGTCGCTGCCGCAGGGTCTCAAGCAGAGGTTGTCGATGGCTTGCGCGGTGCTGCATCGGCCGGAGTTTCTGTTTCTGGATGAACCGACGTCGGGTGTCGATCCTTTCGCGAGGCGTGCGTTCTGGCATGAAATGAACGCTATGGCGGCTCAGGGGGTGACGATTATTGTGACGACGCATTTCATGGACGAGGCGCAGTATATGCACCGCCTAGTGATTATGAATCGCGGCCGGGTGATTGCGGAGGGGGAGCCGGAGGCGCTAAAGGCGGCGGCGGCGAGTGCCGATTGCCCGTCGCCGACGATGGAGGAGGCTTTTATTCGCTATATCGAGAGGGAAGGAGGCGACTGATGCGTTTGGCGGCTCTCATCATCAAGGAGTTCAGGCAGGTGCGGCGCGATTCGTCGAGCATTCTGCTGGCTTTTGTGCTGCCGATTTTCATGCTGCTGCTTTTCGGGTATTGTGTGAATTTCGATAGTTCGGTGACGCAGCTTGCGCTGGTGACGGAGGATGAGGGGCCGGTGGCGCACAGTCTGTTGGAGCGGGTGCAGGGGTCGCCGTATTTCCGCGTGGAGCGGGCGGCGGATGAGGAGGAGGCGATGGGGCGGCTGCGCAGCGGGTCGGCTCACGCGGTGCTGATTATTCCGTCCGATTTCTCGCGGCTTTGCACGGCGGGCGGGAGTCCGCGCCTGCTTCTGGCGACGGACGGCAGTGTGCCGAATACGGCGCAGTTTACGCAGATGTACTTGCAGGGCGTCTGCTCGGCTTGGCTGGCGGAGCGCGCGGCGTCGGCTCCGTCGGGCTCGGGTTCGGCGATGGTGGAGGTGCTGCCGCTCTACCGATTCAACAGTGCGGCGGAGAGTCGGCGCTATGTTCTGCCGGGTTCGATTGCGGTGGTGATCTCGTTCGTGGGGACTTTCCTGACGGCGATGGTGGTGGCTCGCGAGTGGGAGCGCGGGACGATGGAGTTGCTGCTGGCCTCTCCCGTGACGCGGCTTGAGTTCATTCTCTCGAAGCTCATTCCCTATTTTTTGCTGGGGCTTGGGGCGATGGCGGTTTGCACGCTGGCGGCGACGCATCTCTTTGGCGTGCCGCTGCGTGCGCCGCTCTGGCTGCTGTTCGGCATCGCGTCGATTTTTCTGCTCAGTGTGTTGGCGATCGGGCTTTTGATTTCGACGCTGCTGCGCAGTCAGTACACGGCGTCGCTGGTGTCGCTGAATGTTTCGGTGCTGCCGACGATTATGCTCTGTGGTTTTATTTTTGAGATCAGCAGTATGCCGGGCTGGGTGCAGGCGGTCAGCTACCTGATTCCGGCGCGCTACTTTGCGCCGAGTCTCAGCACGCTCTTTCTGGCGGGGGCGGAGTGGGCGGCGCTGCTGATCAATGTGCTGTTGCTGCTTGTGTCGGGGCTCTTCTGGCTGGGGCTTGTTTTCTTCGCGACGCCGAAGCGTCTCGATTCCTGATTTTCACTGTACGGAGCTTGATTTACCGCTATGAGAGAGCGCCTTCATCGCTGGTTTGCCCTGCTGATTAAAGAGCTGCATTTGCAGTTCCGCACGCCGCGCAGCGTGCTGATGCTGGTGATGCCGGTGCTGCTTCAGACGCTGCTGTTTCCCTTTGTGGTGACGATGGATGTGACGCACTGCGATGTGGCTCTGCTCAATGAGGACGGCGGCTCCGCGTCGCTGGAGATGCAGCAGCGTATTGCCGCCATGCCCTACGTCAGCAGCATGCAGCAGGTGCACAGCCGCGAGGAGCTGCACCGCCTGCTGGATGCCCGCCGCGCGATGATTGCCGTGCACCTGCCGCCGGATTTCGATGAACGCCTGCTGCGCGGCGAGTCCGCGCCTCTTCAGGTGATCTGCGACGGGCGGCGCTCCAACAGTTCGCAGATTGCGGCGGGCTACATCAGCCGGCTCGCGCTGCGCCTGAGCGCGGAGCTGCGCGGCGAGGCGCTGCCGCAGCCCGACGAGACGGCGGAGGGCGAGTTGCTCGTGCGGCACGTGTTCAATCAGGAGCTCAGTTACGTCTGGTTCATCATGCCCTGCCTCTTCGGGATGATCGGGATGATTACGAGCCTCAACATCTCGGCGATGGCGCTGGCTCGCGAACGCGAGGAGGGCACCTACGAGCAGCTTTGCGTCACGCCGCTGAGCCCGCTGGAGATTTTGCTCGGCAAAACGGTGCCCGCCACGATGATTGTGCTGGTGCAGTGCAGCATCATCTGGGCAATGGCGCACTGGGCCTACGGGGTGCCCTTTCTCGGTTCGGCGCCGGCGCTGGTGGCCGGGGTGGTGGTGTATTCACTGGCGTTGACGGGTATCGGTTTTGTGATTTCGGCTTTTTGTGCAACGCAACAACAGGCGTATGTGTGCATGTTCTGCTTCATCATTCCCTGCATTCTGCTGTCAGGCTTCGTGGCGCCGGCGGAGAATATGCCCGCTTTCATGCAGTCGGTCGGTCGGCTCGACCCGCTTTATTACATGATTCTCATTGCGCGCGGCACCTTCCTCAAGGGCGACGGTTTTGCGGAGATCTGGCCGCACTTAACCGCACTGGCAGCCATCGGGTTGGCGACGCTCGGCACGGCCTACGCGGTGCTGCGCCGCCGCATCTGCTAGGTGGGCGCCCGCCGCACGGCCCTCTCGGAAAAGAGCCTCAAAGCACGTCGCTCCACTGAGGCGGAGGCTGCGGCAGTGAGAGCGCGCAGATGCGGTCGATCATGCGATCCCAGAGCTCCTGCCCCTGCTCGATTTCAATGCGGATGCGCAAGAAGTAGATGGGCACGTCCATTTCGTCGGGCTTGAGGAAGCGCACGGCGTCCTTCTCGGTCGTCACAATGAGGTCGACGGCACGGTCGGCGCAGCGCTCGACGAATTTCTCGAGGTCTTCCTGGTCGAACCAATAGTGGTCGGGGTAGCGACGGCGGATTTCGATGTGTGCGCCGAGCCCGTCGACGAGGCATTCAAAGCTCTCGGGGCGGGCGATGCCGCTGAGGCAGGCGACGTATTTATCCTTGAGGTATTCGAGGGGTTTGCGCTCGCCGGTGAAGATGTTTTCGAGGTAGGCGGGGGAGTGGTTGGTGACGATGATGTCGGCGAGTTTGTTGTATTTGCGGATGGTGGCGATGAGCTCATCCTGAGGTTTGCCGCCGCTCTTGGTGAGGATGATGTAGCTGGCGCGCTTGAGGCTGCTGCGGGGCTCGCGCATGGTGCCGCGCGGCAGCAGGGCGCCGGTGCCGAAGGGGAAGCCGCAGTCGACCAGCACGATGTCGAGCTCGTGGCGTAGTTTGAGGTACTGCATGCCGTCGTCGAGCACGAGGGTGTTGCAGCCGAGTTGTTCGATGGCGAAGAGCCCGGATTTGACGCGGTCTTTGTCGACCAGAACGGCGACGCCGTCGAGGTTGCGCGCCAGCATGTAGGGCTCGTCGCCCGCGTGCAGCGGGCCGAGGTAGCGCGTCTTGCCGTCGCTGGCTATCTTGGGCAGGTTTTTGACGCGGCGACCGCGGGCGTCGCGCCACTCCTGAGGCTTGTCGAGGTCCGCGCTCTTGTAGCCGCGCGTGAGGATGGCGCATTTGCGCCCCCGATCGGACAGGGTGCGCGAGAGCAGCTCGACGACGGGCGTCTTGCCCGTGCCGCCCGCCGTGATGTTGCCGACGCTCACGACGAAGGTGCCGAGGAAGTGCACGGTCTTGATGCGGCGCCGAAAGAGCAGCAGGCGCACCTTGACGAGCAGGAAGAAGAAGAAGGAGGCAAAGCGCAGCGCACAGCGCATCATCCAAGCGCGGAATCCGTGAGCTCGGCCGAACACCACATCGGTGCCCCACTCGGCAAACTCATCCATCCGTGACTTCATGGGGGGTATCCTAGCAGATGCCGCTTCTTCTGTCAAGTTCATGAAGCTCTGCCGACGCGGCGGCCGCGCAGAAAATCGCCCGCGCCGAGCCCGCGCCCCGTTCGCGGCCGAGCGGGGCGCGGGCTTGAGCGGTCCGCCTCCCGAGAGAGCGCGGGCGGGGCGAGCTCATTTCTCGACGCCGAGGCGTCTGAGGGCGCGGCGGACGTCGCGTTGCTCGCGGGATGAGTAGCTGCGGCGGGCGGCGATGCGATACCACGCGATGGCTTCTTCGCGCGAAGCGGTCACACCGATTCCCTTCTCATAACATTCGCCCAGAGCAAGGCAGGCTTCGCGGTGGGGGAGCATGCAATCCGCCGCGCGGCGATACCAGATGACGGCCTGTTCGGGCGAGGCCGGCACGCCGCGACCTTCGGCATACAGGCGACCGATGCGGTACTGAGCGTCGGCGTTGTCGTGCTTATCGGCGAGTTCGAGATACAGGCGCAAGGCGTCGTCATATGACTGCGGCACGCCCTTGCCCTGCTCGTAGCATTCCGCCAGGCGCAGGCGGGCGCGTTCGTCGCCTTGTTCGGCCGCGCGACGCCAGCATTCAGCGGCCTTCTGCGCTGAGGGCGTCGCCCCCTGCCCCTTCTCATGGCAGCAGCCCAGAGCAAAGAGCCCCTCGGCGTCGTTCGGGTCGAAGAAGAGGCGGCCGGCGTCTTCTCCGTAACCCCCTGCAAACTCGTAGGGGCTGTCCCCCGAGTACGACCGCGGAGGATAGGCGATTACCTCACCGCTCTGCGAGTCAACAAAGAAACCGACCAGAGGGGAACGCAATTTGTGAATTCGCGGCCCCGGAAAGTAATAATAGTCCCCGACGATGTAGCATAGGATGTTGTCCATTCGCTCCAAGGTCGGGTACGAACGGCGGTGCACCCGACGCGATTCATCGTCGCTTTCCGGATGGCTGCGGAGCCATGCGACGAGCTTCTCCCGCGCCTGCTGCGCGGAGAGCGGCAACTCCCGGCTCTTTGCGAGGGCTTCGTCGAAGGGCAAGGGGTGAACGTACAGCTCGACAAAATCGCCGAAGAGGAGGTTCAGTCTCATCTTCGCGTTTTTCCGCAGCACGCTCTCCAGACGCGCCAGGGGCGAGGTCTCGGCGCGCTTGTCGGCGGGCACGCTGCCCTGTGCAAAAGTCGTTGTACATCCTGCTGCCGCGGCGATCAGCAGCGCGGAGCATGTGCCGCAGGCCAGTCGCAAGAGTCGCTTTTTCATGGTGCGTGTTCGGTGCGTATGTTGGTTTCGGGTTGCAATCAGGGGAGAGGGTGGGAGGAGCTGCCCCTTTCCTCGAAGGCTATCACGCCGTTTTTTGGGTGTCAATGAAAAAACGCAACATGTTTCCTGCCTGTAAACGGTTAAACGGTTAAGGTGTTCATCAGGCGCGGTGCGCGGGTGCAGCGAGGGCGGCGCGGCGGGGCGGTGACGCCAATGCCGTGCGCACCGCAAAATACGAACGCGCACGGAAAGACCCGCGTTGAATCGCGGGGCGCTTCCGTGCGCGTATCAGGAGTTCCGCCCCTCCGGCGCATTCGCTCGGCATTCGAGCGGCGTCCCGAGGAAGGCGCCGAGCGGCTTACTGCTGCTCGGCGGCCTTGCGTGCGGCTTTGGCCGCAGCCTTGGCGGCCTTGGCGGCCATCTTGGCCTTCTCTTCTTCGGAGAGGATGCGGGGGAAAACCGGGCTGGGGGCCTGCACCTTGTGGCCGTCGGCGAGCAGACCCCAGTGCAGGCTCTGCGGGGTGAGGCCGGCGGGGTCAAACTGCAGCTGGTCGAGGATGCGCTTGGAGGCGTCGGGCAGCACGCAGGCCAACAGGTAGCCGACGTGCGTGCAGTTCTCCAGCAGGTGCGCCAGCACGCGCTGCAGCTCAGGCAGCTTGCTCTCATCCTTGGCGAGGGCCCAGGGCTGCTTCTGCTCGATGTAGCTGTTGCAGAGGCCGACCTGAGCGTTGAGAGCGCCGAGGGCATCGGCCGTGTTGTAGGCGTCCATGCATTCGATGAACTTGCGCTCGGTGTTGGCCAGGCCGTCGCGCAGGGCGGCGGAGAGCTCGTCGTCGTCGCTGCCGAGGCTGACGCTGCCGTCGCAGTAGCGCACGCACATGTTGAGGGAGCGGTTGACGAGGTTGCCGATGTCGTTGGCCAGCTCGGTGTTGTAGATCATCTTGAGGCGCTCGGGATCGTAGTCGCTGTCGTAGCCCGTCTTGGTGTCGCGGACGAGGTAGTAGCGCAGCGCCTCGGCGCCGAAGGTGTCGCAGAGGTCGTTCGGGTCGACGATGTTGCCGAGCGATTTGGACATTTTTTCGCCCTTGATGTTGAGCCAGCCGTGCACCAGCAGGCGGGGCATCTCATCGTCGGCAAAGCCCATGGCGTGCAGCATGCAGAGCCAGTAGATGCCGTGAGCGGGCACGAGGATGTCTTTGCCGATGACTTCGCAGACGGCGGGCCAGAGGCGCTTGAAGTCGGGCAGCGTGTCGTCGCCGTCGGCGAGGTAGCCCGCAAAGGAGATGTAGTTGATGAGCGCGTCGAACCAGACGTAGGTGACGAAGTCCGGGTCAAAGGGCAGAGGAATGCCCCAGCTGAGGCGCTCTTTGGGGCGGCTGATGCAGAGGTCGTTGCCGACGGCGCGCTCGATGGCCTGCAGCAGGTCCTGACGGCGGAACTCGGGGGTGACGACCTCGGGGTGCGCGGTCACGTAGCTCTTGAGCCAAGCGACGTGCTGACTGAGGTTGAAGTACCAGTTCTCCTCCTCCAGCTCGATGACTTCGCCCCACTCGGGGCCGAAGTTGCCGTCCTCGCCGCGCTCCTTGTCGGTGAGGAACTGCTCTTGGCGGACGGAGTAGAAGCCCTTGTAGGCCTTTTTGTAGAGGCAGCCCTTGTCTTTGAGGCTGTTGAGGATATTCTGCACGCAGCGCTCGTGGCGCGGGTCGGTCGTGGCGGCCCATCCGTCGTTGGAGAGGCCGAGGCGCTGCCAGAGGGCGAGGAATTTCTCGGTGACCATGTCCGCGTAGGCTTGGGGCGTGATGCCTGCCTGCTCCGACTTCTGCTGCACTTTCTGGCCGTGCTGATCCACGCCGGTGAGGAAGTAGACCTCCTCGCCGCACATTCGCTTCCAGCGCGCCAGGACGTCCGCAAGGACTTTCTCATAGGCGTGCCCGATGTGCGGTGCACCGTTCGTATAATCAATAGCAGTCGTGATGTAAAACATGGTGCGGCGATTGTAACACAGGGCGGCAGGCAACGCAAGGGCAATCCTGCTCTGCTTTCGCACGCCAAGGGTGTTTTCCCGCGCCGAGAGGCTCGGCGGCTCGGCCGTGCGGCCTTGCTGCCCCTCTGCGGCCTTGCGGCTCCTCTGCGGCCTCGTCGCCCCGGGAGTGCTGCCTTGCGGCCCCTCTGCTGCCTTGCGGCTCCTCTGCGGCCGCGGAGGCTCAGCCGTATCGGCTTGAGCCCATCGCGAGCCTTCGCCGCCGATCGCGGGGGCTTTGTTGAGCTCCGCCCCGCAACGTGAACGGGCGCGAACCGGAGTTCGCGCCCGAAACAACAACTCTACAACTCTTTGGATGAAAAAACTGTTCGCTTCACCACACGCCGCGCACGGACGGCGAGAGGATTCGCGGAATCGAGACGGGGCTCACCGCGCCCTTCGAAGTCAAAACGGATGAAAAAACACTGTCGGAGGCAAAGATATGATCCTCCTGCTCCGGCGAAAACCAATCCGCAGCCATGACCGAATCCTCATTCAGGAGACTGTTGGACACGCGGTTGACGGAAATGGAGGTGCAGTGCTGCACGTCGGCATCTCGCGACGGAGCCAACCCGGCCAAACTCTCCTCGTAAGCCGAGGACGACTTCGACGACGCCGAGGTCGGCGCAGCAGCGAAGGCCGCCGCCGGCTCCGACTCATCGGTGAAGAGGGCGAAACAGCCCATGACCAAGGCACCGAAACCGAGAGTGGAAGCCCCGCAGGCCACGCGGCGGCGAACAATGAACCGGAGGAGATGATCGAACAGGCGGAAGCGAACGGGGCAGCAAACGGCGTCGCGAACGATGCGCTCGTGGAGGTCATAGATGAAACGCTCCTCAAAATCGGCCTCCGGCGTCGGCTCAAGCCTCAGCGCGGCAAGCAAAGCCACGAGACGTGTTTCACCATCGGTCTCCCCGTTAGTTGTTTTTTCCTCACTCATCCTCTCTTCCTGATTCATCTGCGTCTGACTTTTAGACACGGCAGCCCCCATTTCGTTGAATAATTCTTGGCGGAGGTATTATTTTTCACGGGCGGGCAGCAGCCTCACGGTCGTTTTTCGTCCGCAGCGGGCGTGCGGACGGCGCTCGGCGCGGGCTGTTGAAGGAGGTCTGCTGCGTTGTCCGCCACCCAGTCATCGATCAGGCTCTGAGCCTTCCGCACCTCGGCGGCGCGGGCGCTGTGGGTGTGCTCCGCCATGGCCTGAAGGGCGTCGATGTCGTACACGTGCACCCCGGGGACGCCCGCGCAGTCGGGGTTGACGTTGCGCGGCACCGAGAGATCGATGAAGAAGAGAGGGCGTCCGTCGCGGCGCTCCTGAATACCTTCCAGAACGTCGGGGTTGACGACGTAGACGGGTGCAGCGGTGGAGACAATCACGATGTCGATCTGCGCCATGTAGGGAATCCACTCGCTGAAGCGTATGACTTTGCCGCCGACCTGATGCGCCAGCTCGACCGCCCGATCGTAGGAGCGGTTGGCCACAAAGACGCTCTCGGCTCCGCGCGAGCAGAGGCTCTGCGCCGTGCTGCGAGCCACATCCCCTGCCCCGACGACGAGCACGTTGGCGCCGGAAAGCGGCCCGAGGATATCCTGAGCCATCTGCACCGCAGCGGCGCCGACGGAGGTCGGGCCCGAGGTGATCTGCGTGAGGCTTCTCACCTTCTTGCCGATGCTGAAGACGTGCTGAAAGGTGGGGTTGGCCGAGCGGTGCGTCGCACCCGCCTCCAGCGCGGTGCGGTAGGCTTGCTTGAGCTGGCCGAAGATTTCCGTCTCGCCGATGACCATCGAATCGAGCCCGGCAGCGACGCAGGCGAGGTGCGTGAGAGCCTCTTGGGCTTCGTAGCGGTAAAAACAGGCAGCGGTCTGTGCGTCGGGACGCGCACCGAGGAAGTGGCGCAGCACCTCATCGACGGCAGCGCCGCACTCGGGCGTCCAGAGGTAGACTTCGGTGCGGTTGCAGGTCGAGAGCAAAACGCACTCGGCGACCGAGTCCAGCGCCATGAGTTCGGCGACGGCCTGAGGCAGGTAGGTTTTGGGCACGGAAAACTGTTCGCGCACGGCCACGGGAGCCGTGCGGTGGTTGAGGCCGAGGCAGACCAGCGTCAGGGGGGTCCGCTCGTCGGGCAACGCAGCATTCGTGACGGCCTTGTGCATGGGCGGGCAAGGGGGCATCAGCCTTCGCAGAGGCGGCGTATGGCCTGCACGAGGCCGGGGATGTCGTGGCTTTCAGCCTCGGCGGCCGGGCTGAGTCCGTATTCGCGCAAAGTGCCGGTGGTCACCGGGCCGATGCTGACGATGCGGCAGCCTTCGGGGATGCCCAAGCCGAGAGCCATGTAGTTGTGCACGGTGCTGGAGCTGGTGAAGGTGATGAAGTCGGCGCCCTCGTCGCGCAAGCGAGCCTGTGCGCCCGTGGTGTCGTCGGTCTCGGGGACGGTGTTGTACGCGATGCACTCATCGACGATGGCCTGGCGCTTCATGAGTTCGTCGTAGACGACGGAGCGACCTTTCTCGCTGTGCACCCAGAGCATGGTGACGTTGGCGACCCCGCCGAACTCATCGGCCTTGCGGTCAAACTCGGCGATGAGCTCTTCGGCCACGGCCTTTTTGGGCATGACGTCGACCATGAGCCCCACCTTCTTGAGCTCCGCCGCCGTGGCGGGGCCCACGGCGGCGATGCGCGCGCCGCCGAGCTCTCGGATGTCCTGATAGACGGCGAAGAAGGCGCGGAAGAAGCGTTTGACGCCGTTGGGGCTGGAGAAGATGAGCCAGTCGTAGTGCGGGCTGTCGACGACGGCTTGCGCGAAGTCGCGCCGATCGCTCGGATCGGTAATGCGTATGGTGGGCAGCTCAATGGCGTCGGCGCCGAGCTCGGCGAGCTGCGCGACCAAGCTGCCGGCTTGCTCGCGCGTGCGGGTGACGACGATGCGCCGCCCGGCCAGAGGCAGGCGGCTGCGCCAATCG
>DXFQ01000080.1 GCA_019114365.1 Candidatus Parakkermansia intestinigallinarum | reverse complement strand
GCCATCCGTTGCGGCGCGGCTGGCGATGACGTTGACGGCATACAGGAGCTGCTCTGCAAACTCGTGCGAGTCCGCAGGGCACAGCTCCGCAAAGGAGATGCTGTGTTTCATGTTCTGTATGTGTTTAGAGTTTGGACGCCGACCCGTCGGCCGACACCGCCATTCTACTCTACACGATGGGGCACAGCAAGCCCAAATGGTCATCGGATTTTCTCTTGAAATTCGATCTATACCGCGATACAATGACGCCGCCATCGACGGATGGCACCGATTCTGTCGGTTTAGAGTTGGTCACCGGGGCTTCGGCCCCGGTGGCTTTCTTCATTCTCCCCCAGATACTATGCAGCGCTTATGCGGCCAGCGCTCCAGCAGTGTATCCACCGCTGCGATGAGCCGGGGCCTCAGGCGCTCGGGGTTGATGTACCAGATGGCCGGTTCCGTGCCCCGCTCGTACGGCGGGTAAGGTTGCTCTTTCCCGTTGCCCACGAACTTGGCCGAGGGATGAAGGAAGTAGATGTAGCGGTATGTCTTGGCACGGAAGATGTCCATGTCGCCGACAAGCAGCGCTGCGTTTGTGCGGATGAATCCACTCGCGCAGGTGGAGCATGTCAGGATTTGCTGGTGCGTGATTTCGCGGGAGCGCCGATTTTGTAAAAAAGTTGTCCAGTGGTAGCCGAAATAGCGGAAATTGGCTGCCTTGTAGATGGTCCCGCACCCGACACGTCCGTCGGCAAATGACTGAACGGCTACGATGGTGGGGTCTGCTTGTTTCAGGAGTTTGAGACTTGAGGATATGAGGATGCTCTCGGCGTTGCGCCCCAGTTCATCGCTGATCCACATGCGGTTCAGCTCGATCATCCATCCGCCGGGGACTGAGCTTTCGATGACGTGAGCCTTGGGAGTTTTCATGTAGCCGTATGAGGCAACGCCGAGGCACTGGGCTTCATCCTCCTCTTGATCCCGGAAGATGCCATAGTTATGAATGCCGAACGAGGCCAGCCATTTGTGTGAATAGTGGTGTTGCACGATCAGTTCTCGGGCGGTCATTTTGCTGACGGGTTTGATCACCAGCGTTCCCATGTGGGAGGTCTTTTTTCGAATTTCAGTCATAAGTGTGGGGGGGGGGGGAATCGAGGTTACAGGTTTGCCGATTGGTCCGGCAGGGTGATGTTGAATCGGGCGTCGATGCTGCCGTTGGCGCGTGTGTCGTCTCCGTACAGCCACGTGGCGCTGCCGCTTACCGTGATGCCGGTGAAGATGCTGCCGTTGGTGCTGTAGTCTGCCGCGATGTCGGGTATCAGGCAGCCGGTGACGTCGGACGGGTAGTCGGTGTAGGGGCTTGTATCGTGCGCGATGGTGACGGCGCCGAGCGATGCCGTCACGGTGGGCGGGTCGGGAGGTCCGCTGTTGATGCCGGTTGCCGACGCCGGGCCCAGTTGCACGGCGGGGGTGTGGTTCAGGGCTTTGCGCAGCATGATGCCTTTGAGCGTTTCCGTTTTGAGGGCGATGGTGTAGATGTGGAATTGGCGCTTCACACCGTCGCTGCTTCGGGTGATGGAGCGCCCGGTGTTCCTGATGGCCAGAATGTTACTAGTGGGCAGGCTTTCACTGTCGGCGTTGCCGCTTTGAGGGAAGTCTGCTGCGACGGTGACGGTGCCGGGGATGTAGGTTCGCAAGGCGATGCTTTTGCTGTCGCTGTCGTCGTACATGTAGCTGGATTTCCATGTGACGGTGGCGGCTGATGTATCGCCTTGGAGGGGCGCAAAGCCGTAGTACATGGTGTAGGTGCCGCCTTGGAAGGTGTAGCTGCCGCCGTTGGTGGTGCTGAGGGTGGCGTCGACTCGGTATCGGGTGTAGGCCGTCGCGTAGATGTCGAGGCTGACGTCGATGCTGAAGTCATAGCGGATGGCGGTGACGATGCCGTCGGTGCGTTCGGTGCTGCGGTCTGCGGTTATGGTGACGCCGCTGCCGGCGATGTAGTAGTAGCCGTCAGGCAGCCACGTTGCGCCTCCGGGCGGATCAGGGTCGTCCGGTTCGTCCGGGTCCGGCGCGGGGGGATTCCATGGTCCGGGGCCGGGTTGCGGATGGGGTTCCGGGTTGGGGGTTGGGCCTACGGCAGGGCCCGGGTCGTCACCGAGGTCGTCAGGGCCCGGCTCGGCGAAGCATGAGGCTGTGAGCAGGATGCCGTCAGCGGTGCTGCCGGCTATGGCCAGGTAGTAGCGGCCGAAGGGGCTGACCAGCTCGGCTGCGGTCAGGACTTCGTAGGGGGCGGCGGTGGGTGGCCAGATGGTTTCGCCGGGGGTGTACCAGCCGAGGTGGTAGCCCATCAGGATGCCCTGCCCTTCGATGCTGGCGGGGTCGAAGCAGTAGTCTTGTGCACTTTCGGTATGGTCCTGCGGCGACGCAGGGTTAATCAGGTAGCCTTGCACGGCTTCGAGCCACGAGGTGTATCCGGTGAATTCCGAGACGTCGGGCATGTTGCCGTAGGCCGAGCCGTATTCCCACGGCCAAAGGACCTGCGACTGGGCGATGCCCCATGGTGGGCTGTAGTGGAAGCGACCGCAGATGTTTAAGGGGGCGGCGATGGCGGGAGGGATGGTGTGCGGGATGGTGCCGGCGCTGCCGAGATAATTCTCCGTTCCGAGGCTGGCGGGGATGGGTTGAGGGATGTTGTCGTCTGCCAGGGTGTACGGGGTGGTGTTGTCTTGCTCCCACGGCAGAAGGGCGCACCAGAAGGGGGCGAAGGGGCCTCCTTCGGCGGTGAGGGTGTCGAGGTTGTAGCCCCGCATTGATTCGTAGGGAAGGCCCCAGGCGCTGTAGGCGAGTCGCGAGGCAACGGGGGCGGATGCCATCAGGTCGTCGGTGTACATGGGGCTTGCTGTTGTGTGGAAGCAGAGCACGTTGCCGCAGGCGATGGCCCAGATGGTCACGCGGATGGCTTGTTTGAACGTCCAGCCTCCGCCGTCTACGGACTGCCAGACGCCCGGCTCCGGGTGGTAGCTGTAGTTGGCCAACACTTCCCACCACACGTCGGCTCGCCATGTGCCTTGATCGGTTTTGAGGTAGTTGTCTCGGATGGCCATGGGGCAGATATAGAGCTGAGGGGTTACGGCCCGGCTCGGGGCGTCAGTCGGCAGTCCGCCGATGCCGGCTGTTCCGAGATAGCCTGCGCCGCTCGGTTGTTCGTTCTGTGTTTCGGCGTCGGCGGTGACGGGCGCGTTGTCGCCGGTGATTTTGAGCCACAGCCGCCCGCTCCAGTAGGCGGCCATCAGGCGGCCTGCGATGTGTTGGCCTCCGGCGCCGTCGAGGTCCGTCACGACCTGCCAGCCGGTGACGTTCGCATATTCTTGCGCCGCCATGCTGCCCCATGCCGGCGGGGCATACGCCGGGGCTCCGCCGAGGCGTGAAGAGGGCAGGCCGGATGTCTCTGCGCCAGTCACCGGGTAGGCAATGCCGCTGCCCGGCTGAATGCCCCAGCTGTCATCATGGATGGTATCGGCGGATCTGTAGGGTTCAATGGGTATCATTGTCGCCGGCGTCGCGGTAGAGGACTTTAGGCTCCCAAGAGCCCGATGTGCGGTTGTATGCTGCTTTGATGTAGTACTGCCGGCCTGTCTGCCAGTAGTCGGTGATGTTGATGGGGTCGACGTCGATCATGCCCGTGGGTGTCGGGAGAGGGCCGCCGTTGATCCAGATCTTGCCGTCGTCGCCGCGATACACGGCAAAGGGCTCAGCCCGGGCCGCTTGAGTGATGGCTTGGTAGGTGGCGCTGGCAGCAGCTCCGACCATGGGGTAGCTGTCATCGGTGCCGTCTCCGTCGCCATCTGCGCTATCGTTTGCTTGGCTCGCAGCGGCGACGGATGCGGCGATATCGGAGAGGGCTTGTCTGCGGCCGACTTGCTGACGCTGGAGGATGGCATCGACGCCGAGCGGACCTCCGGCTCCCGTGGTGAGGGTGAGGTCGCCGCTGGCCGGTTTCCACTGCGCTGATTTGAGGATGCCGTAGCGGTCACTGTGGCTGTAGTTGGCAACAGCCGCGAGAGTCATGCTGCCGTGGGTGCCGTAGGGGCGGCTGGAGATGTAGTAGTCGGTGATGGCTTGGATATAATCGGTTCGGGATAGCTCATCGGTCTCCGCTTCTGTGCCGTCTGTTGAGTCTGACGGTTGTGCGAGAGTGCCCGACTGGTAACGCGTGCGCCGGCGGTTGATGAAGATGCCGTCGAGGGTGAGGCAGGTGCAGGAGACTTGTTGCTCGCCGCCGTTGACGCTGATCTTGGAGGAGCCGCTGAAAAATTCCGTGATGTCGGATCCTGTCAAGGTGCCTGTATATTCGCTCTTGAGCCAGACGAACTGCCGCAGCTGCCCGCGGCAAAATCGCAGGCCGCTGACATTGCCGCGCGCGCTGCTGGATGCCGGGAACTGGCCTTCGTAAAGGGCGTAGAGGTTTTGGGTGTTGTGCGGGGAGAACTCCTGATAGTTCGCCGGGCCGTTTGCCGTTTCGAGGGTGGGAGGCCGGAAGGCGGTGAAAACGGCGTTGCTCTCGTCATCTTCCTCTTCTTCGGGGTAGGCTTCGTCGACGGGAACGGGCTCAAAGACGGGGGTGCCGTAGGAGAGGCAGGAGATGTTCGTGCGGCGAAGCTGGCGGAAATAGCGAGACCAGAATTGGTGACATTCCGGGCCGTTGCTCACGGCGCTGTGCATGTCGACGGCTTCACCTTCGGGGGTGTCCCATCCGGCCGGCACTTTGTAGCCTTTGACGAGCATCCAGTCACCCGCGTCCTTTTGCACGGCGGGGGCGGACTGGGCCCCGCCGACGGAGACGTCGCTCTCCGGCACGACGTAGATGAACGCGCCGGGGGTGTGGATGCTGCTGCCGGAGGGCTTGGTGTAGGTGTAGCGCCCGCGCAGGGCACAGACGGGTGGTGTTTCCCACGCGGTGCGCTGCGTTTGGATGCTGACAATACTTCCCGGCAGGTCGTCGGCGTTGCGGAGACGCTCGATGGAGGCGAGGTGTTCCGTGCCGCCGGTGATGCCGCCGCTGAATGGGGTGATGGCGGGCTCCGGGGCGTCGTTTGCGGAGTCGGGTGCGGGTGTCCAAGCGAGGGCTATGCTGTTACCGCTGATGCCTGGCTCGCGGGCGGTGAGCGCCAGGCTCGTGGCTCCGGTCGCGACCGCCGCGACGCTGAGATGGCTGCGCAGACTCTGGGCCAGAACGGTGGCGGGGGAGATGGGCCACGCCGAGGCGGAGGACAGGGTGGCGATGTCCAAGGCGGTGTCTCCGATGGTGAGTGTGCCGGCGGTGACGTCGGTCGGCATGTCCACGGAGGCGGTGGCTTTGGTGCCTTGGGTGATGGTGCCGCCTGCGATATGGAGGGTGCCGGTGGTGTGGTCATACCAGCTGGCGGCGTTGGCCACCCAGCGCACGGCGGATGTGATGGCGGACCAGACGGATTCGGTGCCGCTGGAGTAGACGGCGAGCACGGATGATTCGATGTTGATGTCGAAGTGTTCGTCGCCGAGCTCCGCGCTTTTGGCTGCGGCGGCGAGAGCGCGGCGTATCAGAGCGGCGGCGCTTTCGAGGGTTTCGCCGCTTTCGTCGTAGCTGGAGATGTCGACGGGTAGCGCATCGAGCAGTGCGATGACGTTTTGGACGGTGACGCCGGTGCTGCGCGTGTGGTCTTGTTCCGTTGTCTCGATGTCGGTCACCCAACCGCGGAAGATGCAAACTCCGTCTCGGAGGAGATGCAGCGGGGCTCCTACGTCAAAAGGCAGTTCGACGGCCTCTCGGAGGTCAGAGATGAACTCCAGAGTCATGCTGTCTGCGGCCAGTGAGTTGTAGGTGATGCTCAGGGCGCGGCAGCCGAGGGCGGTGAGATCGGCTTCGGTGTAGGTCATACGTTAGCGCGTGCGATGGTGGTGATTTGTTGGCGCAGAGCGGCGTTTTCTGCCGCGAGGCGGTTGAGCCTTTCCTGCTGCGAGCTCAGGGCTGCGGCCGAGGCCTGAGCGGTGGCGTTGAATTCTGCCATGGCATCGCCGGTTCGGGAGGCAAGGTCGTTGTGCTGCCGGATGACGTCTCCCGCCTGGCGGAGGGCATCATCGACGGGGGGCATGGCTGCGGCCTGCGGCATGGTGGTGGCCTGCGGTTGCGTTGTCGGAGGTGCGGCGGTGCGCGCACGCGCCTCATCCGCCCGAGCAGACGCCGTTGCGGCATCAGATCTGAGCTGATCGACATTTTGACGGGTGGCGGCTCTTGCCTCGTCCGCGCGATCGTCGCGGTAGCGGGATACAGCCTCGGCAGCAGCTTGGGAGGCGGCCTCCGCCGTCATGGCGTCTCTGAGACGGTCGGCGACGGCGATGAGGCCTGCCTGCTGCTCGGGGGTGAGGCCGGCGGCCTTGACGCTGCGGATGTCGGCTCCGTAGCGTCGGGCTTCGTCCTCCGTCATGCTGACTTCTCCTCCGGTCACTGCGGCTCGCAGTTGCGGCATAACCTGAGACTCTCGCTCGGATCGAGCGAGCAGTCGGCTGATGGCGGCCATGCCCTCCGCTTGATAGCCCTCAGCTCGTTCCTGCTCCATTTGCCAGGCGTTGACGTAGGACGCTCGAGCGGCGGCGGCTTGCTGCGCGGCATTGCTTGCGCGGTCCTCCAGCTCCTGCTCTTGCTCGGCACGTCGGGCCTTTGCCTCTGCCTCTG
>DXFQ01000079.1 GCA_019114365.1 Candidatus Parakkermansia intestinigallinarum | reverse complement strand
CACATCGCCCCCACCCGAGCGGCGCAGCCTTCCCCGCAAGGCTGCGCCGCCCTGTCATCTCCCCCGCCCGCCCGCGAGCCGCAAGCCGCAAAAAAAAACAGCGCCGCCGCCGCAAAATCTTCCCTTTAGCCTTGCACACCCCCCTTCTCGTCTGCTATATTAGCTTCGAATCTATGCCCCGACCCTTCGTCTACCTGATCTGTGCACTGGCGGCATTCCTCACCCTCTCCGCCGAGACGGCCTCAGCCGCCCCGCGCAGGTGGGATGTCACCTCCATCAACGGAACCGAATACGTGCGCGTCAAAGACCTCTGCGACTTTTACCGATTCAGCCCGCGCAAAGGCCGCTCGGGCTTTGTCTCCTACGGCGCCGGCAACCGCACCGTCTCGCTGCGTGCGAATCGTCAGGACTTCTACGTCAACAATTACCGCTACATCCTCTCCTACCCGGTGCGCCGCATCGGCAGCGAGCTCTACATCTCGACCACCGACATCAAAAAACTCGTCGATCCCGTCCTGCGCCCGCGCTACTCGACGGAGGCCTCCACCGTGCGCACCGTCGTCATCGATCCCGGCCACGGCGGGCATGATGCCGGCGCCGTCAGCCCGTGGGCTCGCGAGAAAGACTGCAACCTCGCCGTCGCGCTCAAGCTGCGCGACAAACTCGTCGCGCGCGGCTACAAGGTCGTCATGACGCGCGAGGACGACCGCTTCCTCACCCTGCAACAGCGCGTGCGCATCGCCAACCGCATCCCCGACTCCGTCTTCGTGAGCATCCACCACAACTCCAGCGGCCGCCACGCCACCGGCATTGAGACCTTCACGCTCGCCCCGCATGGCACCACCTCTCCCTTTGCGCGCACGCGCCGCTTCGAGGAGCTGGCCGGCAACGACCAGGACTCCGAGAACATCGCTCTGGCCACCTCGATACACAGCCGAGCCATCAAGAGCACCGGGGCGGATGACCGCGGCATTCAGCGCGCCCGCTTCTCGGTGCTCTGCACCATCTGCCGCCCGGCCATCCTCTTTGAGGGCGGCTTCGTCTCCAACCCCGAAGAGGGACGCCGCATCGCCACGGAGGACTACCAGAACAAGCTGGCCGACAGCATCTGCGACGGCATCGTCAACTACACCGCCGTCGTGAGCCGGAGCCGCATCAAACCCACGGGCAACCGCCGCATGGGCGCCACCTCGATCGGCGGCCGCTCCAAGCGCAGCGAGAGCGCGCCGAGCGCGTCCCGCGGCAGCGCCACCCGCATCCACGGCAACAACAACTACCGCGGCACCACCCGACTGTAATGCCAGCCCATCCCCTCCGCCGCGCTGAGCGCGGATTCCGCGCCGCTGCGCCCGGCTCTCTGCTCGCGGCTCTGGCGGCGTTTGCCCTCATCGCCGCGCCCGCCGCCCTGCACGCTCAAGACGCCTTCCCCTCGCGCTGGGAGCCGCAGACCGTCAACGGCGTCCCCCGCATCTCCCTCGAGACGCTGCGCAGCTTTTACAAGTTCCCCCCCGAGCAGCACACCCCCCGCAGCGGCACGACGGACATCAGCAACGGCAGCCTCCGCATCAGCTTCGGCCCCGGCGAGCGAGACATCGCCATTCAGGGCTACCGCCTGCAGCTCGCCCACCCGCTGCTCACGGGCAGCGACGGCAAGCTGCTCATCTCTCAGCTCGACCTCACGAAGCTCATCGACCCCATCCTGCGCCCCTGCTACATCCGCAACCGCGAACCCGTGCAGCGCGTCGTCATCGACCCCGGCCACGGCGGGATCGACCCCGGTGCCGCTGAAGCGGAATACCGCGAGGCCGATCTGGCGCTCTCCCTCGCTCTCGAGCTCGAGAGCATCCTTAAGCAAAAGGGCTACGAAGTCATCCTCACGCGCCGGGGCAACGCCTACGTCTCCGACCGCCGACGGGCAGACATCGCCTGCGGCGCGGCAGACTCCGTCTTCATCAGCCTGCACCTCAACAGCGGACGCAGCGACATGCGCGGTGTGCAGAGCTACATCGCCGCCCCCGCCGCCCCGGGCTCGGGCCACATGCCCGGCAACCGCCACGACGCCGCCAACACCGCCCTCGCCTTTGCCCTGCACAGCGCCGTCATCGCCGCCACCGGAGCGCAGGACGGCAGCATCCGCCACGCCCGCTACAGCCTGCTGAACTCCATCACCCACCCCGCCGTCATCATCGAGGCCGGCTACGCCACCAACCCCGACGACATCGCCCAACTCAGCCAAGCCGCCTACAGGCGCCGCTTCGCTCAGGCCATCGCCGACGGCCTCGATGCCTACGCCGCCGCCATGAAGCCGGACGCCACCCTCAAAGTCGCGCGCGAAACCAGCGCCGGCCCGCCCAGCACCTATCAGGAAGAAGCCCCCGAGCTCGGTGATAGCGCTGACGCGTCCTCCCCCTCCGGCAGCAAAGCGGCCGAGGGCGGCGGCAAAGCCAAAGACGACAGCTCGAAGAGCCGCGCCAAGAGCACCTCGTCGGAAAAGCGGCGCAGCAGCAGCTCCCGCCGCCGGCGGCGCAACTGACTGCCAGCGGCAGCGAACCCGAATCGCGCCGCTTTTCCGACGAGGTGCTCTTGGCGCGGCTCTTCGAGCTGTCGTCTTTGGC
>DXFQ01000078.1 GCA_019114365.1 Candidatus Parakkermansia intestinigallinarum | reverse complement strand
GCTTTTTTTGTTGCCGATTGTGGGCCGGAAAGAGGCTGCTGCGGGCGATTTTCTCAATTTTTTTGACGGGAGGCAATGTTAGGTTTGCTGTGGGCACAAAAAAGGAGCGGCGCAGGCCGCTCCGTTCCGGGTGTTTGGGGGGGAAAGGGTCAGAAACCCGCCTCACTCCTCCCGCTTGTCGTGGACGGGGAGCATCATGAGGCGGAAGACGGCGAGGACGGGGAGTTGGACCCAGAGGTAGTACCAGGGGGCGGGGCCGAGGTAGTCGAGGAGGGTGCCGGGGACGGGCGGGCCTTCGGTGTAGCCGTAGTTGGTGCCGAGCCAGTGGTTGATGGGGATGATGAGTAGGACGTAGGCGTCCATGAGGAGGACGGTGCGAAGGTCGTCCCAGCCGCGCGCGCGCCAGCCGAGGAGGACGGGGATGGCGAGGGCGACGACCATGAGTAGGCCGTGTGAGATGAAGAAGATGAAGAAGGCGGCGCTGGGGTAGCCGGCGGCCATGGCGGGGGTGATGAGGGCTTGGATACTGGCGGCGAGGACGCCGAAGTAGACGAGGGCGCAGGCCCAGCGGGGGTGCCACCAGAGGGCGATGACGGAGGTGATGCTCATGAAGGAGCAGAAGTGCAGGGGGAGGTTCCATTGCCACGGGCCGTAGGCGTCGCTGAAGGCGCGCCAGATGTATTCGCCGATGAATTGCACGGCGATGATGAGGGCGAGGCTGCGGCAGATGATCCGCCGCCCTCGCTCGCTGCACTGCCGCCCGAGCCAGAGGATGCCGGCGGTGGCGAGGATGGTGAGGGCGATGGCGATGAGGTGCGGGCTGCTCCAGCGCACGAATTCGGTGCCGTCGGCGGCGAGGGCGGGTGTCATGGCAGGGTCGAAGGGGGTGAGGGGCAGGGGGGCGGAGAGAGGGGGCTTCGGTGTGCGTGGGGGTGTTAGTAGCCGCCGTCGTCGTCGCCGTCGCGGTGCCACATGCGGGCGAGGTGGGCGCAGGTGACGAGTTGGACTTGGTGGAAGATCATGAGGGGGAGCAGGAGGTTGTTGTCGAGGCTGCCGAAGATGGCCATCATCATGGGGGCGCCGACGGCGAGGCTTTTCTTGGAGCCGCAGAAGACGATGGTGATGCGGTCTTCTCTACTAAAGCCGAGGAGTTTGCTGCTGAAGTAGGTGGTGGCGTGGATGATGCAGAGTAGGATGAGGCAGAGGAGGATGAGGCCGATGAGGTGCCGGGCGTCGAGTTGTGACCAGTAGCCGCCGCGCGTGGCGCCGGAGAAGGCGGTGTAGACGACGAGCCAGATGGTGGTTTGGTCGTTCCAGCCGATGAGTTTGCGGTGGCTGTCGACCCACGGTTTGAGCCAGCGTTGGGCGATTTGTCCGGCGATGAAGGGCAGCAGGATTTGGTAGCAGATTTGCAGGATGGTGTCGAGGCCGACGGCGGCGCCTGAGGCGTTGGAGGTGTGGAAGAGCAGGCCGACGAGCAGGGGGGTGAGGAAGACGCCTAGGAGGCTTGAGGCGGAGGCGGCGCAGACGGCGGCGGGGACGTTGCCTCCGGCGACGGAGGTGAAGGCGATGCTGCTTTGGACGGTGGAGGGGAGGCAGGCGACGTAGATGAGGCCCATGTAGAGGGCGGAGCCGACGAGGCGTTCGCCGAGGGGCTGGACGAGGCTGAAGAAGATGGGGAAGAAGATGAAGGTGAAGAAGGCGACGAGGGCTTGCAGGCGCCAGTGCAGTAGGCCGTCGATGACGGATTGCCGCGAGAGTTTGGCGCCGTACAGGAAGAAGAGCAGGATGATGGCGGCGTTGGTGAGCCAGTCGAAGATGTCGGCTCCGATGCCGTGGCAGGGGAGCAGGAGGCCCAGGATGACGCAGATGATGATGCCGTTGGTGAAGCGGTCGGTTTTGGCGAGGATGCTCAGCAGGTGCTGTTTCATGATTCGCGGGGGGGGAATTCGTAGCCTACTTTGCCTGTCGCCGGGGTGAAGGTGAGGTAGGCGTCGAAGGGTCGCCCGGTTTTGTGGCTGACGAAGTTGCGGATGAGTTCGGTTTTGCCTTTGGTGAGGAGTTGGGTGACGAGGTCGAGGCTGAGGGTGATGCCGCACATGGTGTGCGGGATGACGAGGGGTTTGCGGGTTTTGCCGTAGGCGAGGCCGTCGATGTGCCAGGCGTTTTCGGTTTCAAGGAGTTCGTGTTCTCCTTTGCCTTTGATTTTGATGGGGCCGTGTTTGGTGGCTTGGCTGAGGTCTTCGCGGGTGGCGTCTGAGGCGGTGAAGCGGCGGGCGGCTTTGCTGCCGGCGGGGTCGGTTTTGTGTTTGGTTTCGCGCGGGGGGAATTCGAAGGCGACGTTGCCTTTTTTGGGGTCGATGGTGAGGTAGGCGTCGAAGGGGCGCCGGGTGCGCTGGGAGATGAAGCCGGTGATGAGGTCGGTTTTGCCGGTGGCGAGGAGTTTGTCGAGTTGGTTGCGTTCGATTTGCTGCCCGAGGATGATGCGCGACATGGTGAAGCCTTTGCGGGTGCTGCCTTCGAGGGGGTAGTCGGGGATGCTCCACTGTTTGTCGTTGAGGAAGAGTTCGAGTTGTCCGTGGTCTTTGACGTCGACGAGGCCTTGTGATTCGCTGCCGCCGGGTTCGCCGGCGGGGGGGTTGTCGTTTTCAAAGTAGAATTCGGCTTTCCAGGTGGCGCGTTCGCTCTGGGGTTTGACGAGGCGCAGGCCGGCTTTGAAGGGTTTGCCGAATTTGGAGCGGAAGCCTTCCATGACGGGGAGTTCGCCGCGGGTGATGAGTTCGCTCATTTGGTCGTCGGTGAGGCTGAGGCCGGCGTGGACGCGGCGGATGCGGAATTTGCAGTGGTTGCAGGAGACGGCGTCGACGCGGCTGCCGAGGCCTTGGGCGCCGCAGGCGGGGCAGGTGAGGGGTAGGTCGGGGTTTTTGCCGTTTTTCATGTAGTCGCGTACGGCGTCGACGATTTCGGTGGTGTAGCGCCGTATGTCTTTCATGAAGGTGTCGCGGTCGAGGCGGCCGCTTTCCATTTGTTTGAGGCGGTATTCCCATTCGCCGGTGAGTTCGGGGCTGGAGAGGGTGCTCAGGCCGATTTTGCCCAGCAGGTCGATGAGGTCCATGCCGCGCCGGGTGGCGATGAGTTCTTTGCCGTCGCGTACGATGTATTCTTGGGTGATGAGGCCTTCGATGATGGCGGCGCGGGTGGCGGGGGTGCCGAGGCCGCGTTCTTTCATGGCGTAGGCGAGTTCTTCGTCGTCGACGAGTTTGCCCGCGCTTTCCATGGCGGTTAGCAGGGTGGCTTCGGTGTAGGGGGCCGGGGCTTTGGTTTGGTCTTGCCGGGCGTCGACTTGTTGGGCGGTGACGCGTTCTTGCGGGGTGACGGGGCAGAGTTCGTCGCGGCGGTCGCGCTGTCCGGCGGGGTAGAGGGCGCGCCAGCCGGGGCTGAGTTGGACGCGGCCGTGGGTGTAGAAGGTGTCGGTGGCTTCGGGGGTTTGGATGATGGTGGTGCGTTCGGTGTCTTCGTATTCGGCGTTGGGCATGAAGACGCCGAGGAAGCGCTGGACGACGAGGGTGAAGATGCGTGCGGCGTCGCCGCTGAGGGAGACGAAGCGCCCGGTGGGGATGATGGCGAAGTGGTCGCTGACTTTGCTGCTGTCAAAGACGCGTTTGCCGGGTTTGATGCCGCGACGTTCGATGATGCCGCGGGCGTGGGGGGCGAATTCGGGGAGGTTGTCGCGGATGGCTTCAACGGTGCGGGCGGCGATTTTGAGGTAGTCGTCGGGCAGGTATTTGGAGTCGGTGCGCGGGTAGGTGAGGACTTTGTGTTTCTCGTAGCATTCTTGCGCGAGTTGCAGGGTGCGCCGGGCGGAGAAGCCGAAGCGGTTGCTGGCTTCGCGCTGCAGGGAGGTGAGGTCGAAGAGTTGCGGCGCAGGGACGGAGACGGGTTTTTTGGTTTCGCTGACGCGGCCTTCGCGGCCGCGGCAGCGCTCGGCGATGGCGCGGGCGGTGGCTTCGTCCCAGATGCGGTCGCGGGTTTTTTGCGGTTCTTTGGGGTTTTTGCGCCAGTCGGGGTTGATCCATTTGCCTTCGTAGTTGCCGGCTTGGGCTTGGAAGGTGGCGTGGACTTCGTAGTAGGGTTCGGGGACGAAGGCGAGGATTTCTTTTTGACGCGCGGCGAGCAGGGCGAGGGTGGGGGTTTGTACGCGGCCGGTGGGGGTGACGTTGAAGCCGCCGGCTGCTGATTGCAGGACGGTGAGGGCGCGTGTGCTGTTGAGGCCGACGAGCCAGTCGGATTCGGAGCGGCAGACGGCGGCGTCGGCGAGGTCGGCCATGTCGGCGTCGCTCTTGAGTTTGCTCCAGGCTTCGAGGATGGCGTCGTCTGTCATGCTCTGCATCCAGAGGCGCGAGATGGGTTTGCGGATGTTGCCGAAGCGGATGATGTTGCGGAAGATGAGTTCGCCTTCGCGCCCGGCATCGCAGGCGTTGACGAGGGCGGTGACTTCTTTGCTGCGTGCGAGTTTGAGGACTTTTTTGAGGCGATCGGCCGATTTGGCGATGGGCTCGAGTTCCATGTGCGCGGGCATGACGGGCAGGTAGTCCATTTTCCACGGCAGGCTTTTGCCGTCGGCGGTCTGCGGTTTTTTCTGTTCGACGAGGTGGCCGACGGCGGAGGTGATGATGAGCGTGTCGTTGCTGTAGCTGCCGGTGGCGCTGTCTTTGCTGAATTTGCCGAGTCGCTTGCCCAGAACGCGGGCGAGGTCTGTCGCGACGCTGGGTTTTTCTGCAATGATGAGAGTCTTGGACATGGAGTCTGCCGGTGGGGGGATGGTTTCGGTCGTTTCTTTCGGTCGTTTCGCTTGCGGTGCCCGGCCGCGTGCGGCGGTCGGGAGGCTCGGCCGCAGCCGCGGATCCTGGTGATCCGGCATCGGCGCGGCGGCTTTCAAGGCGTATTAGATGCAGGCGAATGGGGTAAATGTCAAGCTAAAACTGCGGCATGCGGTGTTTTCTTGCAGGCGGGCGGGGGCGGGTCTGTGTTTGTGTGATCAGGCGGGCTTGACGGTGCCGCGTGGGGTGTCGTATAATGGCGCTGCATGAACTCTCGACCGGCTATTGCAGTGGATTTCGGCGGTACGACGATTAAGATTGGCGTGACTTGCGGCAGTGATATTCTTGAGAAGGCGCAGCCTTTGCCGACTCCGGCTTACGGAAGCCCGGAGGAGATTATGGATGCGATGTGCGCGACGATGAAGGGCTTGCGCGATCGCCACCCGGATGTGTGCGCGGTGGGGCTCGGGATGCCGGGCTGGGTTGATTTTTACAAGGGTGTGTTGTATCAGCTGACGAATGTGGCGGTGTGGAATCGCGAGGTGCCGGTGCGCGATGTGATGCAGCAGCAGCTGGGCTTGCCCGTGGTGCTGGATAATGATGCGAATTGCATGGGCTATGCGGAGTGGAAGCTCGGCGCGGGGCAGGGGCTTGAGAGTTTGGTTTGCCTGACGCTGGGGACGGGTATCGGCGGGGCGGTGATTGTGCACAATCGCCTGCTGCGCGGCCGCAATGTGTCGTCGGGTGAGCTGGGGCAGACGAGTATTCATTTCCGCGGCCGCGTGGGGCCTTTCGGCAATCGCGGCGCGATTGAGGAGTATATCGGCAATAATGAGCTGGCGGCGGAGGCGGTGGCGCGCTATGCGGCTGCGGGGGTGCAGCGTCCCGCTGAGGATTGCACGCCTTACAAGCTGGAGCTGGCGGCGCGCGCCGGTGATGCGATTGCGAAGGGGCTTTACGATGAGTTTGCGGAGATGCTGGCGTGTTTGGTGATGAATATGATGTATGCGGTGGTGCCGGATGCGTTCATCATCGGCGGCGGTGTGGCGAAGGCGGGGGATTTGCTTTTTGAGCCGCTGCGTGCGCGTTTGCACGAGCAGCTTTTCCGCGTGCACGATGCCAATTTGCGCTTGCTGCCGGCTTGCTTCGGGTCGGATGCCGGGCTCATCGGGGCCGGGCTGATGGCGCAGCATTACGCCGACGGGACGCTGCTGTGAGGGGTGCTCGCCGGAGCAGCCGTGCGGCCGCCCCGCCCGGGCTGCGCCGCTGCCGCACCTTTTCGGGCCGCGCCGCGGCCGAGCCGAGGCCGTGTGGCCGCCGCCGTGGCCGCTGTGGCCGGGTGTGTTGCTGGCCGCGTGTGTTGCTGGCCGGGTATGCCGAAGCCCCGCAGGTTCGCGGAACCTGCGGGGCTTGGTGTCTTTCGGGCGGCGGCGCACCGGGGCGCCTGCCGCGCTTACTTTTCGAGCAGTTTGGCGATGAGCGCCGAGCTGTTGTCGGCGAGTTTCGCCGGGTCTTCGAGCAGGCCCGCGCGCAGCAGGGCCGTGTCGATGATCTGGCCGGCCAGCAGGCGCGCCAGGTCTTCGTCGCTGCTGCGCAGTTCGGCGAGCTTCTGCACGATGGGGTTGTGCGGGTTGAAGGCGATTTCGGGGTGCGATTCGGGCACTTCCTGCCCCATGGCCTTGAGGTAGGCGCGCACCTCGGGCGTGACGTCGTGCTCGGCCTGCAGGGCGATGGCGGGCGCCGAGCTCACGCGGTTGGTCGTGGTGACTTTGCTGAACTGGTCTTTGAAGGCCTCGCTCACCCAGTCGGTCAGCCCCTTGGCGCTCTCTTCGTCGAGGCCGGGCTCTTTGTTTTCGTCGTCCAGCGGGGGCAGGTCGAGGTTGGAGCGGTCGATGGCCTTGATGTCTTTGTCATCGACGCGCATCAGGCTGTCGATGACGAACTGGTCGCCGTTTTCAGTCATGAAGGCCACCTCGAAGCCGCGAGCCTTGAGCGCATCGAGGTAGGGCGAGTGCTCGAGCTGGGCGCGGGAGAGCCCGTAGAGCACGTAGATGTCTTTCTGATTCTCCTTCATGCGGCTGATGTAGTCCGCGAAGCTCGTCAGTTTGCCGGGCTCGGTGAAGGTGGACTCGAAGCGCAGCAGCTTGCCCAGCTCGTTCTTGTATTCCCAAGTCGTCACGACGCCCTCTTTGAGGTAGCGGCCGAATTGGAGCCAGAACTTGTTGTAGCGCTCTTCGTCGTTCTTGGCGACGCCTTCGAGGTGCTTGATGAAGCGCTTGGTGATGATGCCCGAGATTTTGCGCAGCAGGGAGTTGTCCTGCAGCATCTCGCGGGAGATGTTCAGCGGCAGGTCTTCGCTGTCCACCACGCCGGTGAGGAAGCGCAGCCAGTCGGGCAGCAGCTTCTCGGGCTTGCTGTCGATGAGCACCTTGTGGCAGTAGAGCGCGACGTTCGGCTCGCAGCGCCCGAAGCCCATGGATTCCGGGTTTTCTTCGGGAACGAAGAGAACGGAGTTGAGCACGATGGGCGCGTCGGCGCTGAAGTGCATGTAGGTCAGCGGCTTGCTGTCAGTATGGCCGATGAACTGGTAGAAGGCGTCGTACTCCTCGGGCGTGACGTCCTTTTTGTTTTTCATCCAGATGGCCTGAACGGTGTTGAGGTGCTCGCCGTTGTAGTCGATCGGGAAGCCGACGAAGTTGCTGTACTTCTCGACGATGTAGCGCGTGTGGTCGGCTTTGCTGAAGTTGGCGGCGTCTTCCTTGAGGTGAATCAGGATGGAGGTGCCGCGCGGGGTGTCGTCGGCCGCCTCTTCGAGGCTGTAGCCGTCGCGGCCGTCGCTCGACCACTTCACGGCCTTGGCGTCGGGCTGCCACGAGCGCGTCGTGACCTCGACGCTTTCCGCCGCCATGAAGACGCTGTAGAAGCCCACGCCGAACTGGCCGATGAGGTCTTGCGTGCCGCCCTGGCTCTCCTTCATCGCTTCGAGGAATTTCTTGGTGCCCGAGTGAGCGATGGTGCCGAGGTATTCGACGACTTCGTCCTGCGTCATGCCGATGCCCGAGTCGGCGATGGTGAGGGTGCGGTCTTCTTCGTTGGTGGTGATGGCGATGCGCAGTTCGCGCTCGGGCTGGTAGATGTCCGCCTGCGTCAGCTGCTTGAGTCTCAGTTTCTCGAGGGCGTCGGAGGCGTTGGAGACGAGCTCTCGCACGAAGACTTCGCGGTCGCTGTAGAAGGCGTGAATCACGATGTCGAGCAACTGACGAACCTCTGTCTGGAATTGATGTGTTGTGTTTGCCATAAGAGTAACGATAGGAAAGGGGAAGGCGACCGCCGAAACGCGGCCTCTGTACGGCCCTTATTGTACGAGCGAATGCGCGGACGTCAAGGGGCAAAATGTGCCATGCGAACCGCCGTTTGCTTCCGCCGCACGAGCTGCCGCGCAAAGGGCTTGACTTGAGGGCTTCTCGGCTCTACAATCGCACCATGTTGAAGCCCTGTCTCGCTCTTTTCATGCTGTCGCCTCTCGCTTGCTGCTTCGGTGCCGATGCACGCGCGGCCGGGTCTGCGGCTGCTCAGGATGATGCGGCGCCGGCCGTGGCGCCGGGCTACGTCTCGGTCGCTGCGACGGAGGTGCCGGCGGAGACGCTCCGGCAGTGGACGGCGGAGCTGCAGCAGGCGCTGAGTCGGCAGCTCGAGCTCGTCAGCGGGGTGCGCGATGCCGGCAGTGCGTCGGCGGCCGTGGCGCCGCTGGGTGCCCTGCTGGGGGAGATGGGGGCGATGCAGGGGCGCATGAGGGCCGACGCGCTGCGCGTTTACATCGACAATACGCCTGATGTCAAGGCTCCCTTCATCGAGCTGCTCCAGCAGACGGCGGTGCAGTTCAAGCGGCTCAGCGATGCAGATTTTTACGGCTGTGCACCGCTTCGTGCGCTTCTTGCCCCGCAGCTCGGCACGGATGCCGGCGACGATGAGGCGGCGGCAGCGGGTGAAGCCGCCGACCGATAGGATCGGGATCGGGCGAGGCACCGGGCTTGCCGGAGTGCGGAGGGGCGGCACTGTGCCCGAGCGCGGGCGGCTGCTCCGGGATGCGTTTCGGAGGCGGGGGGCGTTTCAGAGCGACGTGGTGTCGGCGGCGTTGCCGCGCTCGCGCAGCAGGTGTTGCACGTGGCGCAGCTCTTCATCCATGTAGTCGGGCAGGTCATCGCGGTGCGAGGCCATCTGGCGCAGCACTTCGTCGCGGTAGGCGATGGCGCGCCGGTATGATTCTTCCTCTGAGCCGCATTGCAGATCAGAGAAGTAGCGCGTGATGATGCGCCCGCAGCGTTGAATGCTCACGCGCCAGCCCTGAAAATCGGTGTTTTCGTACGTGTATCGGGTGATGTTTTTCGCTTTCATGTGCCTCGTTACAGGTTCGACACGTCCCCGGTAGCGCCGTTGAAAAATGATTAGAGTTAGAATGCTCTTCCACCTGCGGCATCACGAGACTGCGCCGCCTTTTCTCTGGCGCATCGGCGGGGCCTGCCTCCGTCGGCAACGCGGGCGGCGGTTCGCGATTGACAAAGACCGCCGGCCGTGTTACCTTAGGAATCATCGCCATGTACCGCCCGCTTCTCAAGCTTCTGCTTTCTCTCCTGCTGCTGCCCCTTGCGGCGGTGGCCGTGCCCGGCGCCTCCGCCGCCGGTGATGACGGCGCCAAAGCTAAGCCCGCCGCCAAGGCTCCCGAGACCATCAGCCGCGATTACCAGAAGGAAATCGACCTGCTGCGGGCGGCTGCCGACAAACTCGCCGCCGTCAACAGCGAGGAGAGCGCCAAAGACGTCTCCCGCAAACTCAGCCGCGACTTCCACGCCATGCCCCCCCTCGTCACCGGCAACGAGAAAGAAATCATCGCTCTTTCGGAGGCTCGCAACGCCGTGAGTCGCCACATGATGCGCCTCAAAAAGGAGGAGTGGTTCGTCAGCTCGGGTCTGCAAGACGCGTGGACTCTCATGACGGACGCCTTCTCGCGCCGACGTGCCAACACCCCCGGCCAGCGCCGCATGCGCATCCCCCGCAACCGATGAACGCCGCCCGACACGCCGCCGCTTGGCTCAGCCTTGCCGCCTGCCCGTTGACGGCCGCTGCCGCCCTTGCCGCCGAGCAGGCGAGTTCGGCGGCTACCGCGCCGGAGCGGGAGGAAGCCGTGCCGATTATCGGTCTGAGCGCCGATGATGTCGAAAGCCTGATTCGCGAGTCCTCTCCCGCAGCCCCTGCGGAGCCGCGTGCGCCGCGCGTTCCCGAACTTGAGCTCGGCCGCGAGGGCCTGCCGCCGAGCTCCGCGCTCGGCGATGCCCCGGCAGCCCCCGGCCCGCTCAGCCGTGAGTATCGCGACATCGTCTACGCCGACTTGGCCGAATGGATTGCCGCCATGCGTCTCAGCGATGCAGAGGCCCGCGACGTGCGCCTCATCGCCCTGCTGCACAAACTCAACCCCATGGCCTCCGTCGAGATGAAGCCCGAGGCCTACATGGAGGCCTTGCGCCTGCACCACGCCGCGCTGCGCGGCAGCGCCGAGGCTCTCGAAAAACTGGCCGACGCCTTTGAAAGCGGCCAACTGGGCTCCCTGCGCTTCGTCAAGGACGCATCGGCTGCCGACTATTACCGCCGCCGCGCCGCCTCCGCCCTCCCCGGCATCCCGCGCTGAGCGCGGCTTGCGGGGGCACGGCGGCACGCTCCGCCCCTGACTCCGAGCACCACAGCCCCCGAGCACCTCACCCGAGAATCAGGCTGATGAGATGCCGCATCTCCGCCTCGCCGTAGCGCTGGTCGAGCGGCAGCGGCAGCAGCGAGCGCGACAAGTAATTCTCCGCCGACTCGGCCGGGCAGGCCTCCACCACCTCGGGCCAAAACAGCGGCAGCGCCACCCCGGCATCCACCAGCTCATCGCGCAGCCCCGGAATCCCGCAGAGCAGGGGGTAGCAGAAGGGCACAGCCTCGTCATCCATCGTCAGCTCCAGCCGATTGATCGGCGCGAGCGCCTCGTGCAGCAGCGCAAAATTGGCGCGTCGCCGCCGCCGCACCCGCTCAAGGTCGATACCGCGCAGCAGGCGCCGCGTCAGCCGCGACATACGCATCGCCTCCCCGTGCAACTCCTCCTCCGCCGCCTCACTGAACGGCAGAGCCGCCTCCGCCCCGCACTCAAGACGCTCCAGCATACAGCGCATCCGCCCCGCACTCCGAGCCTCAGCCGCAGGCAGCGGAATCTCAAAGGGCGCACAAGCCATCCCGCCGTCCGGCACCCCCACCCACTTGCGGAAACTGTAAAAGGCCGGAACCTCCGCCCCGTAATCCGCAAAAAGCGCCATCGTCGCATCCACCACCACCGGCCCCGGCCAAGCCCGCGCCAGCTCCTTCACCCGCTGCGTGTTCAGACCGAAAGCATCCGTCAGCAGCAAAAGCGAACCCTCGGCTGCCTCTCGCGGCAGCAAAGGCTCCGCCGACGCCGAAACCGCGTAGCGACGCACGCGCAACCCCAGCCGCAGCAGCGGCTCCGTCACCGTATCACAGGTCCAGCGCGGCACCAGCACCTCGCCGCGCAACATCCCCTCGCGCAACATCCCCTCGCGCAACATCCCCCGCAGCAAACACTCCAGACCCGCTCGCCCCGAATGCAAAAAAGCGCAGCCCGGCCCCTCCCCGCGCAGCCCCGCGCCTGCATCCGGCCATTCCAACTCAAAAAAACCGCCCAGCATCTCACCCATCGCAACAACAGTCTAGCAGACTCTGCGGCCATCGCAAACACGGAAAGAGCAAAAGAGCGAAAATTGAACAAATTTTCCCTGATCGCTGTCTAAGGGTCAGCGTGTCGCGTACCCTCCTGCAGCTGTGTCGCGCCGGCATCGCAGCATTGGCCCTCGGCAGCTGCGAGCAAGTCGGCGTCATGTTCGTCGGCAAAGAAATCGCCCCCGACGTCATCAGCCGCGCCGGCGAACAAGACAGCTGGTACGCCTTCCTCCCCGAGCAATACCCCGGCTTCTGCCTGCGCACCACCTGCACCGTCATCCAAACCCTGCCAGGGCGCAACATCGGCTACTGGAGCGGCTTTGACAGCGACAGCCCCGGCAACATCATCATGGAAGCGCGCGGCAACTGCCTCGTCATCTACCCCGACTACGTTTGGGACGGCAAAAGCATCGGCACCACCGGCACCGCCGACCTCGAAGCCACCCTCATCCACGACGCCCTCTACCACGCCCTCTCCGGCGGAGCCTGCTTCAGCCGCCGCGAAGCCGATCGCGCCTACCGCGCCGTCCGCAAGCGCCGCGGCCCCTCACATATCGCCGCCGAATACAAACTCATCCGCCTCTTCGGCTGGTGGAGCAGCCGACCCCACGGCAAACGCACCATGATCGTCCGCAACTGCACCCCCGAGACCCCGTGGTACGGCCCCTGCGCCACCCTCACCTCCGTCAACCGCCGCACCCCCTCCGCCAAGCGCTGACGCCCCACGCGCTGCGCCAAGAGCGGCTCCCCCACGCGCTCCGCCAAGCGCTGACTCCTCACGCGCTTCGCCAAGAGCTGCCCCCTCACGCGCTCCGGCTCACGCCTTTGCCGCCAAGCACCTGCCAGCCGCTCCGGCACGCAGCAGCGCTCAACGCGGCTCCTCCGCGCTCGCCTCATCCTGCCGCTCCCCGTCCGCAAGCTCCGGCGGCGTCACCTTCCAAGCAAGCCCGCAGAGCAGGGGAGACCCGGCAAGCTCCTTCGAGGCCCCGACCTCCCCTCCGCGCGGCACATCAGCCCGGCGCACCACAACCAACGAGCAACGCCCCGTGCGCGGCAAACGCAGACGCAAAAACTGCGTCGGGCTCAGCTCCGCATCGCACAGCCCCACGCGCCGCCCCTCGCAACGCAGCTCAAGCGTCGCATGCGGCAGAGGCCCGCAAACCAACTCCGGGCGGCTCGGCAGAGACCCCGGTAAATCCGCGGCCGAAGCCACCCCATCCAGCAGCGGCAAACGCGTCGGCACAAACCAGCAGAGCGCCACCGTCAGCTCAGAACCCGCCTCATGCACACCCAGATCAACCGTGCAAGGAGCCTCCCCCACACGCAGGGAACGCCAGCAGCCCTCCTCCAGCATCCTCAGCGAAGCCCCCGCATCCAGAGCCCCCGCACCAAACGCATCATCCAGCCCCCGCCGCGTCACCCCGGCGGCATCCGCCCCATTCGACCAGCCCGGCAACACACGCGTCCCCGCCAACAACAAAGCCTTCATCACCCGCGCATCATGCACCTCCGCCGGCTGGCCCAACTCGCGAGCCCGAGCATGCAGCAGCGCCGCGCATCCGGCCACCACCGGAGCCGCCACACTCGTACCCGTCGCCGTCAAAAAACGATCATGCTCCGCATGCGGCCCCTCAGGGCAGGCCGCACAGCGCATAAACTCACCCGGCGCACAAAGATCCACCCCGGCGCGGCGCCCCGCCACCCGACCATCGGGCAGCACCACCTCCAGCGGCAGACGGGCACTATTCTCCGTCAAACGATCAAAAGCCGGCGCATGCCCCAGAGCCCCCACACTCACATTATTAAACCCCGACGCAATCTGACTCACCTTGCCGCGGCTACCTTCCCAGCGGGGCGAATTCGTATTGCCCGCCGCCACCACAAACAACGACTGCGGATACGCCGCACACAACGCATCCATCACATCCGAATAATACTCATACGCCCCCGGACTCGTCACCGACCCCCACGACGTATTCACCACATCCGCCCACTCAAAAGCCCTCATAAAAGCCCCCAGCAGCGAACTCATCGTAAACGGCTGCTTCCCCTCGCCGGGCACCACGAAAGTACCCGCGCGGAACTCCGCCCCGGGCGCCAGCCCCGAGAACCGCACATCACCATCGGGCGAGCGGCCCACCATCACATACGAAACCGCCGTCGGATGCGGCTGCACCGGCGCAGACGCCCCCGGACCCGTAAACACACAATCGCGAGGCAACCAGCGCAGCATCACATGCTCCAGACAGGGCACACCCGCCTCCACATTCGCCAGCCGACTCCCCGCCCCGGCGAACGAACCGTCCTCACGCGCAGGCGCCCCCACCGCCTCATTCACGGAATACCCCCAGTGCCCCTCCTTCTCCATCGCCTCGAGAGCCGAAGCCGGCGCAGCCCCCGGCAACAACACCGCAAGAACAAGCACGGCACAAACAGCAAACCTGAACATGACCCCATTCTACCATCCACCCCGCAACCCGCAAGCAAATACTGCGCCGGCCCCTGCCGCCGGCCCCGGCCCCGCCCTGCCGCCGGCACACACACCAAGTCGAAAACACCCCCCCGCCGCACCCGCACCCCGCCGTGCTCGCGCAACGTCTAAGCCAAACAACGGCCGACCAGCGGCTCATGGCGACAGAACATCGACCAAACGGAGACAATCGCAGCCGGAGTCGGGAAGAGAACACCGCACAAAGAAAAAGCCCTCCTCGCGGAGGGCTTCAGAATGCTTTTATTACCGATGTGTCCGAAGACAGGGAAGCGGTCTGCATCTCAAATTTTGTAATCTTGAATCCATGGACAATCTACCACGGCCGCAACACCCCGTCAAGGGAAAAATCGGAAAAAAACGACAAAAATCTTGCTCTCGACCGCTCAATACGTTAGAAAGATAGAACAACCGATCGGCCAAACAACTGCCAACCGATAGGCAACAACATCAACATCGGCGTAAAACACGGCTGCGTGACAAACGCCGTAGCCATGCGGAACGTCGGCGCACGCCGCACACATCACCAATCAAGCACATCGCAGCCTATGTCATACCACATCATCTCGATAGACGAAAGCCCCTGCAAACTCAGCGTATCGCGCGGCCAGCTCCTAGCACGCAGCGAACACGGAACGCAGCAAATACCGTTGGAAGACGTCGCATCCATCATCATCAGCTCCCTGCAATGCAGCATGAGCAACCACTTTCTGATCAGTGCCGCACGCGCACGCATCAGCGTCATCATCTGCGACAGCTACACACCCGCAGCCCTCCTGCTGCCGGCTGATCGGGCAACGGACACAGCCTTGCTTCGGCACCTTGCGGACATGCCCGCTCAACTTCGGCGCCGCCTGTGGGAGAAAACCCTCACCGCCAAGTGCCTCAACCAGCACAAACTCGCCTCCGGCTGGCTTCCCGAGCATCCGAGCCTCGAAGCCTTCGAACAACTTGCCCGCAGTAACAAAGAAAACCGAGAAGGCGATTGTGCTCGGCGCTTCTGGCAACTTTTTGCGGAAGCCGCAGGAGAAGCCACCTTCCGTCGCGGGCGAGAAGCCGGGGGCTGCAACCCACTCTTCAATTACGCCTACGCCATCCTGCTATCCTGCATTCTGCGAAACCTCTATGCGCTCGGCATAGACCCGGCCTTCGGCATATGTCACAGCTCTCGAGCCCACGCAGCCCCCCTAGCCTACGACCTCATGGAACCCTTTCGCCCGGCGTTTGACGCGAACGTTATGCGGTGGATTCGCATGCAAAAAGAACAAGGCGACGACACCTGGCGGCAGGCCGAAAGCTGCATCACGCGTGACTACCGCCGACACATCCTCGGCACACTCTTGGCAGAAGTCGGCGAAGAAGAAGACACCATCCCGCTGCGACTTGCCATCGAGCGCAGCATTCGGAGCTTTCGAGCTGCCGTACTGGCCTCACAAACAACCCCGTATCAAGCATGGAAATTAACGAATATAAAATGGGCTGGCTCGTAGTATTCTTTGACCTTCCGACGGAAACTGCAGCCGATCGTCGGGCTCATGCTCGCTTTCGGAAAGATCTGCTGGAGGACGGTTACCTGATGATTCAATACAGCGTTTACGCTCGATCCTGCGTCACGGCAGACCGCGTCAAGACCCACCAGCGCCGCGTGAAGAGCTTTCTGCCGAAGAAAGGACATGTGAGATGTCTTTTCGTGACGAACATTCAGTGGCAGAAGACATTCCTGTTTTACGGAGATCGCCCGCCGGAAGAGACGCAACCCGAACAAGCGCCCGAGCAACTTCTGCTCTGGTAGGGGGGGCTCCAGAGCCGGTAGTTTACCCACATAGGTTACACTTTTGTTCACTCACATAGGTAACACTTTTGCCGCCCCTCTTATAGCAGAATTGTGCCTTCGTGTAAAGTTCCGCTTCTCTCCTCTCTTCCGTTGAACGAGCCACGT
>DXFQ01000077.1 GCA_019114365.1 Candidatus Parakkermansia intestinigallinarum | reverse complement strand
TGGCTTCTCCCTTCATAAACAAGGACATGTAATAATTATGGTGATTTTTATTTTGATGCAACCATAAAATTGACATTTCGTCTTTCCTCCCCCGAGGTCGCCTTCGGTGCGTTTTATTTTGAAGCAATGCGGGGGGCTCGTGAGACTTGACGCCCAAAAGCCCGAAGAGTTCCGTTGACTTCGCGCCCGAGCCGCGTATAATGGAGTCTGCTGAGCAACGCGACTCCGCTGATGCTTGCCGGGCCGTCGCCCCGAGCTCCCGATGCCATGAACGCCACGTTAGTCACCGCCCTCCTGCTGCCCTGCGTCATCCCCCTGATCGCCCTCGCCCCGTCGACCGCAGCCGCGCCGACTCCGGCTCCTCGCTCCGCGCCGATTCGGAGCGAAGCCGAACCGACGGAGAAAACGCCGCCTTGGCTGAAGAGAGAGGAGAGCGGAGCCGATGAGGGAGACGCCTTGTTGCGCGCCCTGAGCTCCGGCGACGCGGCGCTCTTCGGGCAACTCCTCGACGCCGGAGCGGTGAGCAACCCGACGGACGCCGACGGTTGCCCCCTGCTCTTGATCGCGGCACGCGACGGCAAGCTCGATGCCGTCCGTCTTCTGCTGGCACACGGAGCCTCGCCCGACGCCCGCGACCGCATCAGCGGCTCCACGCCTCTGCATGCTGCCGCCAAACTCGGGCAGCACGCCGCCGCCGAACTCCTGCTGGAAAGCGGAGCCGACGTCCATGCTCGCGACTTCCGCGGCTGCACGCCCCTGCATCTTGCAGCCGAAACCGACTCGACGGATTGCATCTGCCTGCTGCTGTTGCACAATGCAGACCTGAACGTGAGGGATAACGCAGGCCGCAGCCCTCTGCACCACGCCGCGGAGTACGGCAGCGCCGCCCTGCTCCACCTCGTCGGCCGCGGCTGTGACCCCAAGCTCATCGACCGCATGGGCAACACGCCGCTCCACGCGGCCGCCGCCAACGGGCATTCCAAAGCCCTCTTCGAGCTGGCGGAGTCGGCTGCTCCCTGCGATACGGCCAACGCGGGCGGGCTCACGCCCCTTCACCTCGCCTGCGCCATCGGGGATGCCGACGCCATCACGATGCTGCTCAACCGCAAGGCCGCGGTCGATGCACGGAGCCGGGAAGGCGCCACGCCTCTTCACCTCGCCGCCGGCAGCGCCTGCGAGGACGGCGTCAAGCTCCTGTTGCAGCGCGGAGCGGATGCCCGTGCCGCTGCCGCGCCCTCCGGCATCACGCCCCTGCACAGTGCCGCGGCCTCGGGCAATGCCTCCGCCATCAGGCTTTTGCTCGACGGCGGAGCCGACGCCAACGCGCCTGACGCAGGCGGATTTACCCCCCTGCACTACGCAGCAGCCGCCGGCAACGGCGAAAACGCAGCCGCCCTTCTTGCCCGCGGCGCGGATGCGCAACAGCTCAGCCGCGAGGGCGTCTCTCCCCTGCACCTCGCCGCAGCCGCAGGCGATGCCGAAAGCGTCGCACTGCTGATCAAGTGCGGCGCGGACGTCGGGCTTGCATGCAGCGGCGGGGCCACGGCGCTGCAGGGGCAGCCATGGCCGGAGAAACGGAACCGATGGGCCGGCTGCTCGCCGGCAAGGCTCTCATCAACGCCTACTGCTCCGCCCCCCTTCTGCCCGAGCTTGCCGTTTCCGATAACGGACAGACTCTGCCTCAGCTGCTGCACGGGGAAAGCGAACAGAGCGGCAGCCGAGACAGCAAGCTCACCCCCCTGCACCTCGCCGCGCTCAACGATGATGCCGCCTCCCTGCGGCTGTTGCTCGAGCACGGTGCCAAGGTCAACGCCGCCAGCACCTACGGGCTCACGGCCCTGCACGCTGCCGCCGCCAACGGCAACCGAGAAATCGTCGCGCTTCTGCTCCAACACGGCGCCGATCCGCTGGCTCATCTCTCGCGCCCCGGCACGGCCCCCGGACGCGGCGACACGCCTCTTGACCTCGCCCGACGCGCCGGACACAGGCACTGCGCCGAACTCATCGAGGCCGCCGCAGCCAAGCTCAGGGCAGCCGCCCCCTCGCGATAAGCGCCTCCGGGGGCTTTCTCCCTCTGCGGGCGGTCTGTCTCCGGCGAGTCGGCCGAGAGCGCGACAGCCGCAGGCTCCGGCGCCGCGAGCTTGCGCCTGAGGCTCGACGGCTCTCCCGCGCTCAACACGGCGGCAGGAGCGGCGCCGCGCACACCTGTCCCAAAGTTTCAGGGCGCAGTCATTTTGACGGCTCCTTGAGTATACAAAAAATGGAGGCTTGTTTTTTCCCCGGCAAACCGTATGCCGGGGTTGCAAACAACCAACAAACCTCCGTGGAAAATATAACCCTTTTCGCGCAAATTGCAAGGCTTATTCCCCGCTTCATCGTAAAAGAGGGTCTGTTTCAAATTTGCTGGTAGTAGTCGTGGGAGGTCTTGTGGAGTCTTTGAAGGCGCATGAAGTACACTTGGCGCATTTTCAGCCACAGGTATTCCTCATCAAATAGCCCGCAGGCCTTGGATTGGATACGTTTGATCGCAGCATTGGCTGATTC
>DXFQ01000076.1 GCA_019114365.1 Candidatus Parakkermansia intestinigallinarum | reverse complement strand
GTGGTGGCGACGACGCTGCGCATGTGCGGCCACGGCGAGCACGATGACTCGTCCTACATCCCCGCCGAGCTCAAGGCGGCCTACGCCGATCGCGATCCGCTCGAGGTCGCTCGCCGCCAGCTCACCGAGCTGGGCTGGCTGAGCCCCGAGGCAGATGCCGATTTGCGGCAGCGCTGCGCCGACGAGGTGCAACGCTGCGTGGCTCAGGCACAGCGCGAGCCCGGCCCCGACCCGCGCACGGAGGACTGGCACGCGACATCTTGGCTTCCGATTCGCTGAGCGGCCATGCACCGACTCCCTCCTTCTTCGATGATGCGATAAGTTTTCTCCCCATTCCCACCAACACGAGCTATCATGAGTGTGACCTACATCGACGCCATTCACCGGGCGCTTTTCGAGCTGCTGGAGGAGGACCCGCAGGTCTTTCTCTTCGGTGAAGATATTGCCGGCAGCTTCGGCGGTGCCTTCAAGGCGACCAAGGGGCTGGCTGAGCGCTTCCCGGGGCGCGTGATCAATTCGCCCATCAGCGAAGACGCAATTGTGGGGCTCGGCATCGGTGCGGCACTGGGCGGCATGAAGCCGATTCTCGAAATGCAGTTTGCCGATTTCGGCACGCTGGGTCAAAACCAGATGGGCAACAACGCCGGGGCTCACTATTACCGCACGGGGCTGCCCGTGAACCTGACGCTGCGCATGCCCTGCGGCGGCACACCCGGCGGCGGCCCCTACCACAGCCAGAGTCTCGAGGCGCTTTTTGCCCACTACCCGGGGCTTCACGTGCTGACGCCGGCGACGGTGGCCGACGCCTACTACATGCTCAAGCAGGCGGTGCGGATTCCGGATCCCGTGGTGTTCATGGAGCACAAGTTCCTCTACCGCTGGCTGAAGGCCGAGAGCTGCGTCGAGCCCGATCCCCTGCCCGTGGGCAAGGCGCGCATCGCCCGCCCCGGCGAGCATGCGAGCGTGATCGCCTTCTCGGCCATGGTGCCCGAGGCGCTCAAGGCCGCGGATTTGCTCGAAGCGACGAGCGGCTACCGCATCGAGGTGGTCGATCTTCGGAGCGTCAAGCCGCTGGATACCGACACGATTCTCGCCTCGGTGGCACGCACGGGCCGCCTGCTGGTGGTCAGCGAGGATTTTCCGTGGGGCGGCGTGGCGGCCGAGGTGGTCGCGCGGGTGGCGGCCGAGGGCCTGCATCTCTTGGATGCGCCGCCGCTGCGCCTCTGCTCCAAAGACACGCCCATTCCCTATCATCCCGATCTCTGGAAGGCGCATCGCCCGAGCAGCGAGAGCATTGCTCAAGCCGTTCGCTATCTGATTTCGCTCTGACCCATGTCATTTTCGCACTTACTCTCTCATTCATCTTCTCTGCCATGCCTCAAGTACCGATTCTGATGCCCCAGTTGGGCGAATCCATTGCTGAAGCCACCATCATGCACCTGCTGGTGAAGCCGGGCGATGTCGTCGCGGCTGATCAGGAGGTTTTTGAGGTGGAGACAAACAAGGCCGTGATGGGCGTGACCTGCTCCTGCGGCGGCACGATTGCGAGTCTCTCGGTCAGCGAGGGGGAGACGGTAGCCGTCGGCACCGTGATGGGCATCATAGAGGCGACGGCGGAGGAGATTGAACGCTCCGGAGCCCACACGCTCGAGCAAATGCAGGCCGCCGGCAGCGCCCTGCCCTCCGCCCCCTCCGCCGACAGCCCGTCGGGCGACGATACCGCCCACTTCCGCACCGAGGGAGAGTACCGCGAGGCCATTGCCGCAGCAGGCGCCGATGGGCGCGGCCTGCCCGTGCCCATCGGGGTGCGCGGGGCTCACTACCTCTCGCCGCGCATCCGCGCGCGCATGGACGAGCTGGGCATCACCGAGGCCGATCTGGGCTTCATCAGCGGCACGGGTGCGGGCGGACGCATCACCATTGACGACTTCGAACACTTTCTCAATTACGTGGACGGCTGGCCGTCGCGCAAAGCCTCGCCGATGCGGCGCAGCGTCTCGAGCAGCATGCAGCGCACCTGGAGGCGCCCGATTGCGAGCGCGGGCAGGCCGATTCTGATGGCCCCCGTGCTGCTGCACCGCCGCCACCACCCGCGCAAGCCCGGCATCACGCTCTACTTCCTGCGCGCGCTGGCGCTGGCGCTGGCGGAGTTTCCGGAGTGCGCGGGCTACATGGTCGGCGACCGCATTCTGACGCCGAAGCGCATCGACCTCGGGGTGGCGGTTCAGGTGACGGACGGCGTGATGGTTCCGGTGATGCGCGGCGTCAACGAGTACACGCTCGACGAGTTGATCGACAAATACAACAAAGTGGTCGCTCAGGCTCGCTCGCGCCGCCTCGACGACGCCTACCTCGGCGGCGGCATCGCCACGGTGACGAACTTCGGCGGCTTCGGCCTGACGGACGGCACGCCGATGCCCCTGCCCAGCGAGAGTCTGATTCTGGGCGTGGGAGCCGTGCAGAAGGTGCCGGTGTGGAGCGATGAGGTCGAGTGCTTCATCCCCGTCGAGCAGGCGCGCATCGTCGCCTCCTTCGACCACCGCGTCGTCGACGGCGGAGACATCGGCCGGCTGATGCAGCGCATCGCCTGCTACCTGGAGCACCCCGACAAGCTCTGATGCCCGTCCTGCCCGACCAGATCGGTACGCTCGCCGTCTTTGCCGGCGCGGGGGAATACCCGCGGCTGGTGCTGGAGGGCGCGCGGCGCGCGGGCGTGCGCGTGGTCTGTCTGGCGCTCAAGGGCTCGGCACCCAAGGGGCTTGAGGAGCTTTGCGAGCTCTGTGTGCGCTTCCGCATCGGCGCGGTCGAGCGCATCCGCGATTTTCTCTGCGCGCAGAAAGTGACGCATCTGATGATGGCGGGGCAGATTCGCCCGTCGTCGATTTACACCCTCTGGCCGGATGCGATGGCCCGCCGCCTGCTCGCCGGGCTCGATCGGCGCAACGCCCACACCATCTTCGGCACCATCTGCACCGAGCTGGCGCGCATCGGCATCACCGTGCTGCCCGCCACCACCTTCATGGAGGAGCGCGTGCCCGGCGAAGGGCACCTCGCCGGCCCGGCACCCACCGAAGCCCAGCTTCGCGAAGCCGACGCCGGGCTCGTGCTGGCGCGAGAAATCGCTCGCCTCGACATCGGGCAAAGCGTCGTCGTGCAGGGGGAGCGGCTCACCTGCGTCGAAGCCTTCAAGGGCACCAATGAATGTCTGCAATCCGGCGGGCATCGGGGGGCGCCCGTCACTCTCTGCAAGGTGACAAAACCCGGACACGACATGCGCTTCGATGTGCCCTGCATCGGCCTGAGCACCATCCGCAACTGCTTGGATGCCGGCGTGAATCACATTGCGATTGAAGCCGATCGCACCATCATCTTTCAGCGCGAGGAAGTGCTGCGCCTCTGCCGCGACCACGGCATCACGCTGCACGCCCGCCGAGTGCCCTCGGGCGGCCCGACGCTTCGCGAACCCGGGCACATGGCGAGCGACCTCGAGCACGCACGCTTCATCGCCGAGCAAATCGAACGCCTCGGCATCGGGCACAGCGCCATCGTCTGTGACGGGGTCGTCATTGCCGTCGAAGATCCCGACGGCCCCGAGAAGTGCCTCGCACGCGCCGGAGCCTACATGAAGCGCCTGCGCTTTGCACGCCTGCTCAACTGGCTGGGCAACCTGCTGCTGGGGCGGCGCTGTGCACCGCCCGCCCCCATGGTCATGGGCGGCACCGACGCCCTGCACCTCACGCCCGAGCTGCGCCGCTGCGCCCGCCGCGCAGGCGTGCAGCTGCCCGAGTAAAACCCGGCCGCCGCCCGGCCAACTCACGGCCAACTCACGGCCAACTCGCGGCCGTACCTCGGCCAAACCCCGGCCGCAGGCCGCAGGGCAAACCCGGCCGCCGCTCAGCCTGCTCTGCCCTCTGCCCACTCTGTCCACTCGGCCCTCTCCCCTGCGAGCCGCTCAGCCCTGCGTCTTGCGGGGCAAATGCGGCACGAGCGTGCGCTGGCTCGCCTGCGCGCGGGATCGCGCCTGCTGCGATGCGCGGCGGTGCAGGTACTCCTGCATGCGAAAAGCCTTGCCGACCCTGCGGACGGGGTGCGAAGAGCCGTCCGGCTCGATGAGGTAAGCCTGCGTATTATCGCGGAAGCAGGCATCCAGAATCTCCGTCACGCGACGCGCCACAGCCGGATCGAGCACCGGAATCATCAACTCCACGCGCCGATTGAGGTTGCGGTTCATCCAGTCGGCACTCGCGATATAGACAAGCGCATTGCCGCCGTTGTGAAAGCTGAAAATGCGCGCATGCTCCAAGTAGCGGTCGACGATACTCACCAAGTGTGCATGCCGACGCGCCTTCGCCGTCGACGGCGCCCAGCAGCAAATACCGCGCACATTGAGGCTCACCTCCACCCCGGCATCCGCCGCGCGATCGAGGGCGCGAATCATCTCGGCATCATTCAGCGAGTTCATCTTGGCGCGAACATAGGCGCGCTCGCCGCGCTCGGCGCGGCTGATCTCGCCCTCGATCAGCTCGAGCAAACGCGCCTTCATCATCGCCGGAGAAGCGTAGAGGCGGCGGAACTCCATCAGGCGCGTCAGCCCCGTCACCGAATTGAAAAACTGCGACGCATCCGCCCCCAGCTCCTCGCGGCAGGTCAGCAGCGAAAGATCCGAGTAAATGCGCGCCGTCTTCTCATTGTAATTCCCCGTGCCGAAATGACAATAGCGGCGCAGCGAACCGTCTTCGCGGCGCACAATGAGCAAAATCTTCGCATGCGTCTTAAACCCGCGCACCCCGTAGACCACCTGCACGCCCGAGCGCTGCAGGCGCTCCGCCTGCACGAGGTTGTGCCCCTCATCAAAGCGCGCCTTGAGCTCGACGAGCACCGTCACCTGCTTGCCGTTCTCCGCCGCCCGACAGAGAGCGGCAATAAAGCGCGAGTGATGCGCCGTGCGATAGAGCACCTGCTTGATCACCAACACATCGGGATCATCAGCCGCCTCTTCGACCAGACGCACGACAGGCTCGTAATTCTCATAGGGATTGTTGATGAGAATATCACCTTGGGCGATATTCTCAAACATACTCAGGCCCGGATCCACCGACGCCGGATACACCGGCAGCCAAGTCTCAATCTTCAGGTGATCATTGCCGGGCTCAAAGGCCAGAGATCCCCAGTCGACGAGGCGCAGCATGCCGGGCACGCGCTCCGTCATCGCCGTCTCATCCGCCTCGGCAACCGCCGCGATGCGGTCGGCGAAATCGCGCGGCGCCTCTGCGGGCAGCTCGAGGCGCACACAGCCGGAGAACTTGCGGGCGACAAGCACCTCCTCCATCTCGCGGGCGAAGTCTCCGCCCTCAGCCTCCACAACGGCAATATCGCCGTTGCGCGTCACGCGGAACGGCACGGCGTGCAGCACGCGCTCCCCCGGGAAAAGCCCGCCGATGAAACTCATCACCAAATCCTCCAGCATCACGTACCCCTCCTTGCCGAGAGCCGCCGAGTGCACGCGGCGCGGCAGCGACTCGGGCAGAGGAACCGCGACGAAGCGCGTCTCCTCGCTCTCGCCGTGCCCGAGCTCCAGCGCGATAATAAGGCTGAGCGAGGGGAGCGTCGGCGGCTGCTCGACCTCCATCGCCAGCGGCGTGAGCAGCGGCGCAACATTGTCGCGGAAGAGCTGTTCGAGCGCGGCGTACGAAGCCGCGGGCAGCTCGTGCATCGCAACGGGCGAAAGCCCCTCGCGGCGCAGCAGCGGCAGCAGCTCATCATTCATCAGCGCGTACTGCTGCCGCACCATGTCAGCCACGCGGACGCGAATACTCTCCAGCTGCTCATGCGGCGAAAGCCCGGCCGGATCCGTCGTCAGCTTGCCCGACTGATGCAGCAGCATCAAACCGCCGACGCGCACCTGAAAAAACTCATCGAGATTGCTCGCCGTAATGGCGAGAAACTTGATGCGCTCCAAGAGCGGCAGATCCGTGCGGCGAGCCTGATCCAGAACCCGCTGATTAAACTCCAGCCATGAAATCTCGCGATTGATGTACATAGTCACCTCCAAAGCCTCCGACGTACCCTCTCATGCTAGCACAGGCCGCCGCACTCGGTCAAGCGCACAATGCTGATGCGTCCAAAAGCTCACATCGGTCGACGCCGCATCACCAACCGCCCGGCCGTCCAACAGTCCGGCGCCACGCTCAACCGCCCGGCGCCCCAACCAGCCACCCAACCAGCCACCCAACCAGCCACCCAACCAACCGCCCGGCCTCTTCGCCCGGCACCCCGCCCAACCACTCGGTTCCCCGTCGCTCATCCCCCGTCGCTCGGCTACCCGCCTGCTCAGCACCCCGCCCGCTCATCCGCCCGCCCGAAGCGCGTAGAAATTAGGGCGTCGGGGCACACTCTGCGCTTGTCATGTCGGCCGGCTGTGCTACAATGACGACGTTATGACAACAACCATCGACAACCTCCGCACCGCCCTCATCGGCGAGAGCACCGCCTGCGCCACCTACGCCGCCTACGCCAGCAAAGCCCTGCAGGAAGGCTACCCGCAGATCGCCAAACTCTTCGAGGCCGCCTCCAAAGCCGAGCGCATCCACGCCGGCAACCACGCCCGCGCGCTGGCGAAACTCGGTGCCGAGCTGCCGCAATTCGACATCAACATCAAACTCGGCACCACGCTCGAAAACCTCAAAGCCGCCCGCGCCGGAGAGGTGTACGAGTTCACCGAGATGTATCCGCCCATGATTGCTCAGGCCGAAGCCGACGGCGCCACGCAGGCCAAGACGGGCTTTGCCTGGGCCATGGAAGCCGAGAAATCGCACGCGCGCCTTTACTCCGCCGCCATCCGCCAGCTGGAATCCGGCGAAAAGCTCAACCTGCCGTCCCAATACTGGGTCTGCCCGATGTGCGGCGAGACCTTCGACAGCCTTGAAGGCGTCGAGAAGTGCCACCTGTGCAACGTGCCGGTCGGCCGCTTCCTTGAGTTCTGATTCTCACGAGCGTCGGCGGCATGCCCTGCCGCCGACGCCTGCCATCTCTCTCCCTCACCCTTCGGTCGTGAGTCATTCCCTTCGCGCCGTCTACACCTGTACCCCCGTCGCCTTTCACGCCAACCGAGCTTTTCACATCCGCGACAGCGGTCTGATTGCCTCGGAACTCCGCAAGATGGGGCTGGAGAGCAAGAGCATCATGCCCCTGCCCTCCTACGAGGACGACAGCCTCACGGAGCAGCTCATCCGCGTCGAAGCCGAAAAACTCAGCGACCCGGCCTGGTGGCGCACGCTGGGCATCGACGCGGTCGTGCTCTACTCCTGGGGCGCACCGCGCTACCGCAGCATCGCCCGCGCCATTCAAAAGGCCGGGCTCAAGCTCCTGATTCATCTGGACAGCAGCGGCGACTTCTGGGGCGGCATACGCCTGCGCGATCTGCCGCTCGGCCGGGCTCTCCGCGAGATGATCAGACGCCCTCTGGTCGATCTCCTGCGCGCGCGCCACCTGAGCTACGCCGACTACATCACCGCCTCGCCTCCCACGCGCGACATACTGCGCTTCAACTTCTTTTACGGCCCGGCCATCGCGGATAAAATGCGCTCCATGCCTTGCCCCGTCGCCTCCGACAAACGCTACGACGGCACACCGAAGCGCCCGGAAATACTCCTCATCGGCCGCTGGGATGACCCCGTAAAACGCTTAAACTACGCCTTCGAGGCAATCCGCTGCCTCTTCACCTCTCTCCAAGACGAAATTCCCCCGGACACCCAAGCCGCCTTCTACGGCAACATACCGGACGAACTTCGCGCGATGCACGCCCGACTGCCTGAAGAAATACGCCGCCGCATCAGGTTGGAAGGCTACGTCGACAATGCCGATCTGTGCGCTGTCTACAGCCGGGCACAAATCATCTGCTGCACCTCGCGCAGCGAAGGCACGCACAACGTCTCCGCCGAAGCCCTCTGCTGCGGCTGCTCCGTCGTCGTCAGCAATCGCCCGGCAGCCCTCCGCACCGTCATCTGGTACACCACGCGAGACTCCGGCCGCGTCTCGGAACAAGACAGCCCCGCCTCCTTCGCCTGCGCCCTGCGCGACGAACTGCTGGCTTGGCAGCGCGGCGAGCGAGACGCCGTCACCATCGCCCGCGCCTGGCAGCCCGTCTTCCACGTCGACCGCGCTCTCACGCGCATCTTCGGCCTCGATCAGCCCGATTCGGCATAAACCGATTCGGCACAAAAGCGCCGCTGCAAACCTTCAAGCTTGAAGCGCAAAGCCCGGCATGTTAACATCACCCCGTGACGACACATCGCGTACGCCAAGCAGCGGCAGCTCTCCTTCTGTGGCTATCGGCAGGGGTTGCAGCGGCGCAGCAGACCCTCAACTTTGAAGCGCCGCAACTGCCCGCCGACCTGAGCTGCACGGAGGGCAGCTCCCTGAGCCTCAGCTCGGCTCGCTACAAAGACGGCAAACAAAGCCTGCAATGGCGCTACAGCGCCGGGGATTCTCTACTCATCGCCCTGCCCCCGCAGCACATCACCCGGACGATCTGGAATCAGGGCGGCCTGAACATGTGGATCTACCACAGCCGCAGCGAGAGCGCATCGACGAAAAACGCCGCGAGCCGCACGAGCGAGCATCCCGCCGAGACCCGAGCCGAAAGCGCCGCCCCCTGCCTGCGCATCGAGATGCTCGACACCGAAGGCCGCGTCTTGGGCGGATTCGACTACCACCTTCAGGCTTCGGGCTGGCGAGCCTGCCGCATGTCCTTTCGCCGCATGCGCGAGCTAGCCGCCGCCCCCGCCCCGAGCTCGCGGAGCGGGCAGGCGAACCCGCCGAGCGCCCTGCCCGTCGCCTGCCGCATC
>DXFQ01000075.1 GCA_019114365.1 Candidatus Parakkermansia intestinigallinarum | reverse complement strand
AAACGGGGGAGGTGGTGCAGGGTGCGCAGTTTCCGCGCGCTCTTGTGTGTTTCAGTTTGTGTGTTCGGCGATGTTGCGCGCCACGGCGCTGAAGGCTTCGAGCATTTTATCGGCGCATTTCATGCCGGGGGCGGTTTCGATGCCGCTGTTGAGGTCGAGACCGTCGGGGTGACAGCGTCGCAGGATTTCGGGGATGTTTTCGGCGTTGATGCCGCCGGCGAGAATCCAGGGGTGGGGGAAGTGAAGCTCGTCGAGTTGTTCGAGCGGTACGCGTTCTCCCGTGCCGCCTTGGCCGGTGTTGCCGCCGTCGAGCAGGTAGTAGGCGCAGTGCGGGGACCAGGTGTCTATGTCGCGTTGCAGAGCCTCGGTGCTGTCGTACTGCGACGGCCAGAGAACGCGGATGACGCGCTGCGGGCCGATGGCGTCGGCGTCGGCCGTGCTCTGCTTCCCGTGAAGTTGGGCAAAGTCAAGGCGCGCTTTTTTCATGGTGCGCTTGATTTCCTCGGCGTTTTGGCGGACAAAGACACCGACGCGTCCCATGTCTGCCGACGCCATGGCGGCCGCTCGCTCGGGCGAGATGCTGCGCGGGCTTTTGCGGTGGAAGACGAAGCCGACCAGCTTGGCCCCGTAGGCGGCGGCACAGTCGACGGTGGACGGGTGCGTTTGTCCGCAGGCTTTGATGAAGGGGGCGCTGTGTGTGGTGGTGGTCATGGTTGTGCTGTGGTTTGGGGGGGAGTGTGGGGGTGAAGAAGGTGTCGGAGTTGCGTTTGGGGATGGGCGGCTCGCATGAGGGCGGTGCCGATGAGTGCGGCGCGGTAGCCGGCTTGCGCTGCGTCGAGGAGGTGCTCGGGGGCACTCATCGCACTGGCCGCTATCCAGCACTCGGCGGGCAGGCGGTGTGAGGCCAGCTGCAGCCCTGCGAGGCGGTCGGTGCGGAAGCTTTCGAGGTTGCGGGCGTTGACTTGGATGATGCGTGCCCCCGATTCGCGTGCCGTTTCGAGTTCCGCTTCGCTGAAGATTTCAACGACGGCGTTGATGCCTTGGCTTTCGGCCAGCTCGCGCAGTCCTCTCAGCCGCTCGGCGTCGGGTGTCAGCGCCACGATGAGCAAGAGCGCCGAGGCCGGCGTGGCGAAGCTCTCGCGCACTTGCAGCTCGTCGAAGATGAAGTCTTTGCGCAGCAGCGGCAGGCCGGCGGGTGCTGCGGCGAAGAGATCGCTCGGAGCGCCGCCGAAGAAGCGGCGCTCCGTCAGCACACTCATGCACGTCGCACCGCCTGCCGCATACTGTTGTGCGGCATCGTCCGGCGCCAGCCTGTCGTTGATGACGCCCTCCGAAGGCGACGAGCGCTTGAACTCGGCAATGACCCGCAGCGGCTCGTCGGACGGCGGCGGCGCGTTGAGCGCCTGCAGAAAATCCGGGCGTTTCCCTGCGGCGAAGAAGGCCTTTTCGTCCAGCGCTTCGGGCATGCAGCGGCGCAGAGCGGCGAGCTCATCCTGTTTCGCTTCGATGAAACGTTGCAGGTTCATGACTTCTTCCAGCTGTTGACGATGTGAAGCCCCACGCCTTCGGCCAGCGCACGGCGGGCTCGGCGGACGCAGGTCATGCGATCCGTGTCGGGCTCGAAGATGCTGATGCAGAGGGCGACGTTGAGCGCCACCATCTCCGTCATCGCCTTCGGCCCCCGCCCGGCGAGGACGTCGAGGAGGACGCGGCGCGCTTCCAGCGGCGTTTCCACCCTCAGCTCATCCTCGCTTGCCGGTGCTTCGAAGCCCAGCGCCTGCGGGTCAATCTCCATGGGTTCAACCACGCCGTTGGTCACCGAGCATGCCGTCGCCGGGCCGAAGGTGGTTGCTTCATCATAACCTCCGGCGCCGCAGAGCACGATGGCTCGTTTGTAGCCGCCCTGCGCCAGAACTTCGGCGATCACGGGCACGAGTTCCGGTTTGGCCACGCCGAGCATCATATGCGTCGGCCGGCTCGGGTTGATCAGCGGGCCGAGCAAATTGAAGAGCGAGCGCACGCCCAGTTCTCGGCGAATCGGACCGATGTTCTTGAAGCAGGGGTGAAAGTGCGGCGCAAACTGGAAGGCGAAACCGCTGCGCTGCACCGAATCGCGCACGCCCTCCGCATCCAGCGTCAGCGGGTAGCCCAGCGATTCGAGCACGTCGGCCGCGCCGGATGAGGACGACACGGCGCGGTTGCCGTGTTTGACGACGCGGAAACCCAGAGCCGCCATGACGATGGCCGTCGCCGTCGAGCAATTGAAGCTCTTTTTGCCGTCGCCGCCCGTGCCCACAATGTCGACATAGTCACCCGCAATGCCGCGCACCGGCTTGGAGCGCTCGAGCGCACAGCTCACGGCGGCGGCGATCTCCGTTGCCGATTCGCCTTTAGCACGCAGCGTCAGCAGGAAGGCTCCGGCCTGAGCCGGCGTCATCTTGCCGTCCATCAGCGCGGCGAACGCCTGCTCCGCCTGCTCCTGCGTCAGATCGCGCCCATCGGCGAGCGTGTCGAGAATCGACGCCATGGTCATGCCCCGCAGAATCGCCTTGGGGAAGTTGGCGATGAGGCGCAGCCCCTCGGGCGTCAGAATGGACTCGGGGTGAAACTGCACCCCGGCCCAAGGGCGATCCTTGAAGCGCATGCTCATCACCTCGCCGTCCTCGTCGCGCGACGTCACTTCGAGGAGCGGGTGGTCGTCAGGGCACTTCACCACCAGAGAGTGGTAGCGGCCGACCGTCATCGGGGAGGCAATGCCGCGGAAGAGCCCCGTGCCGTCGTGCTCGAGTCGGCTCGTCTTGCCGTGCATCACGCGCGGCCCCCGCTGCACCGGGCACCCCGCGTGCAGGCCGAGGCACTGGTGGCCGAGGCAGATGCCGAGCACGGGCACCCGGTGCGGCAGCCGCTCGAGGAATTCGAGACAGTAGCCGGCCTTGTCCGGGGAGCTCGGCCCGGGTGAAATCACGACGGCCTCGAGCTCCGGATCCGTTGCCAGATCGAGCAGGCGCGGGTTGTCGTTCGTCAGCACCAGGGGTTCTCGCCCCGTTTGCCGGAGATACTGAACGATGTTGAATGAAAAGGAATCGTAATTGTCGATGAAGAGAAACATGGTTGGCAAATGCAGATGAAACAGTGTTGAATCAGAAATCCTGTGCCGCGAGAACCGAATCGATCACGCGCCCCTTGTTGCGGCATTCCGCCCACTCGGACTCGGGTTTCGAGTCAAAGACGAGCCCGGCGCCCGTCTGCCAGTGGAGGCGCCCGTCGCGCAGCCACATCGAACGAATGGTGATGCCGGTGTCGAGGTGCACGGCGTCCCGATCGAGCCCCATCCAGCCGATGCAGCCCGCGTAGGGCCCGCGGGGCAGGGGCTCCAGTTCTCGGATAATCTGCATGGCTCGCAGTTTCGGCGCGCCGGAAACCGTGCCGGCCGGGAAGCAGCTCGCCAGAACATCCAGCGCGTCCGCCCCCTGCTTGAGTTCGGCCGTGACGCGGCTCGTCATGTGCATCACGTGTGAGAAGCGCTCCACGTCCATCAGCCGCCGCACCTGAACGGAGCCGCTCGTCGCGACGCGGCCGAGGTCGTTGCGGCCGAGATCCACCAGCATGACGTGCTCCGCACACTCCTTCGGGTCTCGGCGCATCTCATCGGCAAAGGCTTCATCCTCGGCTGCGTTTGCCCCGCGGCGTCGCGTGCCGGCGATGGGCGCCAGCAGCAACTGCCCCCCGTTGCACTGCACCATCACCTCGGGCGATGCCCCGATGAGCTCAAGCCCCTCAAAGCGCATGAAGAACATGTAGGGCGACGGATTGATGCTGCGCAAGCGGCGGTACAGCGTGAAGGCGTCTCCCTCAAACGGCGCGCTGCACTGCGACGAGCCCACCACCTGAATCGCCTCGCCCGCCTGCAGCAAATCGCGTACGCGGCGCACGCCCGCCTTGTACACCTCTTCGCTCGGCGCGTAAGTGACCTCTCCGACGCTGAAAGGCTGAGGCTGTGAGTCCTCCAGCGGCGGCATCCGCCGCACATCGCGACACTCGCCGATGCTCAATTCGTCAAGCTGATTGTAGACGTGATCGAAGACGAACACCGTCGCCGGCAACACCAGCCGGCTCTCGGCCGCCGCCACATCGAGCGACTCCGCCAGCTTCGGCTGAAACACCGCCGCCATCTCGTAGCCCCAGTAGCCGTAGAGCGCACGTGTAATCGGAGCCATCTCCGGGCGATCCGGCTGCAGAACCAGCGCCTTCATCACGGCGCGCATCCCCTCCATGTACGGAAGGCCGGAGTAGGCCTCAAGCGGGCGCAGCGCCTCGTCGTGCGTACGCACGTCAAGCCGCCCCCCGCAGCAGCTGAACTCGGCGAGATAATCCGTTGCGATAATGCTGTAGCGTCCCCATCGCCCGTCGACCTCGGCGCTCTCAAGAAGCAGAGCATGCGGGTTCTGACGACTCAGCTGCATAAACAGCCGAATGGGCGTTTGCGTGTCGCCTTCGGCAAGACGGCGGCACTGTTGGCGTAGCGTAATGGGGATTTGCATATCGAGTGATGTTGTGTGTTGTCCGACAAAAAGAAAACCGCCTCGGCCTGTCGGGAAGCCGAAGCGGAGTCAATGATTGCTTGTGATACATACCTGTGCGCCGCACAGGGAGCTTCCCGGTGAGTTATCTGTGACGGTACCAATACCAGCTCCGAACCTCCGTTCGGAACGGCGTCAAAACCTCACTTGAACTCGCGGGAGTCATCGGGGGACATTATTCACAAAAATGCCCCCTTGGCAAGAATTTTTGCTTCATAACGTGAAATAACATTAACAAAAGACGCGCCTTTCTCCGGCGGGAGCGGTGCAGCATCCCGAACAGCCGTGCGGCTGACGGCGGCAGGCGGCACCACTCCGGCCGCAGAGCTGTTGCGCGGGCGGGGCGCCGTCGACTCGGCGATAGCCGTGAAAGCGCTGCCGCCGCGCACTTTCGGCTTGTAAAACACGGGCGATGCGCTACAATACTTTCGCTATGCTAGATATCCGTATCATCAGGGAGAACCCTGAATATGTGAAAGAGCGCGTCCGCCTGCGCGGGGGCGACCATTGGATGCTCGTGGATAAGGTGCTGGAGTGTGATGTGAAGCGCCGCAATGCTGAGACGGAGAAGCAGGCTCTCTCGCAGGAGCGCAACAGCTCTTCCAAGTTGATCGGTCAGATGATGAAGGAAGGGCGCCGCGATGAAGCCGAGGCGCTCAAAGCTCGCATGTCCGAGGTCGGAGACCTCATCCGCGAGCTCGACGCCGTGGCTTCCGCCGCTGCCGAGGAGCAGGAGAATCTGCTGCTGTCGATTCCGAACATGCCGCATGACGGGGCGCCCGTCGGCTCGGATGAGTCTGCCAACCCGGAGCTGCGCCGGTGGGGGAGCAAGCCCGAGATCGCCGATCCGAAGGACCATGTGGAGCTCGGTACGAAACTCGGGCTCCTCAACTTTGAGGATGCCGCCCGCATTTCGGGGTCGGGCTTCATCGTCTACCACGGTCTCGGAGCTCGTTTGGAGCGCGCCCTGATCAACTTCCTGCTCGACACGCAGACCTTGGAGAACGGGTACGAGGAAACGGGCGTGCCCTTCATGGTGAAGCGCGCCTGCATGTACGGTACGGGGCAGCTGCCGAAGTTTGAGGACGACATGTACGGGCTGGAGCAGAACGCGATGTTTATGGCCCCGACGGCCGAGGTGCCGCTGACGAACCTGTACCGCGAGCAAATTCTCAAAGAGTCGGATCTGCCGATCAAGATTACGGCCTACACGCCCTGCTTCCGTCGCGAGGCGGGCTCTGCCGGTCGCGAGAATCGCGGGATGATTCGCGTGCACCAGTTTGACAAGGTGGAGCTGGTGGAGATCTGCCGCCCCGAGGACGGCTTCAGCCAGTTGGAGGAGCTGACGCACCACGCCGAGTCGATTCTTCAGAAGCTCGGGCTGCACTACCGCGTGATCGAGCTCTGCACGGGCGACGTCGGCTTCTCGTCTGCCAAGACCTACGATATTGAGGTGTGGGCGCCGGGGCAGGGTAAATACCTCGAGGTGTCCAGCTGCTCCTGCTTCACGGATTATCAGGCCCGCCGCATGAAGCTGCGCTACCGCGATGCGGAGGGCAAAATGCGCATCCCCTACACCCTCAACGGGTCGGGTACGGCACTGCCTCGCCTCTACGTCGCCTTGCTGGAGCAGTACCAGCAGCCCGACGGATCGGTGAAGATTCCGGAGGCCTTGGTGCCCTATTTCGGCGCCGAGCTCATTCGCCCGAAGGATTGAGCGGACGGCTTATTGCGGTGTGGCCGACCGGGTCTTGCAGGTCGGTCGCGCCCGATGGGCTCTTCTCTGTCGCTCCGGTGACGCCGTTTGCTGTTTTTCTGAGTTTCTTTTATGTTCATGTTGGCTGATCATACGAATCAGATGGGGGATCTCATCGCGGCGATGGGACCCATGTTCTGGCTGATGATGGTGTTTGCCGTGCTGGCGGTGGCTGTCATCAGTGAGCGTTTGTTTTATTTTCACCGCGTCAATATCAATTCTGCCGATTTCTTGCGGGGACTTTCCGCGCTGCTGCGCACGGGGCAGTACAATGAGGCCCTGCACGAGGCGCGGCAGTTGCCGGGGCCGATGGCTCGCGTCGTTGAGGCCGTGCTTTCGCGGCCTCGCCTTTCGCGCGGCGAGCTGCGCGAGATTGCCCTTGAGGCGGCGGATCTCGAGGTCTATCGCGTCGAGCGCCACATCCGAGTGTTGCAGGTATGCTCGACGGTGATGCCGCTGCTGGGTGTGCTCGGCACGATTCTGGCCATCATGAATTTTTACGATCAGCCCGGGATTACGGACGGGGCCGTGGCCGCCCCGCAGATGTCCGAGTCGCTGCGCCAAGCCCTGCTGCTGTCCGCCGCGGGCATTTCAATGGCCATTCCGACGTTTCTCTTTTACATGTATCTGGCTTCGCGTGCACGCAAAATCATCAACAACATTGAGCGTGCCGGACTCGAGTGCGTGCACATCATCTGTGATGCACGCATGAACCGAGCCGCGGAGGAGCAGTCATCCGAGGAGGCGGACTGCGCTTCGGCGGCCGCGACCCCTTCCCGGACTCCTACTGACGTGAGATCGTGATGCGACGCGTTCGTTCCAGTCTGCCTCATATCGGTTTCCCGATCATTGTCACGGCCGGGATCAACCTCTTTTTGTTGCTCTGCGCCATCGTCCTCTTCAGCAACCACCTGACACCGAGTTACGGCGTGCGCGTCTACCCGGCGCGCACGCACTACGGCATCGGCTCGTACGATCGCGACAATTTGCGAATCATCACGATTATGCCCGGCAATTCACCGCGATTCTTCGTGGATTCGACGGAGATACAGGGCGGTTTCGAGGGGGTTGAGCGCTTGTTCACCGAATGGGACTGCCCGAACCCGTCGCAGCTCAATGTCATTGTCAATGCCGATGAAGCCGTGACCTTCGGCGTCCTCCAGCGCCTGATGGACATGGTGCTCGACCACGGCTTCACGGCGCACGTGGCCGGGCGCCCGGATCTGCTGAATTATGAGTGAGGCGTCTGAGAGCGGGCTGGTTTATCACGTCGAGCGCAAGCGCCGTCTGCGCGGCTTTCTGCCCTTGTACGTGGTGCTGGCCGTGCTGCCCGTCGGAGCTGTGTTGTGGCTGGTGCCGGTGCGCATGCCCGAGGAGCTGCCGGAGCCGCGCACGGGGCGCGTGTATTACCGCGACGGGCGCTTGATGTATTTTCAGCTCATGCAACGCAGCCCGCAACCCTTCCGCTTGCCGGAGGGAGCGGATCCGGCCGGTGAGTCTGCGGCGCGTTTGGTCGTGCCGTTGCGGCGTCATTCGGATTATGTCGCCTTGCCGCCCGCTGATCTGTACGAAGATGCGGGAGACTCATGCGTGCTCAATGAAGAGGCACTCTTGGCATTGCCGCCGGAGCCGACGGCAGAAGAGCAGGAGCAGGGAGGGGCGCCCGCTGCGGCGGCCTCTGCCGATGACGAAACCGCCATCGGCAAACCTGACGTGGATGACCCTACCGTGGATGACCCTACCGTGGATGACCCTGCGGCCGATGCCGGGAGCGACGCTCCTGCGGGAACCGCCGAGCCGCTGCCTTTGCCGACCGAGCAGGAAGGAGGCCTGCGATGATGTCAGAGCCTCTGACGCCCTCACAGCTTTTTCTGGCGATCGTGCTGGGTGGGCTGGTGATTTTGCTGCTGGTGTATATCCCGGTGCAGGTTGCGAGCAAGCTGCGCCGCATGCGCCGTGCTGCCCGCTGCCTGACCTGCCGCATCTGCGGGTATCGCTTTGTCCGCAGCGACCGTCAGGCGACCTGCCCGAATTGCCGCGCTCGCAACCGAGCCTGAGCAATTGCCGGATCCCCTGCGGCCGGAGTGCGCCATGCCGCGGAGAATCGGCGCCGACTGCCGAGACTGCCGAGATGGCCGAAATTGCTGCCGAGACGGCCGAGACACTCAACAGCCGTGCGAACTCACCCCTGCAAAACGGGAAGAAGCCCGGGTGAGGGTGTAGAGGAGCTCGGGGCTATCGGGGCTATCAGGCCGGCTGAGAGGCCAGCGCACAGACGAGTTCCAGTACCCGAGCTGCCGCCATGGCGCGGAAGTCGTTGCGAGACATACCGGGCCGGACGATCGTTTCGGTGTGCGTCGGTCGGGGAGCGCCGCGCCTCGCGACGGCGATACACACCGTGCCGACGGGCGGCTCCCCCTCAGCGGCGGAGGGCCCTGCGTTGCCCGAGACAGCCACGCCGATGTCGGCCGCTGCTTGGCGCATGGCGTTCTCCGCCATGGCAGCGACGACGGGTTCGCTCACAACGCTGTGCTCTTCAATGAGCTGGGGCGGAACGTGCAGCAGGCGTTCCTTGGCCTCCGTGCAGTAAGTGACCCATCCGTAGCGAAAGACGGCGGAAGCTCCGGGAACGCCGGTGATGGCGGCGGCGATGAGCCCTCCGGTGCAACTTTCTGCGGTCGCAAGGCTGAGACCGGCTGCCTCGAGATTGCGGACGGTGGCGAAAGCGAGAAGTTCGAGTTGGGAAGTCATGATGGCAGTTATACGGTTGTCTCCTCGGGCAGCATCACGGCTGCCGTCGCCAGCGCGGCAATACCTTCTCGGCGTCCGATGGCACCGAGCTTTTCATTGGTCGTGGCCTTGATGCCGATGCGGCGAGGGCTGATGCCCAAGATAGGAGCGAGTGTCTCTTTCATCTGCGGCACAAAGGGCATGATTTTCGGAGCTTCGGCGATCAGCGTGCAGTCGGCGTTGGCGACGCGCCCCCCTTGGGCGCGCAGAAGCTCGACGGCTTTTTCAACAATGCGAAGCGAGCAGATACCGGCACAGGTCGGGTCACCCGGCGGGAACCAGTAGCCGATGTCGGGCTCGCCGATGGCGCCGAGAAGGGCATCGGCCAAGGCGTGGCAGAGCACGTCGGCGTCGCTGTGCCCGTCGAGCCCGCGGCTTTCGTGCACACGCACGCCGCCGAGCCACAGCGGCCGAGCCTCCGGCGCGAAGCGGTGGATATCGTAGCCCAGTCCTGTGAGGGTAATCATCATGGTGCTGCAGGAGTTCGGCTGTTACCTTACCAGAAGTTCGGCGGTGTGGCAAGATGAAATCTCCGTGCAAGGCGTCGCAGCGAGCCTCACCGACCATGCCCGCAGCCGCCAACGGCCCGACTCATACCCGGCGCCTGCCCGTGCTGCGGCCTCCGTCAGCCGCGGGCAGCTTTGGGCAGCTCCGGGCTGAGCCGCGCCGCGCGTTCGGCTCTTGCAGGCGCGAGACGGCGGATGACGGCGGATGACGGCGGATACTGCCGCATCCGCCGCCCTATCGCCGAGCATCGCCTTGTGCCGCTCGCTGCAAGGGGGGGGGCAGACCTCAGAGCGACTGAAGCAGCTCGATCGCCGGTTCATAACCTTGAGCCGCCGCTTTCCGAATCAGGCTCAGGCCCTTTTCTACGTCTGCTTTACCTCCGAGTCTATCTATATAATAGACGCCAAGGAGGTACTGTCCTTGTGCACGTCCCTGTTCGGCGGCTTTGCGCAACCAAGCCAGAGATTCAGCCTCATCTTTTTCGACGCCTATGCCTTTCATATAACAAGCTGCAAGCTCGCTTTGTGAATCTGCATAGCCCTGTTCGGCGGCCTTGCGCAACCAGCGCACGGCTTCGGTCTGGTCTTTCTCGACGCCTAAACCCTGCATATAACAGAGAAAGAGATTCCTTTGAGCTTCGGCGTACCCCTGCTCGGCGGCTTTGCGAAACCAACGCACGGCTTCGGTCGGATCTTTCTTGACACCCTGACCTGTGGAATGACAAAAGGCGACATAGTTTTGAGAAGCAGCATGCCCTCCCTCGGCGGCTTTGCGCACCCAAGCTAGAGCTTCAGCCTCATCTTTCTCGACGCCTATGCCTTGCATATAACAACCTGCAAGGTCGACTTGTGCATCGGCACACCCCTGTTCGGCGGCTTTGCGAAACCAACGCACGGCTTCGGTCATGTTCTTTTCGACGCCTGAACCCCGCATATAACAAAGGGCGAGATTCCTTTGAGCATCGGCATACCCCTGCTCGGCGGCCTTGCGTATCCAACGCAGGGCTTCGGCCGTGTCTTTCTCGACGCCTAAACCCTGCATATAACAAAAGCCGAGATTGTTTTGAGCGTCGGCTTGCCCCTGTTCGGCGGCTTTGCGCAACCAGCGCACGGCTTCAGCCTCATCTTTCTCGACGCCTAACCCCTGCATATAACAAGATGCGAGATTCCTTTGAGCATCGGCATGCCCCTGCTCGGCGGCTTGGCGAAACCAACGCACAGCTTCAGTCAGGTCTTTCTCGACGCCTAACCCCTGCGTATAACAAAAGCCGAGATTGCTTTGCGCGTCGGCTTGCCCCTGTTCGGCGGCTTGGCGAAACCAACGCACGGCTTCGGTCATGTTCGTTTCGACGCCTGAACCCCGCATATAACAAAGGGCGAGATTCCTTTGAGCATCGGCATACCCCTGCTCGGC
>DXFQ01000074.1 GCA_019114365.1 Candidatus Parakkermansia intestinigallinarum | reverse complement strand
GCAGAAGCATCTGAACTGGCTTACCGAATGGATCAATCGCTACCCGCGCAAACTTCTTAACGGACGCAGTGCCCGGCAGGCAGTCAAGGACGCGGGGCTTCATTATGGCATAAATAAGTCTGCATGAAAAGTTATTTCCTCTTTGTCGCATTTGATCTTGCAATTCAGCGGGAGAATACGGATATTCCCCGCGTGTGGTTTTCGGAGGCCGAGATGCCGAATGCCGACGCTGTGCGGTGTGTGTCAACATGAAGCAAAAGCTGCCCAGCGGCTCGTATCGGCCTGAAGCCCGTCCGACGAGGCGTCGAGCGATCACGGATCGTGGCGCGTGCGAATGCCGCAGTCGTCGCAGACGGAGATCCAGGGTTGAATGTCCTCGGGTGAGGGGGCGGGTTCTCCGTTCGCTCCTTTGCAGAGCAGGAAAAGGAGGACTTGGTCGCGCTTTCCGTCTACGTAGCGGCTGAGCCGGCGGCGAAACTGCTCGGGGGTCAGAGATTCGTCGCCGTCCGGCATTACGCGGATGATCCCGGCCTCGCGGCGCACCGTCACGGAGCTGAAGGATACGCCGTCCGGCAGGGTGTACATGCCGTCGACTTCCAGCGCACCGTGCCGAGCCTGACGCAGTGTGCGTATGGTCGATGCGAGTGCCTCGGGGCTTTGCCCCGCGCTGTTGTTCAGGTGCGGGTCGCCGCCGCTGTCGATGAGCAGGCTCAGGAGTTCGCGTGCATCGAGGCGGGCGGCGAGGTGCAGCGGGGTGTCGCCCGATGCGTCGCGGGCGTTCGGGTCTGCCCCGGCGTCGAGCAGCAGCGGGCAGGCCCAGTGTGACCAGGGCTTCGAGACGGCGATATGCAGGGGCGTGCGCCCTTGGTCGTCCGCGAGGTTCGGGTTGGCCCCCAATGCCAGTAGGGCGCGCACGCCGTCGGAGTTGCCGCTCTCGATGGCGCGGGGCAGCAAGCCGACACCGTCGAGGCCCGGGACGTCCAAGTGAGCCCCTGCCCTTGCGAGTATCTCGAGTGCGCCGAACTCTCGGCACAGCGTTGCCAGTTCAACCGGTCGGCGGCCGCCGGGGGTGCAGGCATCGGGGTCGGCTCCGGCATCGAGCAACAGGCGCAGGCAGTCCTCATGCCCGCCGGCGACGGCGGCCAGCAAGGGGCTCTTTTCGCCGTTTCCCTGAGGGGGTGCCCCGGCATCGAGCAGGAGGCGGACGATCTCGGTATACCCTTCGCCGGAGGCTGCTTCAAGTGCTTCGGTCTTGCGCTTCTCGACTCCGGCGGCGAGCAGCGTGCGCACGGCGTCCGTGCGACCGTTTTGCGCGGCGAGCTCGAGCGGGGTTCGGCCCGTGCGGCTCGCCGCATCCGGGTTCGCGCCGCTGTCGAGTAGGCGGCGGAGTTCTGCAAGGTCGCCGCACTCGGCCGCGAGGTGCAGCGGCGTCCAGTTGTCGCCGACGGGGGGCGCCGGCTTTTCGCGGAGCAGGAGCTGAGGCCGTCTGCCGGGGGAGATATCAAGCGCCACCCACCCCAAGACCGTCGGCCCGTCAGCTCTCAGCGAGGGGTCAGCGAGGTAAAAATCGCTGATCAGCATGGAGACGAAAGTCTCGACGGGCAGTCCCTGAGCGACGAGTTGCTCCCGGACGAAGAGCTCGGCAAGGGGGCGCTCGTGCTCGTAGAAAGCGGAGTCGTACTCGATGCTCTGCCCCTTTGCACGCAGGCCTTCTTCGATGAAGTCGCGGCATTCGCACGCCCATGAGGGGCAGTCTATCAGGTCGAATTTCAAGGTGAAGGGGCCGGCCTCGCGCTGCAGGCACAGCAGGTAGGCGCGGCCGATGTAGCGAGACGCTTCTTCAGCCGAGAGATGTGATGAAAAGCGGATGGCGTAGGCGGCTCGCTGCTCATCGCTGCGCTTCCGCTCGGCATCGAGCAAGGCCAGGATTCCCCCGCCCTCGGAGAGTGTGTCGATGACGTCGGCCGTGCGGACGCTGCGTCCGTCAGACATCTCGACGGCGGGTTTCGCCGCTGCCGGCTGGGGCATCGAGAGACAGAGCCAAGCCATCAGGGCAAGGGCGGGCAGAACAAGGAGGTAGAGGCGTCGGGCGTGCATGGCGGAAAGGAAGGGCTCAGAAGGTGTCGGGGCTCAGAGGGGGTCGGGACTCTCAGGGCTCTCAGGGCTCTGAGGGTGTTACCGTAGCCATGATAACGGGGACGGTCGGTGAAGTCAAGTCCGCAAGGGAAAAGGTGCCCGATTCGACGACGGGGGTCTCGGGAGTCTCCGGGAGTCCCGAGCGTCTCGAAGGGATCAGCGCAGGCTCCCGGCGCTGCGTCGTCCCTCCTTCGCGGCGGCTCCCGCTGCGTCCGCAGGGCCGGGTTCGGCGCTTGCATCGGGCGACTCCGTCACCTCGATGCGGCTGAGGTCGGCATAGACGGCAGTTTCCCGCCCCTCCGTGAATCGGATGAGGGCCTGCGGCACGTCCGCCCGGACAGGCCGGCCCCGGTCGGCGGGAAGGGCCGGGACGGTCGCCATGAGGTAGCTGTTGGTGACGACGGTATAGAGGGCATCGGGTTCGATGGGGCGGCCGTCTTCCGTTGCGGCCTCGGTGATGCGCATGGGGCGGCGCTCGGCGGCGGGTTTGACGGCTTTGTAGCGCATGCCCGAGACGTAGGGGGCGCCGTAGTGGTCGGCTTCGGGCACGCTGTTGAGGAAGGCGAGCAGTTCGCGCCCCGTGGCGCGAAACACGACCATGCTGTTGCAGAAGGGGTCGAGACGGTAGCAGTCGGCCACCGTGAAGGGTCCCTCCGGCAGCCCGGGAATGCGCACGTTGCCGGCATTGACGACGGCGACGTCGGCGCGGGTGTAGGAGCGCATGGCGTCGGCCATCAGGCAGCCCAAGCTCTCGCGGCTGTTGATGGCCGGATTGATGAGGGTGAGGCGGCGGTTCATGGCGGGGTCGGCGCGTACGGCGTCGACGGCGGCCTGCATGTCGGGATCGGCGGTGTAATCGCTGAGGGGGATGAGTTCGGCTGTTTTGCGGAGGACTTTGCCGTTCTCAACGTCGAAGGTCAGGCGGGTAATGCAGCTGACGCGGTACTCGGCTTGGGTGATCAGGACGCCGTTTTCGAGTACGGCGCCGTCGACTCGCGTGTGTGAGTGCCCGCCGATGATGGCGTCTGCCTCGGGAAAGATTCGGGCGAGTTGTCGGTCGTCGCTCAAGCCGAGGTGTGTGAGCAAAATGAGTACGTCGCATTCTCCGCGCAGGTAGGCGTAGTCGCGCGCGACGGCGAGGGGGTCGCGAAAGATGAGGCCGCGGCAGTTCGCCGGGTTGGCGTCGGGCAGGCCCTGTTTGCCGACCTGCACCAGCCCGAGGACGCCGATGCGCACGCCTTGGCGCTCGAAGATGTGGTAGGGTTTGAGGTTGAGCTCGGCGCCTTCTGCGCTGCGGACGTTGGCGCAGACGAAGCCGAAGCGGGCGGCATCGAGGTTGGCTTGCAGGGCGCGGCGGCCGGAGTCAAATTCGTGGTTGCCGAGCGTCGAGAGGTCGAAGCCCAAGCGGTTCATGAGCCGGATCATCGGCACGCCCGGCTTTTCGCCGTGGTCGACGTAGGGGTCGCCCGTGCGGTTGTCGCCGGCCGAGAGCAGCAGGAGCTCGGGGGAGGCGTCGCGCTCGGCTTTCAGGAAGGCGGCGAGTCGCGGCAGGGCGTCGATGTTGGCGTGCATGTCGTTGATGCCGAGCACGGTCACCAACTCGGCCGATGCGACGGAAACAAACGCCAGAAGGTAAAGCAGCAGCAGTCTCATGGCTCTTCGGGTCTGTCGGTGCGGCAGGGTGGGCGGGGTGAGTTGCTCTCTCACTGACCTATCTGCTCAAGCCAAGGGGCGAGGTCGAGCTTTCCGATGACGTCGCCCTCAAAGTTCACGATGCGCAACTCCGACCCCACCAGCTCGGCACTTGAGTGACATTTTTCGCCGTGGGAGGCTGAGTAGCCAAGCACACTCGGGAGACAAACCCAGCGTTCGCCCCGGCGCACGTAGATGCGCAAGGCGTTTATGTACAGGCCGGAGCCGTAGTCGATTGACACGACGACGAGCTCGGGGCTGAGTCGGCACACGCGGCAGTTGTCCCAGTTCTGTTCACCGCCGATGCCGGTGGGGAGATGGCTTTTGTATTCGGGGTCGATGAGCTCGAGTTCCTGCCGACTGATGGGGCGAAAGGGTGCTGATGTCTTTTCGGGCTCTGCTGCCTGACAGAGGCAGATCACGGCCGGAGCCGCGGCGAGGTAGGCGCAGATGTTCATGATGCTCGGGGAGGGTCCGGGAGGTCGGGAGGTGCGGGCAGGCGCTCTGATGCGGCGTTGCGCCGCGGTTACGGCGGGGGAGGAGGAGCGTCGACGGAGTTCAGGGCTTCGGCTGCTTCGGGGCGACGGAGGGGTTCAGCCGCCAGAATTCCTCCGTCCGGCGCCTGACTTTGTCGACGGTCTCCGGGGTGAAGTAGTCTTGCATGCGAGCGGCTTCGCTCGGGGAGCAGAAGCGTCCGCCGATGTTGAGGCCGTCGACGACGAAGATGACGCAGTCGCTGGCGGATTCGTCAGAGGTGACACTCGGGCGAATGTAGCTCCATTCAAAGACGTAGGGCGCCGGCGGGGCGGGCTCCAGATCTGCCAGGCTGTGTTTCTGCAGGTAACTCAGGTAGGCCGCGCGCTCGGCTTTCATGATTTGGAGCAGCTTGTCGATGAATTCTTGCTCCTTGCCGGGCAGCAGCTGCATGTCGTTGATTTCGTCGATGCCGTCGGCAAGGGTGCTGAGTCGGTAGCTGTTGGGCTTGGTCGGGGTCTGTTGAGTGGTCTGGCAGGACGAGACGAGGAGGCACGCCGCAGCGGCAGCTCCGAGCGCGGCTCGGCAGAAGAGGGCTTTCGCGAGGGTTCGACGATTGCTCGCCGAGCGACGGGGCGGGAGACTGGGCTGTATCATGGCGTAGGAGATTGGGGCACGGGAGGATTGGTTCGCGGGGAGGGTCGGGCTTCGGGCTCTCGCACAGCCATGTGCCTCGCGGGGATGCCGCCGGACAGGGAGCGCGGTTCGGGGATGAAGAGTCCGCGGACGGGATGGCCGCGGCCAAGCCGTGGGGGACCCCGACCCTGCGGTCATTATACCTGCCCCGCCGGGGGCGAGTCAAGTCTCTACCGCGATGCCTGCGCCTTTTGGGGCGAGGCAAGGCGGATGCGCTCGGGGGATGCTGCACGGCCGAGGAGGCGAGCCGACCGAAGACGGGGTCGCGGTGCACGAGACGGGCGGGGAGAGGAGCGGGGCTCGGCGGGATTCGGCGTCTATGCTGCTGTTTACGCTTGAAAAAAGGGCGGCTCGGGTGTATAAGCGGCGCATGGCTACGACTGTTCGCACTCGTTTTGCTCCGTCGCCCACCGGCTATCTGCATATCGGCGGCGCCCGCACGGCTCTTTTCAATTATCTTTTTGCCCGCAAGATGGGCGGCACTTTCGTGCTGCGCATTGAAGATACGGATCAGGAGCGCCACGTGGAAGACGCCATGAAGGCTATCTTCACGGGGATGAGCTGGCTCGGTCTCGACTGGGATGAGGGCGAGGGTAAGGGCGGACCTTACGAGCCGTACTTCCAGAGCCAACGCAAGGATATTTACGACCGCTATTTCCAGAAGCTCGTCGATATGGGGCGCGTGTACGAGTGCCCGGCGCCGAATAAGCGCGATAAGAACGGCGATGAGATTCCGGGGACGAGTGAGGGTACGGTGTGGCGCTTCCGCTTCAAGCGCGACGGCGTGATGACGCTGCACGATCTCGTCTGCGGCGATATTTCCGTCGACTACACGAATGAGGAGAACACGCCGGATATGGTGGTGAAGCGCACGGACGGCTCATATATCTTCCACTTGGTCAATGTGGTGGATGATATCGAGATGAAGATTACGCACGTGATTCGCGGCGAGGATCACATTATGAATACGTTCAAGCACCTGCAGCTCTTTGAGGCTTTCGGGGTGCAGCCGCCGGTCTATGCGCACATCCCGCTGATTCAGAACCCGGATGGGTCGAAAATGAGCAAGCGCGATGTGGGCGCGCAGCTGGGCAATTACCCGGAGGAGGGCTTTTTGCCGGATGCGGTGGTGAATTTCATTGCGCTGCTGGGCTGGAGCCCGAAGTGCGAGGAGGAGGTGTTCTCGAAGGAGCAGCTGATTGAGCTCTTCTCGCTCGAGCACGTGAACCGCGCGGCGGCGAAGTTTGACATCACGAAGTGCAAGTGGATGAACCAGCAGCATATTATGCGCCTCGCGCCCGAGAAGTTCACGGAGCTGGCGATGCCTTTCTGCACGCAGGCGGGTCTCGAGGATACGCCGCAGCTCCGCGAGCTGCTGCCCAGTGTGCAGACGAAGGTGCAGTTGCTCAGCGAGGTGCCCGCATGGGTGCGCTGGCTGCAGGTGCTGGAGTACGAGCCGGAGGCGATGGCGAAGCTTCAGGAGAATGCACGCGCGATGCTCGATCTCTTTGCGGAGGCGGCCGCGGCGCTGCCGGAGTGGAACGGTGAGGCGGCGATGCAGCTGGTCAAGCCGATGACGAAGGCGCAGGGCGTGAAGGTGGGTGCGATGATGTTCCCGCTGCGCCTGGCGCTCACGGGCTGCCACGCCGGGCCGGGCATCGATGTGATTATGCAGGTGCTGGGGCGCGATGAGGTACTGCGCCGCATTGCTGTTTTCCCCTGCTGAAGGGTGCGGATTCATCTGTGTTCTGACGGTTGTGCGAACGATTGATTTTGACTACGAGCTGCCTGAGGAGCTGATTGCGGACAGGCCCCTGCCCGACCGCGCGGCGTCGCGCATGCTGGTGGTGCACCGCGACAGCGGGCTCATCGAGCATCGGCATTTTCACGATATTCTCGAGTACGTGCGCCCCGGCGATCTCTTCGTGATGAATGACACGAAGGTGATTCCGGCTCGCTACTTCAGCAATGACGGCGGTATCGAGCTGGTGCGCGCAGGGATGTCGGGCGAGGAGGTCTGGAAGTGCATGGTGCGCCCCGGCAAGAAGATGAAGGTCGGCCGTACGGTGCAGGTCGGTGAGGCGACGGGCACGGTGGAGAGTATCGATGATGAGGGCTACCGCTATATTCGCTGGGATCGCGTGCCGGATGAGAGTCTCGGTCGTCTCGCGCTGCCGCACTACATGAACCGCGAGAGTGATCCGAGCGATAAGGAGCGCTACCAGACGGTTTACGCTCACCACGAGGGGGCGATTGCTGCACCGACGGCGGGGCTGCACTTCACGCCCGAGATTCTCGAGAAGGTGCCGCACCGCTTTGTGACGCTGCATGTGGGGGTGGGTACGTTCCGCCCGGTGAAGGCGGAGAATATCGAGGATCACCATATGCACACGGAGAGCTTTTTCATGAGTCCCGAGACGTCTCAGGCGATTGAGCAGGCTCAGCGCGTGATTGCGGTGGGGACGACGAGTGTGCGCGTCATGGAGACGCTGGCGACGCGCTTCGGCCGCCCCCTGCGCCCCGGCCCGGGTGAGACGGATATTTTTATCTATCCGGGCTATGAGTACAAGGTGACGGACGCTTTGCTGACGAATTTTCACCTGCCGCAGAGTACGCTGATTATGCTGGTCTGCGCCTTCGCGGGCAAAGCGCTCATCATGGAGGCCTACCGCCAGGCCGTGGAGCAGCGCTATCGCTTTTTCTCGTACGGGGATTGCATGCTCATTCTCTGAGCCTCGGCGGCAAACCGACACGCAGTTTGGAATTGAGCCGAACGGGGTCACGCGGCATGCGGGAGCTATCGGGACTCAGAAGATGCGGCGGCGCAGGCAGGCGAATTCACTTATTCTGACATATATTTCCCTGCAGCATGTTGCGTAATCTTGACAATGTGTGAGCTTTCCCATAGGATAACAAGTGTCACGTCAATCTTTTGATTACCGCCTATGAGAACACACCAAATCGGCATAGATCTCGGCACCACCAAAACACTGGTAGCGCATCTTCATCCGGAAAGCGGCCGACCGGAAACATTGAGGCTGGGGCGGGGAACGGATTCTGTTCCGACGACGGCTTGCGTTTCTCCGGATGGTCAATTGATCTTCGGCTACGAAGCTGAAGACAGGATTGCAGATGCCTCGTGCTCATATCTGCGGGGGTTTAAGATGCAGCTCGGTTCGGATCTGCCGCTCTACGTGTCTGAGGGTGCCGACGGCAGATTGCTTCGGGTGAGCTCGCATGATCTCGTCTCTGAGTTTCTCAAACAGCTGCGCCTCCAAATTCAGCGCACCGTCTACCTGAACGAAGAAGTTACGGAGGCCGTTATTACACGCCCCGTCAGCTTCAGTCCCGCGCGCTGCCGTGCTCTTGTGGAAGCGGCTCAGGCTGCCGGATTTTCCAAGGTCTCTCTCACGACGGAACCCGAGGCCGCCGGGCGTGCCTTTTGCCTTCTCAATGCATCTTCAGCCTTCCATGGCAATGCCATGGTGATTGACTGGGGGGGCGGAACGCTCGACTTTGCCCTGGTTTCACGCCGAGGTGACCGTGTTGTTTCCAACAATGAGTTTATCGACGGCAATTCAGATCTCGGGGGAGAAAAGTTTGATGAACTTCTCTGGCTCTACGTAGAGTCTCAGCTCAAGGAGTACGAGCTCGACGCTGTCAAGATGTTGCCCCACATCAGAAGAGCCAAAGAGCAACTGAGTTTTTACCCTGCGTACACGTTGAGGCTCCATGGACGCAAAGGAATCTGCCCGCCCTTCGAGTTGACGCGTGAGATGTTCAACCGCCTAATCGAACCCTACGTCGACGGCGCGGCAAAACAGGTACTCCGTTTGCTGTCGCGAATTAACGACGAGAGGTTGAACCCTGAGATGCTTTTGTTGGTGGGTGGCAGCTGCGCTATTCCCTTGATTAAGGAAAGGATGGAGGAAGTGACCGGATTGCCGGCTTTCGATTGGCAGTATTCGCGGGAGGCGGTTGCCTTGGGAGCTGCTGTGTCGTGTTCCCAAAGGGCGCAGGTTGATGAAGACAAACAGTTGAACGCAGATGCTGAACAGGTCAAGTGTGCCAAGGCGCGCGCGGCTCTCATGAGACGAGGGATTGCGGCAGACCAATATGTGAACTTTCTTTTCGAGGCAACGGAGAACGATAAAATAGGTGATCTTGAACTGGTCATAGCAGCCTGCGGTGACGTGAATGTGATGAACTCGGCCGGAGCGTCGCCCTTGCACATAGCAGCGGCAAAAGATTTCAATGTGTGTCTCAAGGCTCTGCTGGGTGCGGGTGCCAACGTTGATTCCGGCAATGCCGAGGGCAAGACACCTCTGCATTTGGCAGCAGCAGTCGGTTCCATCGGCAACATCCGCACGTTGATAGAGTCCGGCGCTGATGTGAACGCCCGGGATAGCCACGGCAGAACAGCTCTGCATGATGCGGCAAGGGCATCGTGTTCCCTTTCGCTCAAGTATATCATCTGTGGCCATGCAGACAGGGAAGATCGGTATGCCACGGCTATTGCAACCCTCGTCAACAGCGGAGCCGATGTTCGGGCTCGCGACGAGCTGGGACGCACGCCTTTGCACGAATTAGCTGCCCGACGCCATCACCGCGGGATTTACAAACTTCTTCTCCACGCCGGTGCTGATCCCAAGATGGCTGATTATCGGGGGAGGACGCCGCGGATGCTCTGCAGCATTCGCGCGCTGTATCGCGTAGCGCTTATTGTGTTAATATTGTTATTCATTGTCTGTGCAGGGGTAGCTGCCGGCAGTTAAGCGCCGTCCCAAGCTTCGTAAGCTGATGCTTGCGTTTCTCCGCTCCGGCATGGGGCAGCTGAGCATGGGGCCGCTGATTATGCGGCCGGGCCTTTTTCGCCGCACGAGGAGACGGCTGCCATGCGTCGGCGTTGCCGAGGAGCGGGGATGGCGGTCGATCTCGGTCATTCCCGCGTGAAATAGTGCAGCTTTCGGTCGGACCGGAACTTGACAAGTGTCTGTTTTGTTGGTATTCTGGCACTATCTTCCGCGGATGAGCGGCAACGCGTTTCTTCTCTCCCCATGAGCAATACGGCCATTGGTATTGATTTCGGCACCACCAAGACGCTGGTGGCGCACCTGCACCCCGGCACCGGGCGTCCGGAGACGCTGAGGCTCGGGCGAGGAGCGGATTATATTCCGACAACGGTCTGCGTGTCGTCCGACGGTGACTTCTTCTTCGGAGATGATGCGGAAGACATGATTGAATACCCCGATGTCTCTTATCTGCGAGGCTTTAAGATGCAGCTCGGGTCTGAGGCGCCTCTTCACATGTGCGCGCTTCCGGATGGCAGTTTGCGCTTTATCAAGGCTCATGAGTTGGTGACCGAGTTCCTCAGACATCTGCGCCTTGAAATTCAAGAGAAGGTTTACTGGGGGGAGGCGGTGAATGCGGCAGTCATTACGCGGCCCGTCAACTTCAGCCCGGCGCGTTGCGCCGCTTTGGAGGAGGCTGCGCGAGAGGCCGGTTTCAAGCGTGTTTCCCTGACGACGGAGCCCGAAGCTGCCGGGCTGGCATTCTGCCGTCTCAACGCCGCAGCGGCGTTCAAGGGGAATGCGCTGGTGGTGGACTGGGGCGGCGGTACGCTCGATTTTGCTCTGGTGTCACGCCGTGGTGACGAGATTATCTCGCACGCGGAACTGACGGATGGCAATGTGAGTATGGGAGGCGAGCAGTTTGATGAGCGACTTTGGCACTACGTTGCCGGGGAGCTCAGTGGCCGGCAGCTGAATCCCGTGACGCAGCTGCCCCGCATTCGCAAAGCCAAGGAGCAACTCAGTTTGAGTCGCTCTGTCACGCTCCGTCTCAGCAGCAGCGAAGGTCATTGTCCGCCGCTGACTCTGACGCGCGATGCGTTCAATGAGCTGATTGCCCGCGATGTCGACATGGCGGTTGAGCAGGTGCTCAGGTTGCTGAATCACGTACCGGAGGATATGGCCCCTGAGATGTTGTTGCTGGTGGGCGGCAGCAGCGCGATTCCTCTCATCAAGAAGAAGCTGGAAGCCGCTTCCGGTCTTCCGGCTCACAATTGGCAGTATTCACGCGAGGCTGTGGCGCTCGGGGCGGCGCTGTGGCAGACTCAGGATCACGGGCGCGTCGGCAGATTCAGAAGATGTGGCGGTGGGGACACTCCCGAGGGGACTGATAACGAGCATGTTCGCGTTGGTGCCGGCCTTGGGCACTCTATTCCGCTCACGCCTAGACCGGCCGGTCTCAGGCGCCCGTCGGCCCCCGACCACGCAACGGGTCACGTTGTGGCTGTGGAACCCCGTCCTCGTATCGGGCGTTCGGGGTGCGAGCTCGGCGCGAAGGTTGATGCGCCGGCGGCTCCGGCGCTTCGGGATGCCGTGCCGAGCGGATGCACGACTGAACCTGCTGCGCCGCAGGCTCTCTCGGCCCCCCAGGCTCGAGAAGAGCTGCAACGGCTGGGCATCGGGAAAAAGGAGTACGGAGAGGCTCTTCTCGAAGCGGCATCGACCAATGACGCCGTCCGTCTGGGGCTTCTCACGGCAGCTCGTGCCGATGTCAATGTCCGCGATACGAACGGTAACACACCGCTGATGCGCGCAGCGGCTGCGGCGGGTCTGCGCTGTCTGGAGGCGCTGCTGCGGGCGGGAGCAGAGGTGAATGCCCGGGGGCTCTATGGTCTCAGCGCAGCGCACCAGGCCGCACTCTCCGGCAGTGCTTCGTGCCTCTCGGCTCTCTTGGGAGCCGGGGCGGATTTTCGCGCCTGCGATCAGGACGGACGGACGCCGCTTCATGCCGCTCTTGAATGGGGCAGCCCGGCCTGTGCGAAGCTTCTCCTCGAGGAAGGGGCTGATGTGAGCGCGCGCGATGCAAACGGCAAAACGGCTTTGCACATGGCTGCAGCAAGCGGAAATGCCGAGGGTATTGCTTCTCTCATTGCTGCAGGGGCGGACGTTCAGGCAGCTGATGCCGGCGGAAACAGTCCGTTGCATGCAGCTGCCGCCGAGGGCCGCCGAGAGGCTCTCTCTGCACTGCTCGATGCGGGGAGTGTACGCGATGACGCCAATGATGCAGGGGCAACGCCCTTGCATGCGGCGGCTGCGCGCGGGCAGGCGGATTGCTCTGCTCTTTTGCTTGATCGCGGAGCCGCTGTTTCGGCTCGCGATGTATGCGGCAATACGCCCCTGCACCTAGCCGTTGAATCCGGGGACTCGGAGACGGTGCGCTTGCTTCTCGACAGGGGAGCAGAGGTGAATGCGGCCAATGATGAGGGTGCAACTCCCCTGCACTTCGCTCTCAGCAACGGTGATGCTGCATGCGTTGCATGTCTGCTGGAGGCCGGAGCGGATGCCAATGCGACGGATTTCGGCGGCCATTTCCCCTTGCTCTCTGCCGTCGAGCAGGGGGATGAAGAGTCGGTTCGCGCCCTGCTTCAGAAGGGAGCCCGCGCCAATTTCATCAGCGCATTTATTGATACACCTCTGCAAGCGGCCTCCAGGCGCGGCGATCGTTCCGTGATCGACATGCTTCAGGCCGCGGGGGCCCGAGAATGAGGGTGGCATGCTTGCCCTTCCGTTGAAGTGCAAACGGGAGGTCTGCCCAAGTGGAAACTGCGCAAGTGGGAGGACTGCACGCGGTGCGTTTTTCCCGACTCCCGTAATCGGCTCCCGCAACGCGTTGCAACAAAGAGCAGCCCCTGCGAGGTTTTCACCTTGCAGGGGCTGCTCTTTGTCGTCCGTGCAGGCCGAACCCCGACCGATGCCCACCCGTCGCGGGGGGGCATCGGTCAGCGGTGCGGTTTTCAGTACCGCTCGACGACGCGCATCATCTCGTCCATCTGGGCTTCGATGGATTCGACGAGGGCCATCTGGGTGCGGGTGCGATCCAAGTTGTGCTCGGGGCGCTTGATCTTGAAGTAGGTGTCGCCTTCGAGATAATCGGTGAGGAAGCGCATGCCGCACTCCATGGTGAGGAGCTTGCCCGAGAAGGGCAGCAGGCTCTTCTCCAGCGGCGTGAGGAAGGTGGCCGCCTCGCAGTACCCCTTGGCGAGAGCCTCGAAGTACTCCATGCGCATGGTGACCAGCGAAATATCCTTCTCATCCTCTGCGGCGGGAGAGGTCGAGGTGCGAATCATGTCACCGAAGTCGTAGAGAGCCGAGCCGGGCATGGTCGTATCGAGGTCGATGACGCAGATGCCTTCGCCCGTGACGTCATCGAGCATGACGTTGTTGAGCTTGGTGTCGTTGTGCGTCACGCGCAGCGGGAGTTCGCCGGAGGCGAGGTAGTTGACCACCTTGTGGCAGTCCGCCTCGCGCGACAGGAACCAGTCGATTTCCTTCTGCACGCTCTTGGCGCGGCCGAGGGGGTCGGTGGCAATCGCGTTTTGGAAGTTGCGGAAGCGCTTCGTCGTGTTGTGGAAGTCGGGGATGGTCTCAAAGAGCGGGGCTCCGGGCAGGTTAGCTCCGAGCTTCTGGAAGTTGCCGAAGGCGCGAGCCACCTCGATGCACTGACCGGGATTCTCGATCATATCGTAGGTGCGGGCACGCTCGATGAAGGGGTAGACACGCCAGACATTGCCCTCCTCATCCTGCGCGTAGGGCTTGCCGTCCTTGGCGGGAATGATGGTGAGCGTGCGGCGGTAGGCCTCTTTGCAACCCTCTTCAAGCAACACGCGCAGGGCTTCGTCCGTCACGCGCTTGACGTTCTCCATCAGCGGGATGGGCTGCTTGAAGACGTTGCTGTTGACGCGCTGCAGGATGTAGCGGGTGCGGATACCCGCCTGATCCACCTCGATGCGGAAGGTGTCGTTGATGTGGCCGGAACCGTACGAGCCGCCGAACACGTAGTCCGCGCGGAGATCGAAGAGACCGGCAATTTGACGAAGATCGTACATGGGTATTGCTTAACCGAGTTTGGCGGGGTAGACACCGTCGCTGACGAGCTTGGCGATGCTTTCCACCACGGCGGGCTTGTCGCTGGGATACGTAACACCGAGCCAAGAGGCGCTTGTCTTGATGACGCGGCAGTCAGCCTTGTTGTTGTGGATGAGCTCATCGACCACCGTGGGGATGTAACACTCGCTCTTCACTTCGTTGCCGTGGGCCTGAAGGAAGCGGGTGAAGTGATCTTTGATCTCGCCGATGAAGGCGGCGGGGAACACCCAGAAGTTCATCGAGACGAGCTCCTCGGGGTCGACGGCCTTGCGCTCGCCGGAGAGGCTGTCGCCGCGGCAGACGCCGTCTTCTTCGCGCATGATCTTGGTGAACTCTTCGACGCTGTCAAGGTAGCCGTCTTTGATGCCGCAGATGCCGCGGTTGACGTCGCCGTGGTCGCTGAGCGTGTTCTTGAGCGGGTAACCGATCATGCCGCAGTGCACCTTGCCGTCCTGAGGATGCTCGGCGGTGAGGAACTCGGCAGCCTTCGCAAAGGCATCAGCACCGTAGAAGTCATCGGCATTCACCACGCCGAAGGGCTCATTGACCACGTTGCGGGCAGCCAACAGAGCGTGCGCGGTGCCCCAAGGCTTCACGCGACCCTCGGGAACGGAGAAGCCCTCGGGCAGATCGTCGAGGCTCTGGAAGGCGTAGTCGACCTCAATCTTGCCCGCGAAGCGAGCGCCCACCTGGCTCTTGAAGGCTTCCTCAAAATCCTTGCGGATGATGAAGACGACCTTGCCGAAGCCGGCGCGGATGGCGTCGTAGACGGAGTAATCGAGGATAACTTCACCGTTGGGACCCATGGGATCCAGCTGTTTGAGGCCACCGTAACGGCTGCCCATGCCTGCTGCGAGAACAAGGAGTGTCGGTTTCATGATGTGTGATAAGAGATTTGTCGTGATGCACGGGTGCACACCCACATGCGGGTCGGGACGCACCCATACGCAGGTATTGTAACTCTTCAACTATCCTTTGGCAAGCCGAAATGCCTGCTTTTCACTCAATCGTGAATTGTAAAATCAAATGCGACACGCCGGAAGGAGCATCAAACCACACCTGTCCCAAAGTTTCGAGGCGCAGTCATTTTGACTGCGCCTCGAGTATACAAAAAATGGAGGCTTGATTTTTCCCCGGCAAACCGTATGCTGGGGTTACACAAAAACAAACAAACCTCCGTGGAAAATATAACCCTTTTCGCGCAAATTGCAAGACTTATTCCCCGCTTCATC
>DXFQ01000073.1 GCA_019114365.1 Candidatus Parakkermansia intestinigallinarum | reverse complement strand
GAGGCGGTCGAGTCCGCTGTTTTTGATGAGCAGAGCCTGCTCCATGAGCTGCCCCAGCTTGCCCTTTGGCCAGCCGCGCTGCCAAAACCAGTCGAGGTACTCCGTCGGCAGATCGGAAAGCGGGCATCCGTCGGGCGGGAAATTCTTCGGCCCGTACATGCCGTAGGGCATGCGGGCGGCAGCAATCTCCGCCAGCAGAGCCGACAAATCATCCGCCGAGGGCAGGGGAATGTCTTGCATGGGTGAGGAAGGGCGAAAGGCGGAAAAGAGAGGCCGGAGAGGCGGGTGAAGCGCTCAGCGAACGATGCTCCAAGGCAGGCGCTCTCCGGCAAACATCGGCACGACCTCGCAGCCGTAGCTGCGGTACGAGGAGGGCACCGGCATGGCCGACGGCTCGTCGCGCAGCGTCACGCTGCGCTCCGTCGGGCGGATGCCGTAGAGCTTGCAGGCATTGCCCGACACGAATCCCTGCAACTTGTCCGCCGCACCGTGCCGGGCAAAGAGCTCCGCGAGAACGGGCAGCGCCACCGGAGCCGTAAAGACACCCGCCGCGCAGCCGCAGGCCTCTTTTCGGCATCGGGGGTGCGGCGCCGAATCGCTGCCGAACATCAGGCGAGGGTGTCCGCCGAGCGCGGCTGCGAGCAGCGCATCGCGATCCTGCGGGCGCTTGGCAATCGGTTTGCAGAAGAGGTGCGGCTTGAGCTGCCCTCCCGCCACGTCGTCGAGCGTGATGAGAAGGTGTTGGAGCGTGACGGTCGCGCAGAGGTTCGGAAACTCGTCGAGCAGGCGGAGCGCCGCCGCCGTCGTGATGTGCTCCATGCTGATGCGCAGCTTGGGGTAGCGCGTTGCCAGATCGCGGTAGACCGCGAGAAACTCCTCCTCGCGATCCATCACGAAGCCGTGGCTTTCACCGTGCACCAGCAGGGGGATGCCCATCTCCTCCATCAGCCGCAGCGTCGTCTCGGCCTCGGCGAGGTTGCTCACGCCGCCTTCGCTGTTCGTCGTGATGCCGGCGGGGTAGAGCTTCATGCCGAAAAAGCCCGGCAGAGCCCGCGTCGCCTCCAGCTCCTTTTCGCCCAGCGGCGTGAAGAAAAGCGTCATCAGCGGAGTGAAGCTGCAGCCGACGGCCTCCAGCACGCGCTGCCGGTAAGCCTCCATCATGTCCGGCGTCGTGACGGGCGGTACGAGGTTGGGCATGATCACCGCCCCGGCGAAATCGGAGGAAAGCGGAGCCACGAGCTTCATCATCTCGGCGTCGCGGAGATGCAGGTGCATATCCAACGGACTGTGCAGCGTGATTTCCATGCCCCTATGTTACCACAGCGCCGCCTCTGACTCAAGCCTGCCATGCGGCGCAAAAAGAATTTGACAGATTCGGGGCACTCTGATAGAGTCGGAGACATGAATTGGATGACCAAACTCGCCCTCTGTGCCCTCTCCCTGACTCCCCTCAACCTCGCGGCTCAGCACGTGCAGACCCTGCCGGTCGAAGGTGATGACAACCACGCCGCCGTCACCGAAACGCTCGACGAGCGCAACGCACGCATGGACTGGTGGCGCAAGGCGAAGTTCGGCATGTTCATCCACTACGGCCTCTACTCCGGGCTCGGCGGTGAGTTCAAGGGCGTGCCCGGCGGCGCCGAGTGGATTCAGAAAAACCTCGAACTCGACACCGACACCTACGCCGCTGAGGCTGCCCAATACTTCCGCCCCGCTCCCGGCTGCACGGAAGCTTGGGCCGAGCTCGCCCGCGAGGCGGGGTGCCGCTACATGGTGATGACGACGAAGCACCACGAGGGCTTCGCCATGTTCGACACGAAGCTGAGCGACTACAGCTCCCAGAAACTGATCGGTCGCGACATCGTGCGCGAATTTGTCGATTCCGCCCGCAGCCGCGGCATGAAAGTGGGCTTTTACCACAGCGTCATCGACTGGCATCACCCTGACTACGACAACAGCATCTGCCCGGGGCTCTGCTACCCGAAGAATCAGGAGGCCCTGCTCAAGCAGCGCGGCATTCCGCGCAATCAGGCCGCCTACATCGAGTTTTTGCACGGTCAGGTGCGCGAGCTGCTCACGCAGTACGGCGACGTCGCCATCATGTGGTGGGATTACTCCCAAGGAGCGGCCGAGGGAGAACGCGCCTGGAAGGCTCCGGCTCTCATCCGCATGTGTCACGAGTTGCAACCCGGCATCATCATGAACAATCGCCTCTACTCGTATTCGGGCTTTGACTCTTCGCTCGACGGGCTTCAGCTCGACCTGCGCTGCGGCGACTACACGACGCCCGAGAAGCGCATCCCGGCCGCCGGCTATCCCGGCCTCGACTGGGAATCCTGCATGACCGTCGGCGATAAGTGGGGGTATAATCGCTACGACGCCAACATCAAGAGCCCGGCCGTCGTCATCGGCCAGCTGCAGGAGTGCGCCGCCAAAGGCGGCAACCTGTTGCTCAACATCGGCCCTAAGGGCGACGGCTCCATCCCCGAGGCCTTGGTGAAGGTCTTTAAGCGCGTCGGCGCTTGGATGCGCGTCAATGGCGAGTCCATCTACGAGAGCGAACCCTGCACCATCCTCAGTCTGCCCGACGGCCTCATGGCCAGCATGGTCGGCGAGCAACTCTACATCTTCTTGCCCGCAGGGCTCCGAACGGAGCCCTATGAAATCAAAATCAAGGCCAATCAGCTCAACTCCGTCGAGCCCTCCGTGCTCGGCCAGCCGGACTGCAAGGTCGGCCTCAGGCGCGTGGAAGAGCCGCGCGAGGGCGCGGATGAACCCGAGGCCTTCCTCATCTTCACCGTTCCGGCCGAGGCTTGGACGCAGGCCGTCGAAGGCATGCCCGTGCTGCGTCTCGAAATCAACAACGCCTGAGCCATTCTCCCCGCCTTTTTCTGTCCGACTCTGCTGCCGTGAGCAATAAAATCTACGCCCTCCCCATGGTGTTGGGAGATCAGTACATCCTCTCCAATGTCGTGCGGGAGACGGAAGACACCGTCGTTTACGCCGCCATGCAGAAGGACATGCGGCGCGAGGTTCTGGTCGAGTCGCTGAGCCCTGCCGCCATGCAGGATCCCGCCAAAGTCAGCAACTTTTTGGAGACCGCGCGCATTCAGGCGAGCATTCCCTCCAAGGTCGTGGCTTCGACCCTCGAGTTGATTCAGGCGGAGGGCTCTTGGCATCTCACCAAAGAGAGAATCAAAGGCGAGCCGCTCGACGTCATGGTCTCCACCGGGCGCAAATTGCCGGCTCTGGTGCTCTGCAACCTCTTTCTCGAGCTCTGCCATGCGGCCATCTACCTTGACATTCGCGGGGTGAACAACCGACCGATGCGCCCCGACGCCATTTATCTGATGGATCATGGCTTCCGCTTTGAGAACCTCGCCTGTGCCGGCGAGCGTTCGAGCAAGGCCACCCCCGAGCTGCTCTCGGTCTTGGCCGCCGATCTGCTGCCTCTGCTCGATGCGAGCTCCTACGAGGCCTTTCGCATGGGGGAAATCCTCAGGCGCGTGCGCTACGGCTGCAACTGGACGCCGATGAGCGTCTTGGTCCTCGATGAAGAGCTGGTGCGTCTGCAAGCCGACATCATCGCGCTGATCGAGGGTGACTCCGCCGCATCCGATGCCGGAGCCCCCGGCGCCGTCGAGCCTCGCTGCAGCGACTACCTGCCGCCGCCTGCCGCGCAGCGGAGCACCGGCACCGACGTCGCCGCAAACTCGGCGCCTCGGCCGGCCGTCATCCCGGCAGCTCCCGCCTTCTTCGACCCCTGAGCCGCCCCTGAGGCGCTCTCCCCTCTTTCGGAGCTCTCCCTCGGAGGCCGGGCGCGCCGAAAGGCAACGCGAACGAGAGCGCACCGCGATAACGAAAGCCCCCTGCCCGAAGAAAAGGGCAGGGGGCTTTGGCGTGCCCGAGAGCGCATCGGGCAGGAGCCGGGCGGCGACGCGTCAGGCCTCGCCGAGCTGCTGCTTCCACCAAGCGAGACGCTGCTGCGTGTTGCTCGGGTTGGGAGCGCCGGGATTCGTGCGCAGGCGGAAAGCGCGATCGAGATCGAACACCGCGTGCACGTCATCGCCGTACTCCGGTGAAATCTCGCGGAACTGCTCGAGCGTCAGCTTATTGAGCGGCGTGCCGCTCGAGACCGCGAGCGCCACAGCCTTGCCCACCAACGCATGCGCCTTGCGGAACGGAACCCCGCGGCGCACGAGATAATCGGCCAGATCCGTCGCCAGCAGCAGCGGATCGGCCACCGCCGCCTCGCAGGCTGCGGCATTGATGCGCATCGCCGCCACCATCTCGGCATTCACTTGCAGCGCCAGCTGCACCGTCTCAAACGAATCGAACAGCGGCTCCTTGTCCTCCTGCAAATCGCGGTTGTAGGTCAGCGGCAGACCCTTCACGGCCACCATCACGCTGACCAGATTGCCGTACAGACGGCCGCTCTTGCCGCGCGTCAGCTCGCAGACATCGGGGTTTTTCTTCTGCGGCATCAGGCTCGAGCCCGTCGTGTGTGCGTCCGAGAGCGTGCAGTAGCCGAACTCGGCGCTGCTCCAGAGCACCAAGTCCTCACTCAGGCGCGAGAGATGCGTGCCGATGAGCGAGAGACAGAAGAGACACTCGAGAATATAATCGCGATCCGCAATCGCATCCATCGAGTTCTGCGTCACGCCGTCGAAGCCCAGCTCGGCCGCAATGGCCTCGCGATCCAAATTGATAGTCGAGCCGGCAATCGCCCCCGAACCGAGGGGAGACAGGTTGAGGCGGCGACGGCAGTCGCGCAGGCGATCCGCATCCCGCGCCAGCATCTCCACATACGCCAGCAGGTGGTGCCCGATCGTCACCGGCTGAGCCCGCTGCAAATGCGTGTAGCCCGGCAGGCGCACATCGGCATACTCGTCCGCCTTGCCCACCAGCGCCAGCTGCATGCGGCGCAGCAGCTCGAGCGTCACGTCAATCTCGGCGCGGCAGTAGAGGCGCGTATCCGTAGCCACCTGATCATTGCGCGAGCGCGCCGTGTGCAGCTTGGCGCCGGGCGCACCGATGCGGCGCGTCAGCTCGCTCTCAATGTTCATGTGAACATCCTCCAGCTTCGTGCTCCAAGAGAAATGGCCCGTCTCGATATCAGCCAGAATCCCCTCGAGCCCCGAGCGAATCGCCTCGAACTCCTCCTCCGTCAGCATCCCCGCCTTGAGCTGAGCCCTCGCATGAGCAATCGAACCGGCCACATCGTGGCGGTAAAGCTTCCAGTCATATGAAACGGATTCGCCGTACCGGAGAACCAGGTCGGCCGTCGCCTGTGAAAATCTGCCTGTCCACATATCGCAGGCAGATTACACCAAAGCGGCTCAGCGTGCAAGCCGTAAACACCGCTAACGCGGCAAAAGCGGGCAAGGCGAGCACATTTTTCTTGCCAAAGCCCATTCATGCGGGTAGAATGCCCCGTGGCGTGCGTCACGTGCGCAACGTCGCTAACTTCAACCCATCTCAGATTCCCATGGACTTTATCTCACCGAATGTAGCTGCCCTCACCCCCTCTCTGACGCTTGCTGTGACCAACCGCGCCAAGGAGATGAAAGCGAATGGCGAGCAGGTATACGGCCTCGCCGGTGGTGAGCCCGACAAGGACACGCCCGAGAACGTCAAGCAGGCCGCCATCAAGGCCCTGGAGAACGGCGCCACCAAATACACGCCGTCCGTCGGCCTGCCCCAGCTGCGCCAAGCCATTGCCGACAAGCTCAAGCGCGACAACAACCTCGAGTACGGCATCGACCAGATCTGCGTTGCCTGCGGTGCCAAGCCCGCCGTCTACAACGCCCTGCGCGCCTGCATCGGCGAAGGAGACGAAGTCATCATCCCGAGCCCCTACTGGGTGAGCTACCCGGCCATGATCCAACTGTGCGGCGGCACGCCCGTGTTTGTGGAGACGACGGCGGAAAACGGCTGGAAGATCACGGCCAAGCAGTTTGAAGAGGCCATGACGCCGCGCACCAAGATGATCATCCTCACCACGCCGCACAACCCGACCGGCGCCGTCTACACCGAGGAAGAGCTCCGCGCGATCGGCGAAGTCGCCATCGAGGAAGACATCCTCATCATCTCCGACGAAATCTACGAGCACCTCGTCTACGGCGAGGCCAAGCACGTCTCCATCGCCTCGCTGAGCAAAGAGCTCTACGACCTGACGATCACCGTCAACGGCTTCTCGAAGAGCTACGCCATGACCGGCTGGCGCCTCGGCTACACCGCAGCCCCCGAGCCGATTGCCAAATACATCAAGCTCATTCAGGACCACACCGCCTCCAACGCCACGACCTTCGCACAGTACGGCGCTATCGAGGCTCTCACGGGTGATCAGAGCTTCATCGACGACCTGCGCGAGGAGTACGACTTCCGCCGCCAGTACGTCTACAGCAGGCTCGCTGCCATGCCGAAAGTCAAAGTCGTCGAACCGAAGGGCGCCTTCTACTTCTTCATCGACCTCAGCGAGCTGGGCATGAGCTCCCTGAACATCTGCAACAAACTGCTCGAGCGCTACAAAGTTGCAGCCGTTCCCGGCATCGCCTTCGGCAATGATCAGGCCATCCGCATCTCCTACTGCACCTCGCTCGACGTGCTCAAGGAGGGCCTCGACCGCCTCGAAGACTTCTGCAAAAAACACTGATGCGGTAACGCACAGCACGCGGCGAGCCCCGGCCGACAAAGCGGGGTGCCCGCGCTCAAAAGCCGCCTGCCCGAAGCATCGGGCGGGCGGCTTTTTGCTGCCTGCGGAAAGAGGAGCTGCCCCTGCCTGCTCGCCGAAACAGGTGGACGGCTTCCCTTGACAGGAGCCGCAAATCCTGCTGCAATAGAGAGCGGAAACCCCGGGCAGCGGCACCGCCCGTGCCGTGCACCCGCCCGTGCCGCGCACCCGCCCCATCCGCACAACCCGACACCCTATTACCCGCAACATGAAAGACAACATCGCAGAAGCCATCTGCCGGCAAATCGGCATCGAATTCGACTCCGCCTACCTCTACCTCGCCCTCTCCGCCGACATGGCCTCCCAAGGCTATCGCGGCGCCGCACACTGGCTGCGCCTCCAGTACCGGGAAGAATGCGAGCACGCCCTGCACCTCATCGACTACCTGGAGCAGCGGAGCGGCACCGTCCGCCTCAGCGCCATCCCCGCCCACTTGCCCGAGCGGCGCAGCCTTGCCGAGACCTTCCGCCACACCCTCGAACACGAACGCGCCATCACCGCCGCCATCAACAAACTACTCGACCTCTGCGTCAGCGAACAAGACTACGCCTCCCAGCACCTCCTGCTCGAATACGCCGCTGAGCAAGTGCAGGAAGAAAACGCCGTCACCGAAATCGTCGACTACATCGCCCTCTGCGAAGGCAACACCGGCGGCCTCATGCGCGTCGACGCCCGCTTGGGTGAACGCCGCGAATAATAAGCCTCGCAGCCTCGCAGCCCCCGCCGCCGCGCCGCCGCGCTGCGAGCCCGGCTCTGACATCATCGCGGCACCGTCGAGTCCCCGTCGCGCCTCCGTCGCGGCAGCGCCGGACGCCCCGTGAAACACGGCGTATCGAGCCTCGGGCTTGCACCCGGGGCTCAACTCTGCTACAATAGCCCCGCTATGATGCTTCAGTTTTACAAAATGACGGGTGCGGGTAACGACTTTGTCATGATCGACAACCGCGACCTCTCCCTCAGCGAGCTGCTCACCCGCGACAACATCGCCGCGCTCTGCGACCGCCGCTTCGGCATCGGAGCCGACGGCCTCATCGCCGTTGAACCCGCGCAGGGCCAAGGCGACGTGCGCATGCGCTACTACAACTCCGACGGCGGAGAAGCCGAAATGTGCGGCAACGGCGCGCGCTGCTTCACCGCCTTCGTCGAATTCCTCACCGACGGCCAACTGCGAGACATGCACTTTGAAACCATCGCCGGCCTCGTGCGCGGCACCGTCAACGACGACGACAGCGTCACCATTCAGCTCACCACGCCGAAAGACCTCAAACTCAACGCCCTGCCGGCCGACGACGTCATCCCGGCGCCCGTCCACTTCCTCAACACCGGCGTCCCCCATGCCGTCGCCTACCTCCCGTCGGTCGACGACATCGACATCCGCAAAATGGGCGCCTACCTGCGCTACCACAAAGCCTTCGCCCCCGCCGGCACCAACGCCAACTTCGCCACCGTCCTCAGCCCGCAGCACCTCAAACTGCGCACCTACGAACGCGGCGTTGAAGACGAAACCCTCGCCTGCGGCACCGGCATGACCGCCACCGCCCTCCTGCACGCCCTGCTCACGGACGCCCCCTCGCCCATCAGCCTCGACGTCGCCGGCGGCGACACCCTCTCCGTAGGCTTCAAGCGCGTCGGCGCCACCGAATTCAGAGACGTCACCCTCACCGGGCCCGCCCTCATCGTCTTCCGCGGCGAAGTCATCCTCTGAAGAGCCCTAGCCGCATCGGAACGGCGGAGCGCGGGAGATGGTCATCCCCCGCGC
>DXFQ01000072.1 GCA_019114365.1 Candidatus Parakkermansia intestinigallinarum | reverse complement strand
GGCAGACACAGCCCCCGCCGTTTCATGTCTGAGAGAGCCGACGCATTCCCCTTGTCCGCAGACGCATGAAGAAGCAACCACCGGCAATGCCCGATGATCCCGAGCAAAGGCGGCTCGGGCGTGTCCTGCGGCTGGTCATCTTCAGCCTCAGGCACCGCGTCGTCATCTCGCCCCGGCTGCGCGAAGCCGCCGCCTCCCTGCTCAACAGCGAACGAGGCCCCGTGCAGCGCGGCAACCTCTTTCTCGTGAAGTGGATCAGCCTGAGTCTGCTCGTGCTGCTCTGCCTGATGATTTTCATGCTCAGCGGCTGCTATGAGGCCATGGAGACGCGGCAGATCATGATGCTCTGCGGCGAACCCTTCCTCATCGAAGCCGAGAAAATTCAGCAACCCTTGCTCAGCCCGCAGGGGCTCTTCGGCATCTGCGTTGCCCTCACGCTCTACCTGAGCCTCGTGCTGCTGCGCGAAGCCTCGTGGGGAAGGCGCACGCAGATCTGCTTCTTCGTCGCCGTCACGGTGGCGCTGCCCGGGCTCCTCTGCGTGTTCTGGGGCGGCCTCGTCAACCCCTCGGCCCCGATTTTCTGCATCGCGCTGCTCTGGCTGGTCACCTCGCTCATCCCCTTTTACTGTAGGCGCATCCCATGAAAGTGCAGGATTACCCGAGCGCCGTCCTTGAGCTCATGGCCGGCCTGCGCAGCATGCCCGGCATCGGCAGTCGCGGTGCCGAGCGGCACGCCCTCTGGTTTTTGCAGCAGGGGCGGCAGCAGGCAATCAAGCTCTCCGAAGCGCTGCGAAACGCTGTGGAGCAGATAGACAACTGCCCCGAATGCGGCTTCTTTGCCGCGCGAGGCGAGCGCTGCAACGCCTGTAGCGACCCCGCGCGCGACATCGGCCAGATCTGCGTCGTTGAGCAAGCCACCGACGTGCTGCCCATCGAGCGCTCGGGCAGCTTCCGCGGGCTCTACCACTGCCTAGGCGGCAAAATCTCACCGCTCGACGGCGTCATGCCCGAAGACCTCGGCATCGAGAAACTCGTCGAGCGCGTGCGGCAGCGCCCGGCCTGCGAAGTCATCCTCGCCCTGAGCTCCGACGTCGAAGGCGAAGCCACCGCCCTCTACCTCGCCGAGCAGCTCTCCGGCCTCAACTGCCGCATCACGCGCTTGGCGCAGGGCATGCCGGCCGGAGCCGCCCTCAGCCACGCCGACGCCATCACCGTCATGCGCGCCCTGCAGGACAGGCGCGAAATCTGAAGCAGACCCGCCGCCGTGAGCTGCAACGACGACATCTCACCGCAGAGCCGGCTGCTGCTGTTGCTCCTCGCCCTTCTCCCCGTCTCCGGTCTGCACCGCCTCCTGTGCCGCCGCTACATCAGCGGCATCATCATGCTCATGACCCTCGGCCTCTTCGGCGTCTGGACCGTCATCGACGTCATCCTCATCGCCTTGGGTGAATTCCGCGACCGCGAAGGCCGACGCGTCCGCCACTTCGGCCTCTCCCTCTTCCTCAAAGCGCCGAACCCGCCAGCGCGCGCGGCGTCGCCGAGCGCAAAGCCACCAGCGCCGCCGGCAGCACGCTGAAAGCCAGCGCGAGGCAGGACGTCAGCGCCGCGTAGGCATAGAGCCCCGGCCACATCGCCGCAGGCAGCGGCATATCCAGCGCCTGCGCATCGTACATCCCCATACCGCAGAACTCAAACACGCGCGCCAAGCCCTCGCGCCCCAGCAGCAGCCCGTGCCCCAGCAGCAGCCCCGCCGGCACCGCCGCTGCCATCAGCAACAGCGCCTGCCACGCATACACCGCCGCCAGCGCGCGCGGCGTTGCCCCGATAGCCAGATACGCCGCCATCGACCCGCGCCGCTGCAGCGCCCCCACCATCAGCAGCGCACAGGCGCAGAAAGCCGACGCCAGCACCCCCGCGGCAAACAGAAAACTCAGCGAGGCGCGCAACTGCGCCAGCACGCCCAGCCAGCCGGCATTGCCGTCCCAGAGTGCCGGCAGCAGCGCCGAGGCATCGCGGCGGGTAATCAGCTCCGCCAGCTCATCCGCATCGCCCCAAGGCTCCAGCTCAAGCCCTATCACGGACGGCCCCGGCAGTGCGCCGAAACAGACCACATCGGGCGACTTCATGCGGCCCGGCACATGAAACACATCGACCACGCGCAGGCGCCGCTCATCCGCCTCCCCCGCGCCGAAGCGCATCACGAGCTCGAGCGGCTCGCCGAGCCGCTCGGCGCAGGTGGCGCTGATCACGCAGCAGTCATCATCGAGCGCCAAGCGCTCCCCCTCAGGCCAAGCTGCCAGCGGCAGCGACGCCACATACGAACACAGCGCCCCGTCGACCAGAGCCATCCCCGCCGTACCGCGGGACGCGCGCCGCACCTCCGGCAGCGCCTCCAACTGCTCCGGCGTCCAGACCGACGAGCGCAGCATCAGGTGCGGGCAGTAGGCCCGCAGACCGTTCTCCACCTCCCGAATCATCCCCTGCATCACCCCGCCCACCACCACCTGACCCGCCACCGAGAGCAGAACCCCCAGCAGACAGATAAGCAGCAAGCCCCGTCGCCCCCGCCCCGTCAGCAGGCGCCATGCCAGAAACAACGAATACGGACAGCATCGCACAGCTCCTCTCCTCCCCCTTCATCCCGCGCTCAGATACGCAACTCGCGCGGGAAAGCCTCGCGCCGCAGCACCCCCCACATCTTGTCGATGTACGAGAGCGTGTAAAAATTCTCGTAGTGGTGGAAGTAAAACGCCCCGCGCGTCGTGAGGCGGTAGCCGCCGGGCTCGCGCCGCAGCAGCCCCAGCCGGCAGGCCAGCCACAGCTCCGGCCCGAAGGCCTCGCGCAGCTCCGTGCCGAAAAACGCACGAAAATCCGCCTCGCTCACAAACATCGAATACGCCCGCCAGAACAAATAATACAGCATGCGCTGTCGGCGCGAGAAGCGCAGCGTCAGGCAACTCGGCAGGCGCCCCTCCCGCAGGCGCTCCACGTAGGCCGGAACCGAAAAAGTATTGATTTTGAACGAATCGCGCAACAGCGTCACCGCCGAACAGCCGAAGCCCAGATAACAGTCGCGCGTCATGCTCGAATAGCGGTGGCCGCCCGGCAGCGCGAAAGTCCAGATCGAATCGCGATCATACCCGTGCCGCGCGCAGTGCGCGGCAATCGCATCCATCATCTCGCGCTTGCGCCGCTTCTGCGCCGCCGGCACCCGCGAGGCCGTAAACGAAAAATCAATAAAGGGATAAATCGCCACGTGATTCGCCCCGTGGGCAAAGGCCGTCTCCACATCCTGCACCACCTGCTGCGTCGACTGCCCGGGAAGCGCAAAAATAAAATCCATGCTCACCGTCTCGAAAGGCACCTCGCGCAGCGCCGCCGCCAGAGCCTCGGGCGACGGGGCAGGGCGCCCCAGCAGCGACGCGAACTCGGGCAGAAACGACTGAATCCCGATGCTGATGCGCGTCACCCCCGCCTCGCGCAGCAAGCCCAGCACCTCGGGGCGCACATCGGCCGGGTGCAGCTCGGCCCCGATTCCGTCGCGCACCTCGTAATAGCGCGCCAGCTGACTCGTCAGCCGCGAAAACTCGCCCGCCAGCAGAGCCGGCGTCCCCCCGCCGAAATACACGCTTGAAACCTCCCGCCGGGCAGTCTCCCGCTCCCCGACCAAGCGTATCTCCTCCAGCAGTGCCTCCGTATAGGCCGCCGCCTCCGAGCGCCTGTAGACCACCTTGCAATAGGGGCAGAAATCGCAGAGCCGCCGGCAGAAAGGCACATGGACGTAAAGCCCCAGCGCCCCGGGCAGCGCGGTATCGAGGCTCTCCTCGTTCTCATCCGTAAACAGAAAGGGCGCCGAACTGCCCGTCAGCCACGTGCGCGCCGCCGTCGTCAACCAGCTCATAAACAATCACACAAAACGCGTATAAGTTCGCAGCATCTCGCTTGCCACCTTCATATTGCCGCCGAAGACAAGAGCATACTCCGCCGCAAAGAAATAACCGCAGCGCTCGCAGAGACCGGGCACCTCGACGCAGCGCCCGCAAACCGACAACTTGCCGTCCTCCATCACCACGCACTGGTGGCAGGGCGTCGGGAACGCATTGTCAATAATGGCCGGAAAAGCACTGCGCAAATTGAAAATCGGGAAGCCCTCATCCATCAACTCCTCTATCTCGCGGCAGCAGGCCACCTTATCCTCGCGCGACAACTCCAGCGGCGCCGTATCCGGGTAGGGCGTGTGAAAATTGAACGACACCGCCCGCACCATCGGCTCCTCGCGCGCCACCTCGCAAACCGAGCGAATGCACTGCTTATTGAGTTGGTTCACCGCCATGTAGAGACAGATGTTATCAGACGTCGCCTCCGCCATATGGCGGCGAATCGTCGCGTAGGTCTCGCCGCGAATCAGATTGTGGCGCTTCTCATCACCGTCGAGACTCAGCAGAATCAGATCCGCCTCGGGCAAATCGAGACGCTGCGTCCCGTTCGTCACCACATTCACAATGAAAAAGCCCATGCGCTTCGCCTCGCGCACCAGATCGCGCAGCCCCATCGAACCGTCGCGCCACAGAAAAGTCTCTCCGCCGCAGAAAAACAAAATACGCACCCCCATCGCGTAGAGCTGCCGCATCTCCGCCTGAATCTTCGCGTAAGGGTGCATCACCGCCGTGATATTATTGACCGAACAGTGCTTGCAGTGCAAATTGCAGCGATCCGTCACAATAATCGTCCCGAGAATCGGCTTGCGGCGGTGAAAGAGCACCGTGCTCACACCGAAAGCCGCAAAATAAAGCAAATGAGACCACTTCATAACAAGAATAGAGGCAACCAAGGCATTCTCGCACGTACGCCTCGGAGCGTCAAGCGGAAAAAGCGATCAGCCGATGCGAAGTCTGCAAACGCCCGCCCGTCACCTAAACGCTATTGAACGCGGCGGAGGGCTGCGCCGTCTCAGCCCGTGATGTACGCCTTCTTCATACGCCGCCCCATCGTCGCCATCAGCCTGGCTCTGCTCATCCTGCTCGGCGGCCTCTTTTGTGCACTCACCCTGCCCGTCGCGCAGTACCCGAACATCATCCCGCCGCAAATCTCCTTGAGCACCAGCTACCCGGGAGCCGACTGCAACACCGTCGTCGACTCCATCGCCACCCCCATCGAGCAGCAAATGAGCGGCGTCGAGGGCATGGAGTACATGACGAGCACCAGCACCAACAACGGCGACCTCACCCTCAACATCACCTTCAAAGTCGGCAGCGAGCCCGACATGGACCAAGTGCTCAGCTACCTGCGCTACGCCCAAGCTAACTCCGACATGCCCACCGAAGTCCAGCAGCTCGGCGTCACCCTGCGCAGCATGAGCGGCACCCCCCTGCTGCTCTACGTCCTCCGCTCGCCCGACGGCGACTACGATGCCACTTGGCTCTCGAACTACGCCTACATCAACCTCGTCAACCCCCTGCTGCGTACCCCGGGCGTCGGCAACGTGCAGGTTTTCGGCGCGGGCGAATACGCCATGCGCATCTGGCTCAAGCCCGATAAAATGGCCGCCCTCGGCCTGAGCGTCACCGACATTCGCCAAGCCGTCCAAGAGCAGAACAGCGTCAACCCCATCGGCAAAATCGGCGCCGCCCCCTCACCGCCTGACCAGCCCGATACCTACACCGTGCGCACCGAAGGGCGCCTCGTCACCGTCGAAGAGTTTGAAAACATCATCCTGCGTGCCGACAGCGACTCCGTCGTGCGCCTCAAAGACGTCGCCCGCATTGAACTGGGCGCACAAAGCTACTCGCTGAGCGCCACCTACAACGGCAAAGCCTGCGCCATCATCGCCGTCTACCAGAGCCCCGGCAGCAACGCCCTCCAAACCGTTCAGGCCGTTGAAAACACCCTTGCCGCGCACCGCATGCCGCCCGGCCTCGAACTCACGCAGGCCCTCGACACCACCCTGAGCGTGCGCCTGAGCATCCAAGACATCCTGCGCACCCTCGTCGAAGCCCTGCTGCTCGTCATCCTCGTCGTCTTCATCTTCCTGCAGGGGTGGCGCGCGACGCTCATCCCGCTGGCCGCCGTCCCCGTGAGCATCGTCGGCACCTTCATCTTCTTCCCCCTCTTCGGCATCGACATCAACACCATCTGCCTCATGGGCCTCGTGCTCGCCATCGGCCTCGTCGTCGATGACGCCATCGTCGTCGTCGAAGCCGTCCAGACCCAGCTCGACGCCGGACTCAGCCCCCGCGACGCCACCCTCGCCGCCATGAAAGAAGTCGCCGGCCCCGTCATCGCAACCGCCCTCGTGCTGGCTGCCGTCATCTTCCCCTGCATGCTCATCAGCGGCATCACCGGGCTGATGTACACCCAATTTGCCGTGACACTCGGCGTGAGCATCCTGCTCTCGGCACTCAACGCCCTCACCCTCAGCCCGGCGCTGGCCGCCCTGCTGCTTCGGCCCCGCGCCCGCAAGGCCGACGGCAGCCCGCGCGAGAACTTTCTCGCGCAGCGCTTCAATGCGCTCATCGACGGCATGCGCCGCCGCTATGCGACCGCCGGCCGCCTGCTCATCAAACTCAGCGCCCTGACCGCCCTCGTCCTCATCGCCCTGACCCTCGCCATCGGAGTCGTCATCCGCCACATCCCCGACGGCTTCCTGCCCGACGAAGACCAAGGCTACCTCTTCAGCTCGCTGCAGATGCCCGTCGGCAGCTCCCTGAAAGTCACCGAAAAAGCCGGCGAAAAGCTCACCGAAGCCCTCTGCCGCCTGCCGGGCATCCAAGGCGTCGTCACCGTCAACGGCTACAACATGATCACCGGCGTGCAGAGCCCCGACAACGCCTTCTGCTTCATCACCCTCAAACCCTGGCAGCAGCGCAACCCCGAGACCGAAAGCGCCGCCGCCGTCACCGCCGCCATCAACCGCCTCGTCCCGCAACTCGACACCGGAGGCATCGGCATGGCCATGCAGCCGCCCGCTATCCCCGGCGTCGGCGCCAGCAACGACATCAGCCTCATGGTCGAAGACCGCGGCGGAAACGGCATCGCCTACCTCCGCGAACAAAGCGACTACTTCATCAGCTGCGCCGAGAAACTCCCCGAAATCGCCCGCGTCAGCAACCTCATGGCGCCCGACTCGCCCCAGTATCAGCTCACGCTCCATCGCGAGAAAGCCCTCACCCAAGGCGTCAGCCTGAGCACCGCCTACAGCACCCTCCAAACGCTGCTGGGCAGCAGCTTCATCAACTACTTCAACCGCTTCGGCTACCAGTACCCCGTCTACATGCAGGCGGAAGACAGCAGCCGCATGAACATCAGCCAGATCAAGGCCTATTACCTCCCCGGGGCCGACAACAGCCGGATACCGCTCGACAGCCTTGTGGACATCACCCGCAGCTACGGGCCCGACTACATCATCCGGCAGAACATGTACAACGCCGCCATGCTCAACGTCGTCGCCGCCCCGGGCTACAGCAGCGGGCAGGCCATGGCCGCGCTCGAAGCCGAATTCGACCGCAGCATGCCCGCCGACATGGGCATGAGCTACACCGGCATGAGCTTTCAGGAAGAGAAAGCCGCCTCGGGCATCGGCCTCGGCGCCGTCTTTGCCCTCTCCGGCGCCTGCGCCTTCCTGCTGCTCGCCTCGCTGTACGAGAGCTGGTCACTGCCGCTGAGCATCGCCCTCTCGGTGCCCGTCGCCATCCTCGGCGCGCTCGGCACCCTGCTGGCCTGCGGGCTGGAGCTCAACCTCTATGCCGAAATCGGCCTGATCATGCTCATCGGCCTTGCCGCCAAGAACGCCATCCTCATCGTTGAGTTCGCCGAAAACCGCCGCCGCGAGGGCATGGATCTGTTGGCCGCAACGCTCGAGGGCGCCCAAATGCGCCTGCGCCCCATCCTCATGACCAGTCTGGCCTTCATCCTCGGCTGCATCCCGCTGGCCACGGCGACCGGAGCCGGAGCGGAGGCGCGGCGCGTGATCGGCCAATGCGTCATCGGCGGCATGAGCGCCGCCACGGCCATCGGCATCTTGTTTGTCCCCTTCGCCTACTACAGCATCGCCCGTCTGCGGAAGCAGACCCCGGCGCAGGACAAGCCCGCAGACGCGTAAGCGCGGATACAATCGATTCTCTTTGTCATACTTGTGCATAAAATCCTGACACGAAATCTCAGCGTGTTATGCTCGCGGCCGGAGAGCTTATGTGCCTGATGAAACATGCAAAAACGTTAGGAATAGGCCTTGCCGTCGCGGTCTTTTCGGCCGCCCCGCTGCAGGCTCGGGTTTCGGAGCAGGAGCTCGCGAAACAGCGTCTTGCCGCAGAGGGAATCACATCGTCCTCTTATGCGGATGCCTTATTTGTAGCCATACGAGACGGGGATGATCGGCGCCTGGCCTTGCTTCTCGACGCCGGTTGTGACCCGGATATGATGCTTCTGGGCGGATGGATGCCCCTTCACGCAGCTTGCTGCCTCAACAATCCCAGAGCCGTGCGTGCCCTGCTCGATGCCGGAGCCGATTGCGATGCGGAGTTTCTGACTCTCACCCCCTTGCACTATACGGCGATCATGGGCAACGATGTGATAACTCTCATGCTGCTTTCAGCTGACGCCGACCCCGATAAAAAGACGTCTGACGGTTTCACCCCCTTGCATCTGGCCTGTGCAAACGTCGACTCTGAATTGCAGAAGACGGAGGACGATGTTCGGGAGTTTACCGACGCCGTGCTCAACGGACAGAGCGGGCGCATCAGCGTCGTGCAGCATCTGTTGACATACCGTGCGGATCCCAACGCTGCCGATAAGAGTATGATGACCCCGTTGACGGTGGCTGCCCAGGGCGGTCAGACCGAGGTCATAGAGATACTCCGAGTCGGCGGCGCCGATGCGTCTCTTCGCGATGACAAAGGCATGACGGCGCTGCACCATGCTGCCGCCGGCGGATTATACCCGGCGCTGGAGGATTACAGGCGAAACTTCAAAAGGGAAGAGGGGTACGCGGCACTGGGGCGTCTGCTGAGCCGACACCACAGGGATTATCCGAAAGCGGTGCAGTTGTTGCTCAACACCGGTTCCGATATCCATGCTCGGAGCAAGCGCAACTGCACCCCCCTTCACGATGCGGCCATCATGAACAACGTGAACGTGGCTCGCGTTTTAATTAATCACGGAGCCGACGTCAATGCAGAGAGCGATCCGGGTGCGCCGATTCACTTGGCTGTGTTATTGAATCACACGGAGATGGTCGATGTGCTGCTTGCGGCGGGGGCGGATCTGACCGTCGAGGATGACGAAGGACGCACCCCGCTCGAAATCGCCGAACAGGAAGGCTACCAAGTGATAGCCGCCAAGCTTCGCGCGGCGGGCGCATGAGCACCGCCGCTGCCGGAACGCGCCCGCGCGGCATCCCCCGCTCGCGTCGGGCGCGTCCTCACTCGGGGTGACGAAGACGCGCGGCATCGAACACCGGGGTGACGAAGAAGCGCGGCATCGAACACCGGGGTGACGAACGCCGAGGTGACGAACACGCGAGGTGACGAACACGCGAGGTGACATGCACCGGGGCTTCACACACTCGGGGCGTCAAACGCCGAGGTCTCAGGCATCGGGCGGCGTCATCAGGCGGATCATCTTGTGCGCCTTATCCCCGGCGGCCAGCCATGCGGCCGTGTTGCCGTTCTTGTCGCGGAGCTGCAGGTCGGCGCCGTGCGCCATCAGCAGAGCGGCCGTCTTGCGGTGCCCGGTGAGCGAAGCGTGCATGAGCGGCGTGCGCCCGTTGTGGTCCTGCGCGTCCACCGCCGCGCCTCGCGAGAGAAGCATCCCGACGAGCAGGCGGCGCCCCTTGCGCGCGGCGTGGTGCAGCGGCGTACAGCCGAAGCGGTCAGCCTGCTGCAAGTCCGCCCCGCGGCCGAGCAGCATCTCCGCGACGGGCCACTGCCCCTTGGCCGCCGCGTGGTGCAGCGGCGTGCGACCCCGTTGGTCCCGGGCGTTCAGATCCGCTCCGGCAGCCAGCAACTTCTCGGCCAGATCCAGCTGCCCCTTCCGACAGGCGTAGTGCAGCACCGTGCGCCCCTGAACATCCGTCGCCAAGGGATCGGCTCCGCGGCTGAGCAACATCCCGCATAGAGCCGGCGAGCCGCTGCAGGCATACATCAGCGCCGTCTTGCCGCTGAGCGTGCGCGCATTGACATCCGCGCCCAGATCGATCAGGCGTGCGGCGAAGTCGAGGTTGCCGCGGCGGCAGGCGTACATCAGCGGCGTCTTGCCCTTCGGGCCCGAGCCGTGCACCGAGTCGCCCCGGTTGAGCATATCGGCGGCCTGTCCCCAAGCGCCGATCTTGCAGGCTTTGATCAGTGATTTCGCTTTTTTCATATCCGTGTCTCTCAGGGTTGTGCTTGTGAGCTGTTTCGCGAAGGGTCGGCACTCGCTGCCGCCACCCTGTCATGATACCACGGAGCCCGGCCGGAGTCGACAAGAAAACGCCGCGCGGCGAAAGAAAAAGCCGCCCCCTCCCGGGAGCGGCAAAGCAATCGCATGTGATGAACGGCGTCCGTGGCAGAGTCGATAGGCAACGAATCGGATGGTTAATAATCAGTCAATCGGCAAACATCCGCTGACTCAGACACGACCGCAACGAGCGCATCGACCGTCGCCTGCCTGAGCGGCAGACAGGGCAGTCGGCTCGAGAGTCCCGACATGGTGAGAGATCTCACGGTCTGCCGACAGGCGGCAAACCGAATCATTCCCATTTACCCCGCGCGAAAGTGCTCGCTCGGGATCCGTGTATCCTGACGCCGGCGAAAGCGCGGGCGCACTCTTTTTCTTCAACATAGCTCTTGTCATTACGTGATATGAAGCAGGCCGAACCGCTGCAAAGCCCCCGATCTGATGCCGAACGGGGCAGCGGTTTGCCTGAAAAGGGTATATCACCCGAAATTTGAAACGTCCAGAAAAATGCTCGAAAAAAAATAAGATGAAATGGCCGATTTTGCGCCGCCGATGCGCACTGTATTAAATTGAAACAAAGCGCATAAGAAAAATCGTGCAGCGGATGGGCACGAATTGTTCAGGCGGGTGCTCGGAGGAGCGTGAACGCTGACTCTTGCCCCGTGTGGGGCGGTTTAATTTTATCACGCCGACTCCGCGCGGACAGGGCTCGGCGAGGGAGGATGAGGGGAGAGACGGAAGCACCCGCTCGCCGCAAAAAACAGCTCCGGTCGCGCGCGGAGGGGCGCGCGACCGGGGAGATCGAAAGAGCTGAGTTGCATCGAGCCGGGGAAGAGCCGCGAAGAATTCGCGCTCCTCCTGCGCCCGATGGGGCTTTAGGCCGTCGCAATGGCTTCGAAAGCTTGGCGGAGATCAGCGATGATGTCTTCCGCATCTTCGATACCCACCGAGAAGCGGATGAGATCGGGCTTCACGCCGGCCTCGATGAGCTGCTCGTCGGAGAGCTGGCGGTGCGTGTGGCTGGCAGGATGCAGCACGCAGGTGCGCGCATCGGCCACGTGCGTCACAATGGCCGCCAGCTTCAGGCTGTCGATGAATTTAATCGCGCGCTCGCGACCGCCCTTGATGCCGAAGGTCACCACGCCGCAGCTGCGGCCGCCGTCAAACTGGCGCTGAGCCAGCTCGTAGGCCGGATTGCCGGGAAGCCCCGGGTAATGGATCCAAGCCACTTCCGGCTGCGTCGTGAGGAACTCCGCCACCTTCTGCGCGTTTTCGCAGTGGCGGGGCACACGCAGGTGCAGCGTCTCCAGCCCCAGATTGAGCAGGAAGGCGTTGAAGGGCGACGGAATGCTGCCCAAATCGCGCATCAGCTGCGCCGTGCACTTCGTGATGTAGGCCCCCTCGCCGAAAGCCTCGGCGTAGACGAGACCGTGGTAGGACTCGTCGGGCGTCGTCAGCCCCGGGAAGCGGTCGCGATGCGCCATCCAATCAAACTTGCCGCTGTCGACAATCGCGCCGCCGACCTGCGTGGCATGGCCGTCCATGTACTTCGTCGTCGAGTGAATCACGATATCGGCCCCGTGCTCGAAGGGGCGGCAGTTGATGGGGGTGGCGAAGGTGTTGTCCACAATCAGCGGCACGCCGTGCGCGTGAGCAAGGCGGGCCATCTTCGCGATATCGAGCACCTGCAGCGAGGGGTTCGAGATGGTCTCGCCGAACACGCACTTCGTGTTCGGGCGAAAAGCCTTCTCAAGCTCCTCATCGGACGCATCCTGATCGACGAAGGTTACCTCGATGCCCAGCTTCTTGAAGGTCACGGCAAAGAGATTGTAGGTGCCGCCGTAGATGGCCGACGTCGAGATAAAGTGATCGCCCGCCTCGCAGATGTTGAAGACGGAGTAGAATGAGGCCGCCTGCCCCGAGGACGTGAGCATGGCCCCCACGCCACCCTCGAGCTCGGCGATCTTCTTGGCGACGCACTCGTTGGTGGGGTTCTGAAGCCGGGTGTAGAAGAAGCCGGAATCTTTCAGATCGAAGAGGCGAGCCATCTGCTCGCTCGTCTCGTAGCGGAAGGTGGTCGACTGGTAAATGGGCAGGACACGCGGCTCGCCCTTGCCGGGAGTCCAGCCGCTCTGAACGCAAATCGTGTCGGTTTTCATGTGTGCCGCCATTGTAGCAGCTTGGCCCCGCGCTGGCAAGCTGTATATCGGCGCTGACACTCGAGCTGCCGGATGTACACAAACCCGCGGTGGCCCGGCCGCGAGACGCGTTTTTTGCTCTGCGGTGAGGTCGCCGTGCCGCCGCAGCCGCTGCCCTGAGAGCGGTGAGAGCGGTGAGAGCGGGTGAGGCCGCCGTGCCACCGCAGCCGCTGCCTTGAGAGTGGGCGAGGGTGCAGGGGATGCAGAGGGTCGTTCAGGAAGTGCAGGGGGGGTGTTCGGAGGGCGCAGAGAGGTGTTCGGAGAGCGCAGAGAGGCGTTCGGAGGGCGTCGGCAGGCGGCGGCGCGACGACGTCAAGGCGCCTGCGGGCGCCGGCTCCGCGCATGCGGGACGGGCTTGCAGGATGCGCGGCGCCCCGCCGACAAAACCGCATGTTTGCTCTTGAGACCCACCCGAAAATCTGCTACCCTGCCTGCGGGCACCTCGGATGTGCCCGATGTAAACTAACCGAATCATCGACCATGAAAGCGAACAAATGGATGACTCCCCTTCTCGCTCTTGCTCTGCTGAGCCTCGCGAGCTGCGGCGAAAAAGCTGACGAACAAAAAGCGGCTGACGCCACCCCCGCTGCCGAGCCCAAGCCTGCGGAAGAGGCTACTCCCGCTGCCGAGCCCAAGCCCGCCGAAGAAGCCACCCCCGCCGAAGAAATCAAAGATGCTGAAGAGCCGACGCCCGCCGCAGACGATAACGCGGCCGTCATTTTGCCTGACCTGACGGAAGAGGTGCAGCTCGAGGCGACGGAGACCGTATCGGATGAGACCGATCCCGCTCCCGAGGACGACCTGCTTGTTCCGGATGTCGACGTAGATAGCGAGCTGGAGAGCCTGGAGAGCGAGCTCAACAGCGCCCTCGACGCTCCCGACCTGCTCTGAGACCCTCCACTCGGCCGCTCACCCCCGCAGAGGGGGGAGCGCCACGACGCTTCCGATACTCGCCCCCGAGCAACGGAGCCGCTCCTCCCCCTCCTCTTTGCGGGCGGACGGCTCCTTGGTTCGGCGGGAGAGTTTCTTTTCCGAGGGGGGCTAAAAATCTTCATTCGAACACAACAGAACTAAGGTATAAGGAGAGCGTATGAACAATTCAGCATCACATTCGACACCATCCCCCTCCGCCCCCTCATCCGCCGAAGCTGCGTCCGGCACCGACCCCATGGCGCTCTGCCGCGTCGCCGCCGCACGGGGAGAGGCTGAGGCTCAGTTCAAGCTGGCTGAAGCCTTCAGAACCGGTCGCGGAGAAGAGCGCTCCATCACCCAAGCCGTCACTTGGTATCGCCGCGCCGCCGAGCAGGGGCACGCCCGTGCTCAGCTCACCCTCGGCCACTGCTGCCACTTCGGCAAGGGTACCGAGCCGTCAGACGCCGAGGCCGCCCGCCTGTACCGCGCCGCCGCCGAGCAGGGACTGGCCGAGGCGCAGCACAGTTATGCCGTCTGCTGCCTCAACGGCCGCGGGGTGAAGCCCTCCCTGCAGGAAGCGCTGAAGTGGTACCGCGCCGCTGCTGAACAGGGAAATGCCCCCTCGCAGTACATCCTCGGGCTCTGTTGTGAAGAGGGCAGGGGGATGCCTGAGCCGAAGCCCGCCGAGGCCTTCAAGTGGTACCGCGCCGCTGCCGAGCAGGGAAACGCGAAGGCTCAGTATGCGCTGGCTCTTTGTTATGCCGAGGGCGTCGGTACCGAGGCTTCGCCCGAGGAGGCTTTCCGCTGGTATGAGGCCGCTGCCGAGCAGGGCATGCCGGAGGCGCAGTTCAATCTGTCCTGCTGCTATGCGAAGGGCGAAGGCGTCGAGGCGTCGCAGGAGGAGGCCGTCGCTTGGTGCCGCGCTGCCGCCGAGCAGGGCATGCCGGAGGCGCAGTTCAATCTGTCCTGCTGCTACGCCAAGGGCATCGGCGTCGAGGAGTCGCAGGAGGAGGCCCTTGAATGGTGCCGCGCCGCCGCAGAGCAGGGCTTGGCTGATGCGCAGTTTTGGCTTGGTTGTTATTACGATGAACAAAAAGGCCTCAAGGCCGTGGCCGAGGCCCTGAAATGGCACCGCGCGGCGGCGCGGCAGGGCCATGCGGAGGCCCGCAGCCGCCTTGTGGTTGAGGGCTGGTGAGCGGCCGCCGAGCCGGTCGGCGCCGGGTTGCGATGTGATTGCCGCGATGGAAGCGGCTTCCGCGCGTCGACGTTTGCGTTTCCTTTCGTCCGGTGCGGGTTGCTTGCCCGCTGCTCTTGATACAAGGAGCCCACCACCCGCATGAGGGTGGTGGGCTCCTTCTTCAGACGCTTAGTTGATGCTTTTTACCCGGGCGAGATCCGAGAGAAATGCTCTGCCTGTCTGCGTGCCGGCAGATGGCGTTCAGGCGAGGGGCCGTGTCGGCTATCTCTACTCACCGCAGCAGCGGCTTTGAATGTAGGCGGCGATGTCTTGCGGCAGGTAGGGGATGACTTGGATGTGGGGGCCGTTTGACGCCGGCGCGGCGTTGTCCCTCAGATAGAGGTTGCAGAGCCCGTCGCCCATCGTTTTGAGGGTCAGGTCTGACATCTCGTCGTAGCGCAGAGAGGAGCGCTCGAGCTGTTGCGGTGTTTTCGGCTTGTCCGTTCCGCCGTCGAGGCTGATCAGGCGCTTGTCGGTGACGACGTAGAGCCTGCGGCTGAGGATGTGGCGGATGAGGTGGGGGTAGAGGAGGAAGGCGACGGCGAAGAGAAGGGCGAAGCCCGTGACGAAGGGTTTGCGGATCAGGGAGCAGACTTCGGCGAGCCCGTCGCCGAGCGAGGAGGACGGGGCGAGAAGGTGGGCGGCCGCGACGGCGAGGGCGAGCAGCAGCGCCGTTAGGGTGAAGGCTGTCGCCTTGGCTGCGGGCAGGGTGGTGCGCCCGGGCCGGCCTTGCCGGATGAGCTGTTCGTCGTCCGGGAGGGGTATGGGGGTGGTCATGGTCGGGGAGATGTTATGCGTCGCGCGGATGCCGTCGGCTGGCGGCGGAGGGAGCGGAGGGGGTGAGAGTCGCGGGTGACCTGCCTTCCGCCTTCCCCTGTCTCAGTTTAGATGAGGGCGGGTGTAAAGGCAAGGAGAATCAGCGGGACGCCGTTATTTTGCGGTGTATGTTTGAGCCTCGTCAGCTCTTGCCCACGCAAAGGCCCCGGCAGATGGGCTGCGGGGGCCGATGAGGGTGTGTCCGCTGTTCTGAGTCGAGGAGGGAAGCTTCGGGCTCGCCGCGAGGCGCGGGCTCACATGTTGACCTGATAGAGCGGTTTGTTGTTGTGAGCGGGGTCGAGAATGGCGAAGGCCTCGCGGTGAATCGAAGGATCGCTGCGGAAAATGAGTCGTCCGGCACACTGGCGCTCCAGCTCCATGAGCAGCTTCGCGTCCTCATTCTTGAAGCGCGAGAGCACGTCGCTGTTGACGACCACCAGCATGTCGCCCACCGTATCGCGGTAGCGCATAATCGTCGCCTTGAGCTGGCGCTGAATCTCCACGCTCATCGTCATCACGCTCTTGATGCGGCCGCGCCCGTGGCAGTAGGGGCAGTGATCGTTCACGTAGTCGAGCAGCGACTCATTGATGCGCTGGCGCGTCATCTCCATCAGGCCGATGGGCGTGATCTGCATCACCTGCGTCTTGGCCTTATCGCGCTTGAGCGCCTCCTTCATCGCCTTGTAGACCGCCAGCTGATCCTTGCGGTGGCGCATGTCGATGAAGTCAACCACCACCAAGCCGCCGATATTGCGCAGGCGCAGCTGGCGGGCAATCTCGCGGGCCGACTCCAGGTTGGTCTCCAGAATCGTCTTGTCGAGGTCCTTGTTGCCCTTGTTGCGCCCCGTATTGATATCAATCGCAATGAGAGCCTCCGTCTCGTCGATCACGAGGTAGCCGCCGCAGGGCAGCAGCACCTGGCGCTGGAAGGCCTCGTTAATCTGCCGCTCGATTCCCAGCTCTTCAAAAATGGGCTGGCGGCAGGGGTAGTGCATGATGTGGCGCTTCGAGCGGCGGGAAATCTTGCCGGCAATCTCCTGCATGCGCTGCGTCACCTCCAGACTGTCACAGACGATGTTGTCGACATTGTCCGTCAGAAAGTCGCGCGCCGTGCGCTCAATGAGATCGGGCTCGCGGTAAACGCACAGAGGCGCATCGTTGGCCGCGAACTTCTCCTCCACCTCGCGCCACTGCGTCAGCAACATCGCCAGATCGCGCACAAAGTGGCGGAAGCGCTGCCCCTGCGCCACCGTGCGCATGATGATGCCCATGCCCTCGGGCACATTGAGCTTCTGCACAATCTGCCGCAGGCGCTGGCGCTCCTTCGGGTCGTCGATCTTGCGCGAGATGCCGAACTGATCGGTGAAGGGCATCAGCACGATGTAGCGGCCCGCCAGCGAAATATTCGTCGTCACGCGCGGACCTTTCGAGCTGATGGGCCCCTTGGTCACCTGCACCATAATCTCGGAGCCGATGGGGTAAATATCCGGAATATCCTTGCTTGTAATCTTCTTCTGCTGCTTGCGCGGGCGCCCCTCCTTCTGAATCTCCTCGAGGGAGGAATCCAGCGCCAGAGGCAGGGCATCCCAGAAATGCAGAAAGGCGTTTTTCTCATAGCCGATGTCGACGAACATGGCCTTGAGACCCGGCTCAATGTTTTTGACGCGGCCCTTGAAAATGCCGCCCACGATGTTGTCTTCTCCTTCGCGCTCGATGCTGTACTCCTCCAGCACGCCCTCCTCAAGCAGGGCAACGCGGCGTTCCAGCTTCTCGGCGTTGATGACAATCGTCGTGCCTTCCTTCGGGTTGCATTGGCCGAACCCGAAGAAGCGTTTGACTGAATTGACCATTTTTGAAAGTAATGACAAAGTGTATGGTTAGGGGTTGAGGTTTGCCCGAGCGATGCTCGCCGACTCATCGGCACCGAGGGGGTGCAGGCACGGCGTCTCCGCACTTCCGCCCGCCCCGCCGTCGCCCTGCCGAGTTGCGGCAGGCAGAGACG
>DXFQ01000071.1 GCA_019114365.1 Candidatus Parakkermansia intestinigallinarum | reverse complement strand
CTTCGTGTAGATGCCGCCGCCCACGCGGGCGAAGAGGGCCTGCAGGGAGGCGCCCATGCCGAAGGTCAGCATGATGGTGGTGATTTGCACGAGGTCATTGACGTTTTCCCCGTTGAAGCCGAAGGCCGGAATCTTGCTGAGCACGAGATACCAGGCCGAAATATCGAGCAGACCGAAGCCCACCACCGTCAAGCCGAGTACGGCGCCGGAGCGGAAGGCAAGCTGCAGACCCTTGTTGAGACCGTCCTTTTCATCGCGGCAGGCCTGAGCCACGCGGCCCGAGGCGTAGGTGGCGGTCTTCATGCCGATGAAGCCTGCCAGGCCGGAGAAGATACCGCCGGTGAGGAAGGCCACGGGAACGATGTTGTTCTGCATGTTGAAGTAAGCCATCACCGCGAAGATGAGGGCAATGATGATGAAGAAGAACGCGACGACCTTGTACTGTTGTTTCAGGTAGGCCATGGCGCCTTCGCGCACGTAGCCGGCGATCTCCTTCATGCGGTCTGTGCCCTCATCGGCCTTCTTCATGTTGAAGAAGAAGATGGCTGCAAAGAGCAGCGCGACGATGGAGGCCACAGGGACGATCCAGAATAATATTTCGGGGTTCATTGTCTGCTTGGGTTCCTGAGTTGCGCTTTGAAAAAAGCGCGGTATTCTACACGAGAGCATCCTGTTTGGCAATACGAAACATTGCATCTTGCACATTTTTTTCGGCGGGCGTGCGCTGAGTGGCTAGCGTCTGAACGGAGGCGCCGAAGGGGGAATGCCGCGACGGGATGCCGAAGCGGAATGCCGCAACGGGATGCTGAAGCGGAATACCGAAGGGGAGTGCCGCAACGGGATGCTGAAGCGGGATGCCGAAGGGGGATGCCGCAACGGGTACGCCGAAGGGGGGCTCGCCGACCGAAGCCGATGAACGGAGTCGCCGTAGCGCGGCACCCTTTCCCGAGCTACCCTTTCCCGAGACAATTCCGTCGGGCTTCGCGGCGTCCGTCGACTCGCGTCGCCGTAAGCGGACGAAAATCCCCGCGCGCGCTCGAGGCTGTTTGAGCTTGACAGTCGGCCGTCTCCGTTCTAGGATAGCGCGGCGCGCTGCGCCTCACTCTGATATGAAAGCTGTACTTCTTTTCCCCGGTCAAGGTGCCCAGAAGGTGGGCATGGGCAAGGATCTCTATGATGCTTATCCCGCTGCGCGCGAGATGATGGAGAAGGCCGACGAGGCCCTCGGCTTCTCGCTGACGAAGGTGATGTTTGAAGGCCCGGATGCGGAGCTGACGCGCACGTGCTACTGCCAACCCGCGCTCTACCTGCACGGGCTGGCGCTCTGGAAGCTGCTGAGCAGCGAGGTGAGCCTTGAGCCCGTGGCCGCCGCCGGCCTTTCGCTGGGTGAGTTCACGGCGCATGCCGCTGCCGGAACCTTCACCTTCGAGGACGGGCTGAAGCTCGTGCAGAAGCGCGGCGCCTACATGGAGGAGGCCTGCCAGGCCGCGCCGAGCACTATGGCTGCCATGATCGGCGGCAGCGATGAGGCCGTGCAGAAGCTCGCTGACGAATGCGGGATTGACGTGGCCAACTACAACTGCCCCGGGCAGACGGTCGTCTCCGGCTCGATGGAGGGCGTGGACAAGGCCGTCGCGGGTGCGAAGGCCGCCGGTTTCAAGCTGGCCAAGAAACTCAACGTCGCCGGCGCCTACCACAGCCGCTTCATGAAGAGCGCGCAGCAGAAGCTGCTGCCCGAGCTCGCCGCCGTGCCGATGCAGATGCCCGCCGTGCCGGTGTACTGCAACTATGAGGCTCGCCCCGTCACGAGCACGGACGACGTTCGCGCCATGCTCGGAGCGCAGGTCTGCGGTTCCGTCCGCTGGGCCGCCAGCATGCAGGACCTCATTGCGAAGGGCGAACGCCTTTTCATCGAAATGGGTCCCGGCAAGACGCTCGCGGGCATGATGGGGCGCATCTGCAAGGAGGCCAAGGTGATTTCCATCGAAGACGCCGCCGGCCTGCAGGCTGCCATCGAGGAGCTCAAGGCGCTCTGAAGCTCATTGCTGAAGCGAGCTCGCTAAGCTTTATCAAACGGACGGCACTCCGCCGCCGCAGCTGCGGCGACGGAGTGCTTTTTTCTCGCCGAGGGAAACAAGGGCGCATCATCCGCCGTTCTGCCGCACCGAAGCGTCTCGGCGGCGTGCAGGCGGGGTCGGCGGGCGCGGGCAGCTTTGACCTGCCTATCGAATTTGCTTGACCTGCGACGCGCGATGGGGTAGAAAGACAGGCGTTCATGATCAGAAAGCTCCTCCTCCTCACCCTCGGCGCACTCACCCTCTGCCAGTGCAACTCACTGCGCTCCGACTGCCGCGCCATCGCGGCACGCGAGGCCGAGATCGCCCGCGAAACCCCCGGCGATTATTACATCGGCCGCCGCTACTACGTGCCCAACACGCGCTTCTGGGGCTACGTGCGCAAGGCCGGCCAGAGCTGGCGCGATGCTCGCCTCGTCATGATGGATGAGAGCCTGGTGCACACCCCCGATCGCGGCTGGGAGCCTCCGCACCCCAAGGCCACCTACAGCGGTGATAATAACTGCGAGTACGTCATCTCCGGCACATTCACCGGCGAGGACGCCTATGACCCGGGCAGCAATCAGGTGCTGCCTGTGTTCCGCCCGAGTGCCTTCACCCTGCGCGATAAGGATCCCGGCTTCCTCTTCAAACCCTCGGAGCAATACCACGTCGCCTACGTGACGCTGCTGCCGAGCATCATGCCTACGCGCGAGCAGGTTGAGTATTACACGAAGCGCTGACCCGCACACCACCACCTCGATTCACGAACCCCATCCAACGCACCCAGCTATGTTTCGCAGCAAGATTCTCGCAGGACTCGAAATCGGCACCACCAAGACCTGCATGGTCGTCGGTGAAGTCAAACCGGACGCCGCCACCACCCTTCTGACTATCGGAGAGGTGCCGAGCGCAGGCGTACGCAAAGGAGAGATTGTCGATAACAATATGGCGAGGCAGTGCGTGTGCGACGCGTGGCAGATGGCGCAGAACGACGCGGAGGTCGACATCCTCTCCGTCGTGCTCTCCGTGACGGGCGATCACATCATCGGCCAGACCAACTCCGGCACCTTCCGACTGCCCGACAACGAGACTGTCATTGAAGAGGAGCACGCCGCCAAGGCGCTGGAGAAGGCGCGCCACCTCGACGTGGATGAGGGTCGCCTGATTATCAACCGCGAGGTAGGTTGTTACTCCATCGACGGACGCGCTCAGATCAGCAATCCCGTCGGTCTGGCCGGGCGAACCATCGAAATCAACAGCCATATCGTGCACGGCATCAGCTCGCGGCTGCAGAATTCGCTGTTCTGCGTGCGCAGCGTGCCGCTCGAGGTGACGGACATCGTGTTCGCCCCGCTGGCGACGGCGCAGATGGTGCTCTCGCGCTCGCAGAAACAGGAGGGTGCGCTGCTCATCGACATCGGCGGCGGCACCACGGACTATGTTTTTTACAAAGACGGCGAGGTCGTCTGCCTCGGCTGCGTGCCCGTCGGCGGCAACACCATCAATCAGGACATCGTGAAGCTCGTTCCCCGCTTCTCGATGAAGGCCGCCGAGAAGCTCAAGTGCACCGAAGGCAACGCTTGGGAAGGACTCAAGGACCACAGGCTCGTCCACTACCGCAGCGACAACGGTCTGCACGATGTGAGCATCGAGTGCGGCAGCCTCAACAGGATCATCCGCGATCGCTTGGGCGATACGCTGATGCGCGTCTACAACCGCATCCCGGCCGACCTGCTCTACAAGGGAGCCTTCTCCGTCTACCTGACGGGCGGCACCAGCCTGATGCGCGGGCTCGACAGTCTGGCGCACCGCATTTTCCTGCAAAATGAGGTGTATCAGCCGGCTCCGATTGACCCGACCCAGCCCTGCTCCTATCAGGATGATCCCCGCTACTGCACCGGCATCGGGCTCATCCGCTACGCGCAGCGCCTCGATGCCGAGCGCGAGCAGAATATCGGCTTCTTCGGCAGGCTCAAGAGCTTCTTCGGCTTCGGCTCCTGATGCCCGCGCCGCGCCGCCCGGTCTTCCCTTCGTCTTACGCACCTTCGTTATACGCACGCTGCGGCTCCGGCGGAGATCCGAGTTCGCTGACCAGACTTTCACCATGCTTCCCTATCAACATAACGTTCGGCAAGATGACCGCGTCGTCATCGTCGGTATCGGCGGCGCCGGTGCCAACATCCTTCAGTGTTTCGGCGGCTCCAGCGCTGCCAACGTGCGCCTCTGCACCATGTCGCTCGATGAGCGCGTCGGTCTGGGCAGCGGCAACGTCGAATTCTTGCAGCTCGGCGCCGGGTTCAACCACGGTCTGGGCTCGGGAGGTGACCCCGAGGTGGCTCGTCGTGCCGCCACGGAGAGCGCCGGCGAGATACGGCGCCTCATCCGCGGGGCGCGCCTGCTGGTGATGGTCGTCGGTCTGGGCGGCGGCACCGGTTCGGGCGCTGCCCCCATGCTCGCGCAGATGGCCAAAGAGGCCGGGCTCTTCCTCGTCACCGTCGCCGTGATGCCCTTTGCCTTTGAGGGCCGCCGCCGCCGTGCTCAGGCGGATGCCGCCCTCGAAGAAGTCTCGCGGCTCTCCGATATCGTCTACTGCTTTGAGAACGATTACATGGAGGATCTCTTCCGCGGCCGCCCCGGTGCCCGCGCCGTCTTTGAAGAAGCCAACCGCCTGCTGGCCAAGGCGACGGCCTCCGTTCCCATGCTCTCCTCTTCGCCGGGGATCATCAATCTCGGGCTCGACGAACTGGCCGCCGCGCTGGATAACAGCGACTCGCGCTGTCTCTTCGGCTCGGGCAGCGGCTACGGCTCAAACCGCGCCGAAGACGCCGCCCGAGCGGCTCTTCAGTCGCCCCTGCTCGCCTTCCGGGGAGCTATTCGCTTTGCTCGCTGCGTCATTGCCCACGTCGCGGGCGGCGAGAGCATGTCCCTTGCCGAGGTTCGCACCGCTATGGAGACCGTGCGCGGCGCCTTGGCCGACGACGATGTGACGCTCTACTTCGGCACCTCGGTCAAGCCGCACCTCGGCGATGAAATGCGCCTGACGCTCATCGCCTCCATCAACGGGGAGGAGCTCCGCCAAGCTCTGGAAAACATGCCCGTGCCCACCGATGATACTCGGGGCAGCGGCGATGCAGGCGATGTTGACAACTCTGAGGGCTCCGACGGAGCGGACGATGAGGACGATGCTCCGCTTGCGGACGGCGCTGCTTCTGCCTCGCTCGAGAGCAGCGACGACCCGAGCGAACTGAGCGTCGAGCCCTACGACGAGAGCCCCGGGCTCAAGCCCGCCGCTGCCGCAGAGCGCATACCGCAGCGCGGCGACTCCCTGCTGGAGCCCGAGGAGCCCGAATTTGCCCCGCAGGGAGGCGGGAGCGGCAACGGCAATGAGGATTGGTCTCAGGTAAAGAATGACGACGCCTCGGCCTCTTTCGTGCGCCCGGTGTCACGCCCCTCGGCCATGCTGAGTACACCGAGTGAAACGCGCGACGAAAGCCTCTTCGACGTGGGGCACCAAGCGGCGCCACGCTACAGCCGCGAAGCTGCTTCGCCGCATGCGGGCGGTGCCGTGCGCCCCGCCCCGCCGACGTCTCTGCGCGAATCAGCCGACGCAGCACGGCTGCGTCAGGGTGAACTCATGCCCGGCGAAGAGGACGATGACGATCTGCCCGCATCTGCCCGTACCGACATCCTTTTCCGCGATGACTACGCTGAGAGGGGCGTCGATGACTTCGCACGCGCCGTCGACAGCGATGACCTCGACATCCCGCCCGCTCTGCGCCTGAACGGCCTCGGCATCAAGTTCCCCGACAACTGAGCCCGCGCCCGTCGCCTGCGGTCGATGGCGGGCGACACAGGGATGGGGGAGATTCTGACAAGAGAGCCCGGCAGCGCTTGACGCCGCCGGGATCTCTTGCCGCCGCTGCGGATTGCCCGACAAGACGTCTTTTGTGCTTGACGCCGCCCCGCCCGAAAAGCTAAAATGCAGACCGCTTCAAATCAGATCGCACACATGAAACCAAGGATCTCTCAGCCTCGCCCCGGCGGCCCCCGAAGAGGAGCCCGACCCGTCGTCTCCGTCACCGGCCCGACCCGGCCGGCTCGCCAAGGACGCAAACTTTGGATCGCCATCGGCATCTTGGCCGCTCTCGGCGTGGGCGCCTACTTCGCCAAACCCTACCTGCAAGAGGAGCTCCTGCCGGAGATTGCCGGCGATATCTTCAAGAAGGGCGAGGACGGCCCCGCCATGCCCGGCAGCTACATCGGCAAAACCGTCAAGGGCGACGAGTGGCAGAACCCGGCCGCCCTGCAGGCACGGCTCGGGGAAGAGATACTCAAACGCCTCGGGAAAATCGACCGCAACAGCGTCAAGAAGTTCTTGGGCAGCAAAGAGAACCGCCTCCTGCTCGCCCAGTGGCAGCTGGCCGATTTCGAGCTGAAGGCTGCCGACGATGTGGCGGCTCGCCAGAAGCGTTTCACGGATGAGCTCGCCAAGCTCGAGAAGAAAAACGAGGAGCTGCGCAGCGAATTGAGCAACGCGAACGGCGCGCGCCGCAAGGCCATCAACAAGGAGATTGCCGACAACAAGACCAAAATCAACGACCAGCGGAAACAGGCGGAGGAGGTGCTGACCCTCAGCGCTTTCGCTGCGACGCCCGAGGGCGCCAAGCTGCTCGGCGACATCACGAACAATCTCGACTGGATCGAGCAAATCGTCCACAGCGGCGAGTGCGTGCAGCCCGGTCGCGTCGTCTCGCTCATGGCGCAGATGATGGAGAAAGACCCGAAGATTGCGTACAATCAGATTGAGCGAGACACGGTGACCGCGACGGCTCTCGAGTTCGCGCGCCACGGCTGGCCCACAGAAACCGCCCTCGATCGCGCGGACTACTTCATCAGCTCGTGGCGGGCCAACCGCCTC
>DXFQ01000006.1 GCA_019114365.1 Candidatus Parakkermansia intestinigallinarum | reverse complement strand
GGCGGGGGTGGCGCGAGCCTCCCGCCGCGATGAGTCCGGCAACTGGCAGGCCATCTACGGCCGCAGCAAGATCATGGACATGCTCCGAGGCGCGCAGAACGCCTCGATGCACCGCTACCTGACCTCGCTCTCAACCTACGGCCTGCTTCGCCATCTCACCGATAAGAAACTCAAGGCTCTCTTCCGCGCGATGCAGGAGGCGGGTTTGCTGATGACGACGGGCGGCGAGATGCCCCTGCTGACGCTCACTCCCAAGGGGGAGGATGTGATGCAGAGCCGCTGCCCCGCCAAGGTGTCGCCGCGGGGCTGGAGCGACAAGCCGCGCCCCGGCGGCGAGGCGACGAGCGGAAGGAGCCGCGCCGCGCAGCGCGTGCTGCAGGGCCTCGCGCTGGGGCGCACGGACAAGGAGCTCTTGAGCCGCCTGCGCGAGCTGCGCCGCGACATCGCCCAAGAGCACAACCTGCCAGTCTATCGCGTGCTGCACACCGAGACCCTGCGCGAACTCGCCACCCTGAAACCCACGACGCTCGAGGCCGCATCGCGCCTCAAAGGCGTCGGCCCCTACACCGCGCGGCGCTACCTGCGCGCTTTTGTCGAGCTGATTCAGGCTTACGAGGGGGTGGATTGAGGCTGCCGCTCGCGATCGACCCCGCCGGCGGCCTCTCTCCCTCAAAGAGACTCTTCCTCAAAGAGCATGAGACAGGACTGCTGCGGGCGATTCCAGCGAATCGGCAGGCCGGAACTCGGGCTCATCAGCGCGTCGCCGCCGAGGCTGCACCCGTTTAGCGGGCAGAGGCTGCCGCAGGAGTCCTGACCGAGCTCGCGGAGGCGGTAGCGGCGGTCGGCGTCGAGCCCGCGCAGCGGAACGCGCGCGTGTTGGTGCGTGAAGTGGCGCTGCGTGGTGCAGGCGATGAGGAGGGCGCGCGACCCGCGGCGGTAGAGCACTGCGCTGTCTGGGCCGTCGTACGGAGAAACAAGGCGATAGAGCTCGCCGAGCTGCACGATGTCCCTCAGCTCGCGAGCCAGTGCCAAGCGCTGCCGGAGCTCGGCCTTCTCGTCCGCGCTCAGTCGGCGCGGGTCGAGTTCGAGGCCGAGGCGGCCGGCCAGAGCGACGTCAAAGCGGTATTTGAGGCTGCTCTCGCGCCCGGTGTAGAGGTTGGGTGAGGCCGTGACGTGGCAGCCGAGGGCGTTGGCGGGGAAGAAGTAGCCGGCGCTCCACTGCATGCAGAGCCTGTCGTGCGGATCGGTGTTGTCGCTCAGCCAGAACTCCTCATGCAGGGCGGCGGCGCCCAAATCCAGCCGGGCTCCGCCTGCCGAGCAGCCCTGAAAGGTGACCTGCGGAAAACTCTCGCGCAGCCGTCGCATGATGCCGTAGTAGGCTTGCGTGTAGTCAAAGGGGAGGTTGCCCTGCATCGACGACGGCAGCCAGGGCGAGCCCGCGTCGCTGATCTTGCGGTTGCAGTCCCATTTCACGTAGCTGATGCCGGGATTGTCGCGCAGCAGGCGGAAGACGCTGTCGAGGATGTAGTTTTGCACGGCCGGGTTGCAGAGGTCGAGCACGAGTTGTCGGCGCTCTTGCTTCGGCTCGCGCCCGACGAGCTGAAGCGCCCACGTCGGGTGTGCGCGGTAGAGCTGGCTGTGCGGGCTGACCATCTCCGGCTCAACCCAGATGCCGAAGCCCAGGCCGTGCCGGGCGGCTCGCTCGCACAGTGGGGCAAGGCCGTGCGGCAGTTTGCGGGTATCGGGGCGCCAGTCGCCCAGCGACGAGCTGTCGTCGTCGCGGCGGCCGAACCAGCCGTCGTCGAGCACGAAGAGGTCGATGCCGCCGAGCTCGGCGCAGGCGTCAATCATCTCCAGCACCGTTTCTTCGCTGACGCCGAAGTGAACTCCCTCCCAGCTGTTGAGCAGGCAGCGCCGCGCCTCCTGCCCGCGCGGCAGCACGCGGCGCCGCAGGTGGCGGTGCAGGCGCCGCGAGGCTTCGCCCTTGCCGCGGCAACTCAGCGTCACCACCGCCTCGGGCAGATCGAGCGTTTGCTTGCCCGGCAGGCGGTAGGGCGAGTGTGCGAAATCGTGCCCCGCCCGCAAGAAGAGATGCCCGTAGTCGCTGTGCTTGAAGCTCAGCTCGTAGTCGCCGCTCCAGTAGAGAGCCCCCAGCAGGCAGCAGCCCGTCTCTTCGCCGGCCGGAGCCCCGAGGGAGAGCAGGAAGCCCGGCGTGCCGGCCTGAGCATTTTGGATGCCGCTGCGCGAGCCGACGGTGGTGCAGAGCCCTCGCGCAAGAGCTTGTTCGCTGAGGTAATTTTCACCCGCCCACGCGCCGCGAAAGGCGCTGAGGGTGTACGCGTCGGCGCGAAGCCGCAGACTCAGGCTATCGGCCCGCAGCAGAAGCATCTCGCTGCTGCCGACGTTTTGCAGGCGAACCTGCTGCGTGAAGACGTCCTCCTCCTCATAGGCGCAGAGCGTGACGGTGACGTGCAGGGCAGGGTGTTGCGGATCGCGCAACTCGATGCGCAGGCGCGTGCCCCCGTCGATTTGTTCGTGCACGTGGCTGTGGTGGCGCAGCTGTAGGGGCGCCGTCCCGTCGGCCAGGCGGACATTGAGAGAGGATTCGCCGCTGTAGTTGCCCTGCGGTGCGCGCTCGTCGAGGTCGGTCGAAACGAGGGGCCAAGCCGTGTCGGGCGCCGTCGCCCCGATGTCGTCGGGGCAGAGCAGGCGCGGGCCGAGCGCGTAGAGCATCGTGCGCCCGTCCTCGCCGATTTCGAGGCTCATCTGGCTGTGCGCGGTCAGTAAGTGGAGCAGCATGGCGGAGGGAGGGGGATGAGAAGAAAAGGGCTCGATGCCCGGCGGCCTCTTACTCGTATTGGCGGCTCTTGAGGCGTGCGGCTCGCAGCCGCTCGCGCTCGGCATGAGCCTGACGCCCGAGAACGGACAGAGGGTCGAGGTCGCGTGCGGCCTCGAGCGCCGCGATGGCTTCGAGCAGAGCCGCCTCCGATTCGGGCGTGTGCGCTCCCTGCCCGAGAAGACTGTATTTCTTCATGAGCAGGGGGTAGAGAACGCGCAGACCGAGAAGCTGCCGATCTTCGACGTCGGCACTCTCGTGCGTCGCCAGCCGACGGGCTTCGTCGATGTATCTTCGGCAGGCGGGCAGGTCGGTTGCGGGTTTGAAGCTGAGGCGGGCAAACAGCAAGTAGCGTGCCGCTTCATAGTTGCGGCGCTTGGCTTTCCGGTCGCGATCCGGCGCTTGAGCGTGCCGGCGCGCCTCCGCAATTTGTTCCGCGCCGATGGCGCTGAGCGGCAGGCAGGCGTAGCAGCCTCGTTCATCCGAAAGAGCGAGGCAGGGCAGCAGCGAGACCCCGTCGCGTATGGCCATGGCGGCACGCGCGGCCTGCTTTTCGCTGTCGGCCCGGCGGCTGAGCGGCACGTAGAACCAATGCGCGGCTCCGTCAATTTCTTTCAGGGGCAGCAGCTGCTCTTCAAGGGCGGCTGTGTCGCTGCCCTCCGGAATGTAGACGGTGTATTCGTCGGCCGCCAGCCATGCGGCTGCCGCCGGCAGCAGGAGCGGCAGATAAACCTTCATTCGCAGCGGCTGATCGTGATGCGCTTGAAGCGCGATTCCGTCTGCTCGGACTCCGTGCGGATGCCGGGGATGGCCGCCAGAGCGTTGTGGACGAGGCGGCGCTGGTAGGCGTTGAGCTCCTCCATTTTGAGCGGAACGCCCGTTTTGAGCACGCGCTCGGCTCGCGAGCGAGCGCGGCGCAACAGCTTCGCTTCCGCACGCTCGCGGTAGTGATCGCAGTCGATGCGGACGCGCGGAGCACTCTCCCATTCGGCCTGTACAATGCGGTTGACGAGGTACTGGAGGTCGTCGAGGCGGTCTCCCTCGTCACCGATGAGGTAGCGGGCATCGGGGCTCTCGAGCATGAGCACGATGCTGTCATCGTAGGGTGCAGTCGTGCAGCTCCACGCAAAGCCCAGCGGGTCGAGAATGCTTTTGAGAGCGGCGGTAGCGGTATCGATCAGACGTTGTGTATCAGCCATGGAAAATCGTCAAGTCATGAGCGGGCGGCGGGCCCCCGCTCCGGCCGGCCTCGGGCAGTGATGCCGAAAAGGCCGCGCGGGTCGCCCGAGACCTTGGGACAACCCGCGCGGAAGAGGATCAGCGCTCGCGCAGAAGGCTGAGCAGGAAGAGGAAGAGGTTGAGGAAGTCGAGATAGAGCTGCGTGGCGCCGTGAATCGCACCCTTGGCGCGATCCTCGCCGTCGAGGCAGAGGGCGAGCATATTGAGACGCTGCGTGTCATAGGCCGTCATGGCCGAGAAGAGGAGGACGCCGATGCACGAAATGACGAGATCCGCCGTGCTGCTCTGCATGAAGATATTGACGATCATGGCGATCAGCAGACCGATGAGCATCATCATGAAGAAGCGGCCGAAGCCCTGCAGATTCACGCGCGTGGTGGCGCCGATGATGCTCATCACACCGAAGGTTCCGGCCGTGCAGGCAAGAGCCGTGGCGAGTGTACCCGATGCCGTGACGGCGACGACGGGGCCGAGGGTCAGGCCCTCAATCGCGGCGAACACCAGCAGCATGGCCCCCATGGCACTTGCGCTCAGGCGCGTGCTCATGAAGCTCATGACGAGCAGAATGCCGATGGCGATGATGGCGCAGAGCATCATGTTCTGCGCGACCCAGCTGAGCAGCTGCAGGTCGGAAACGGCCCAAGCCGCCGCACCCGCGCTGATGAAGAGGGAGCCGGCCATCCAAGCGTAGACGCGGTTCATGAACGCGCGCACGATGCTGAGAGCCTGCTCGTTGGTGAGGTTTTGCAGTGAAGCAGAGGTTTCCTGTTGCATAGCTCTCGCATTGTAGACGCCGCCGTGTCTGATGTCAAGAAGCATGACGCAATTCGTTGGAGGCGGCGCAGCGCCGCGGGAAAAAATGCAAAAGAGTGAAAAAAACTCTTGACGCGGCGACGGTGTGCGGCTATAATCGCTGCGTCGTCACGCAGCTCACGGCTGCAAGACTCCAAGATGTCCCCATCGTCTAGGGGTTAGGACATATGATTCTCAGTCATAGAACCACGGTTCGAATCCGTGTGGGGATGCTTGAGAAACCCGAGGCTGATGCCTCGGGTTTCCTGCTTTTGGACGGAGGCTGCGGCAGGGCTGCGGCGGAGTGTTTGCGTCGCCGAGCTTGCGCGAGCGGGCCGATCGGGTTATAATGGCGGCATGTCCATTTCCGAGGAGCTTTTCCAGCGGGCCTGTGAGGTGATTCCGGGCGGGGTAAATTCGCCGGTGCGAGCGTTCCGTCGTCTTGAACGTGCGCCCTTTTTCGTCAAAAAAGCCGAGGGCTGTCACCTGACGGATGAAGACGACCGCGAGTACATCGACTACGTGGGCACTTGGGGGCCGGCCATCCTCGGACATGCGCCGCGCTCGGTGATCGAGGCGGTGCAGGCGGCGGTTCCGCTGGGCCTCGGCTACGGGATTCCGACGCGCGTCGAGGTCGAGATGGCCGAGACGATTTGCCGCCGGGTGCCCTCGATGCAGAAAGTTCGCATGACCAACAGCGGCACCGAAGCGACCATGAGCGCCATACGCCTCGCTCGCGGCTACACGGGGCGCCCTTACATCATCAAGTTCGCCGGGTGTTATCACGGGCACGTGGACAGTTTGCTGGTGGCCGCAGGCAGCGGTGCTCTGACGCACGGCGAGCCCGACAGCGCGGGGGTGCCGCGCGAGTTTGCCGCGCTGACGCTGGCCTTGCCCTACAATGATCCGCAGGCGGTGCGCGAGGCCTTCGCACGCTACCGCGGGCAAATTGCGGCGGTGATTGTGGAGCCGTACCCGGGCAATGCGGGCTTTTACCTGCCCAAGCTGGGCTTCCTCGAGTTTCTGCGCGAGGTGACGGAGCGCGAGGGGGCTTTGCTGATTTTTGACGAGGTGATGACGGGGTTCCGCATTTCTCCGGCGGGCGTGCAGGGCAAGATCGGCCTGACGCCCGATCTGACAACGCTGGGCAAGATTATCGGCGGCGGGTTGCCGGTGGGCGCCTTCGGCGGCCGCCGGGACATCATGGACTGCGTTTCTCCCCTCGGCCCCGTTTATCAGGCCGGCACCCTCAGCGGAAACCCCGTGGCGATGGCCGCCGGACTCGCGCAGCTGCGCGAACTGGAGGCCACCGATGCCTATGCGAGGCTCGAGGCTCTGGGGGCTCGGCTCGAGGAAGGGGTGCGCGGCATCCTGCATGATCTGAGCCACCCGCTGACCTTCAAGCGCAGCGGTTCGATGTGGTGCCTCTTCTTCACCGAGCGCGACGTGACGGATCTCGATTCGGCGATGAGCGGTGATTTCGGGCTGTTCCGCCGCTACTTCCTCTCGATGCTCGAGCAGGGGGTCTACGTGGCACCGTCCCCGTATGAGACGGGCTTCATCTCGACGGCTCACGGCGAGGCCGATATCGACGCGACGATCGCGGCCATGCGGCGGGCGCTGACGGTGGCGTTTGCGGGCTGATGCGCCGCGCCGTATGGCACGCAAAAGTCTTGCCAAAGCGGCACGCGCAGGTTATGATACGGACATGATGCAACGTTTTACCGCTTGTTTGCTCACGGGGCTCTTGGTGGCGGCACTTGCACCCGAGCTATCCGCTCAAAGTGCCGAGGTCACGGAGCAGGAACGCGACGTGGTGCGCGTGGTGCGCCACCCCGACGGTACGCGCTCGTATTACAAGCGCCAAGTCGGGTGGAAGGGGATGCTCTGCGCCACCTACACGGCCAGCGGCAAACTCGCGGCAATCAACGATTACACCGAGAGCCGCTACGGGCAGCTGCTGGGCTGCGTGATTTACAACGACAAGCACGAGGTTATCTACAAGGTGTCGTACGGCTATGACCGCAAGTCCCGCCTGATCGAGGAGCGCATGTATTCCTACCCCGAGAAGAAGCTGGTGCAGCGCGTGATTTATCGCTATGACGCGCGCGGCAAGCGTTCCAAGCCGCTCATCATCTCGCTCAACCCGAATGCGGCCGAGATCACCCCGACGCTGAGTGAGGATGCCGCCCGCATCCATCAGGAGCTCCGATCGGGCAAGGGCTCTCGCCGCTGAGGGGCCGCTCCGCCCGCTCCGCTCTCTTTGCACCTTTTCCCCCGCTTTTTTATCTTTTAACCTTTTTCATCTTTTCACCTTTTCACCTTTTCTCCTTTTCCCTTTTCACCAACTCCCGACTCCCGACTCCCATCTTCCGGCTTTCCAACGCGTACTTTTTCACAAATCTTATGGAGGTTTTTTCTTGGCAGGACAAAGATGCCGACGGCAACAAGGTCATCTATGAGGCGTCGTACTTCGGCGGCTGGTGGCAACTGGCCAGCGCCCCGAAGGTGGGGCGCGCTCAGAAGGATGAGGTGAGTTTCACGCCCGCGGAGTTCACGGAGGACACCTGGGCGGCCCTGCGCGATTTGCTCTGGCGCAAGTACCAGCGCCGGCGCGTTTCGTGGGATATGGTGCAGCACGTCGACGATATCATCGCCGGCAAAGCCCGCAACGAGCGTCGCGATCGACGCGGACACCAAGGAGCAGAGCGCCATGACCGATGACGAGATGATCAACTGCCGGGTGCCCGAGCGCCAGCTCGAGCGTGCCATTGCCATCATGCACCGCCTGCGCGCTCCCGGCGGATGCCCTTGGGATGCCGAGCAGACGCACGACAGCATCGTGTCGAATCTCATTGAGGAGTGTTACGAGAGCATAGACGCCATTCGCGCCCGCGACTGGGCGCACCTGCGCGAGGAGCTGGGCGACGTGCTGTTGCAGGTGCTCTTTCACGCTGAAATGGCGCAGGAGAACCCCGACGCGGGCTTCGGCATTAACGAGATTGCCTGCGAGCTGTCCGACAAACTGGTGCGCCGCCACCCGCACGTCTTTGCCGCGGCTCAGGTGGCCGACGCCGAAGGGGTTGTCAGCCAGTGGGATCAAATCAAGCGCCGCGAGCACGACATCGAAGACAAACCCTATCTTCAGGATTGCGGCAAGGGACTGCCCTCCCTGCTTCGGGCTTGGAAGATGACCAAGAAGGTCGCCAAGGTCGGATTCGACTGGCCCGAGCACGCCGGCGTGGTCGACAAAATCCGCGAAGAGACCGACGAGGTGGCGGAGACGCTTTCTCTGCCCGACAGCGATCCCCGCGTGCAGGAGGAGCTCGGCGATTTGCTCTTCACGGTGGTGAACCTCTGCCGCCGCCGCAAGGTCGACCCCGAGTTGGCTCTCGACGCGGCCAACCGCAAGTTTGAGCGCCGCTTCAACGCGCTGGAGGCTTTGCTGAAGGCCCGGGGTATCGGCCTGAAGGAGGCGACGGCCGAGCAGATGGAAGAGGCTTGGCAGCAAGTCAAAGCGGGAAAGGAGTGTTGAATGCGGAATCGCCTGCTGTTGTGTTTGGGTCTCTCGGCGGCTCTGCTGCTGTCATCCTGCTCGCTCTTCGGCGGCAAAGCCGAGGAGAAGAAGCAGGATCGCGCCCCGGTCGCCGCCGATCAGCTGCCGCAGCTGGGCAACCCGCTCCTCGCCAACAAGGGCGATATCAACGCCGTCAACCTCAACGTGGCGACGGAGGAAGAGCTGCGCAATTTCGATAACGGCGCGGAGGGCGAGCTGATTTTCTCCGACCCCGACGACATTGAAGCCAGCGAGGAGCAAATCAACGCTCTCTACGAGAATCGCCGCCGCGGCAACGGCTGGATTTCCGATTACAGCACGGCGCTGCGTCTGGCGCGCCGCACCGAGCGCCCGATGCTCATTTGGTTTCACGACTCCATGGCCAGCCCGAAGAGCAACGCGCTTGCCGAGGCCGTGCTCAACACGCCGTCTTTTGACTCCTGGTGCGACAACCGCGTGATCCGCGTTCTGCTCGATGACAGCGAGACGACCGATGAGTTCACGGGGCACAAATCGCGCTATTCGCTCAACGATCTTCGGGCGATGGGGCGGCGCTTCGGTGTCTCGCGGCGCCCGGCCGTCGTCGTTGTTTCGATGTCCGGCCGTGTAACACCCGTGATCGACGGCGTCGACGATACCGACTGGAAGGCGCGCGAGGCTGAAATCTGCAAGGCTCTCGAGAATGCCGAGAGCGATTATGAGGATTACAAGGACAAGCTGCGCGACAAGGGGTACCGCGATTGGACGCGCTCCAACCGCCGAGGCACGTTCTTTGCGAAGCTCCAGCGCGTCGACCGCGCACGCGGCGTCGCCTATCTGCGCCAGGTCGGCGGGCGCGTCCTGCGCATGAGACTCAAGAGTATGACGGCGGAAGACGCCGCCTACGTCGAATCCCGCTCCCCAAGCTCCGGCAGCAAGAAAAACTGAAAAAGCCGATAGCGCCTCGCGGCGGTGCAGGGGAGCCGTCCGCGGCTCGGTCGGCTCCCTCCGCAAGGGTCACCTGCCATGAACAAGTCTGAAGCAACGAAAGCGCAGATCATGCGTGCGGCCATCGCCCAGTTCACGGCACTGGGCTATCGCGGCGCGGCCGTGCGCGACATTGCTCAGGCCGCCGGGGTGAACATCGGGCTGATCCGCTACCACTTCGGCAGCAAGGCTGATCTGTACCGCGATACCCTCGCCTTCCTCGCGGAGCAGTACAATGCCGTCTGCCTCGAGGCTCTCGCCGAGGCGCGGGCGAGCGGCTCGGCGGAGGAGGTGATTTACTCGTGGCTGGCCGCGCCCATCACGCGCTGGCGCGATGCTGCGGTGGCCGACGGCGAGCAGGTGCTCGCCTTTCTGAACAAAATGGGCTATGAGAGCCCCGAGCTCACCCGCGACGTCTACGAGTCGCATTACTCCTGGGCCTTGCAGGAGTGGCAGCAGGCCGTGCTCGACTGCTTCCCCGGCCTGTCTCGCACGGATTGGCTCTGGTGCCTGACCAGCCTGCGCGGCATGTATTTCAACCTCGTGGCGCACGACGAATTCACGCTCTGGGGCTTGCCCCGCATCGGCGACCGCGAGGCCGCCATCCGCCGCCTCGCGTCCGATATGGTCGCCCTGCTGCGCACCTACGCGCAGGGCTGACGGACGCATGGGTTGGCGGACGCCGGGGTTGACGGACGCTTGGGTTGACGGACGCTGGGGTTGACGGACGCTTGGGTTGACGGACGCTGGGTCTGCACTGCATTTTCAGAGGGCGGCGATATGGTGCCGACCGCTTGAAGGGCAGGGGCACTTGCCCACCTGTGCCGGGCGGCAAGTGCGAGGAGGCGCCGACGGAGCCGCGGCAGAGAAAAAGCCCCTCCCCCTCGGCTCTCAGCCCCGCCCCGCGTCCGGAGCAGCGGCGGGCACGCGCGTCATGAGCTCATCCCAGCGCTGTTTGGCCTCGCGTATTTGCTCGGCGGTGACGGAAGGTGAGAGCTCCCACGTCAGCGGCATGCTGCGGGTGAAGAAACGCGGCAGCAGCGTCTCGAAGTCCACATCGCCGCCGAAAAAGGGAGCGCGGTGGTCGCGTGCGGGCCACTGCACGTCATTGACATGAGCGCCGAACATCAGCCCCTGCAGACCGGCCAGATACTGCGCGTGATCGAGCAGCAGCAGATTGTGTTTGCGCTGAATGTGGCCGAAATCATGCCAGTAGCGCACGGAGGGCTCGTCGCGGAACTCCTGCAACAGGCGCGGCATCTCAAGCTCGCCGGGTACCTGCTCCAGATGGCTCCGCCCCTCGACGGCCAGCACCAGCCCCAGCTCGCGCGCCTTGGGAAGCAGCGCTTCGAGCGCTTGCCGCGCACGCTCGTAGTAGAGCGGAGCCAGCTTTTCGCGCCTGCGAACCAGCTGCCCCTTGAAGCGCAAATACTCGCGGCTGCCCAACTGCCCGTGGCGGGCGTAGCGCTCCAACTGCCGAGTGCCCGCCCGCCCGCGAAAGAGCTCAACCGAGCCCATGTGCAGCACGACGTAGCGAGCCCCGAGGCGAGCGGCCACCTCGAGCGTCTCGCGCGTCAGCCGCAGCGCCCGCTCGCGAACTTCCGCGCGGTGCGACGTGAAGCGAAAGGCGTCGGGAGCATCGCCCGGAACATCGAGCGGTGCCGGGCAGAAGTTGTGCACGCCTTCCACGCGGATACGCTTCTCATCCACCGCCTTGATGATGCCCGGCAACATGCTCAGCGAAAGACCGTGCGAAGCCTCTATGGCGTCGAAGCCCAACGCGCGGATTTCATCGCACATGGCGCCGCCGTCCTTGTGGCGCTTGCTGTTCCAGCAGCTCGAAAAAACATTCACGCGGGGAGTGTATCAAATCTTGCCGCGCGCGACAAGCGTTTTGACTCCCGCCCGGCGGTGCACTCGCGTACCGCATGACAGGAGCGGAAAGCCCCGCAGCGCGTTCGCCGAGACCCCGAGCCGTCAGCCGGAGCCGAGACGCCGGGCCGTCAGCCGGAGACACAGCCGGAGCCGCAGCCTGAGCCGAACTCGGGAACACCCGGCGCGAATCGCGCGTTCCGGCGGCGTATCCGTGTCATGAGCCGCCATTCGGAGAAAATAAACTTCTCAATGAGCTCCGCCTGTGATATATAGCGGGCATGAACAAGTGGATCAAGTGGATGCTCATGCCCCTTTGCGCCGTTGCCATGCTGCCCGGCAGCGCCTCGGCGGATGAAACGACTCCTCGCGCCGACGACCTTCTGGCCGCCGTCCGCAAGATGACCGTCAGCCAAGGCGAGCGCGACGTGCGCGGCACCATCCGCAAAGGCCGCAACCAAGTCCCCTTCAGCCTGAGTTCCCGCGGCGATACCATCGTGTTCCAGTACAAGCAGAAATCCGGCTGGGAGCGCTTCGACGTACGCATCAGCGAGACCAACGTCAGCCTCTATCGCGTCACCGGCAACAAGGCCGCGCAAATGTCGCCCAAGGACTACACGGACACCATTGCCGGCACGGACGTCTGCTACGAAGACCTCTCGCTGCGCTTCCTCTACTGGAAGGGCGGTCGCGTTCTGGAGGATACTTCGGATTCCCGCATCAAAGGACGCGACTGTTACATCGTCGAAGTCCCCAACCCCAATGCCGACATCGGCCAGTTCGCTTGGGTGCGCGTCTGGGTGGACAAAGAAAACGGCACGACTTGGCAGATTGACGGCTACGGTCGAGACGGCAAGCTCAAAAAGCGCTTCACGATCACCTCGGTGCAGAAACTTTCCGACGGCTCGTGGTTCTTCAAGCAGATGAAGCTCGAGATCCGCAATCCGCAGAACCCGAGCCGCACGAGCGCCCTCAACTATCTGGAGATGGAGGACTTGCCCGACGCGCGCAAGTAAGCTCGCGCGACTGTCGGAGAAGGGGGGGAGGGGGTAACGCTCTCCCCGAACCCGCATGGAGTTTTGCCGCATGCGCCGCCTGCTGACCATTTTGCTGCTGTTGCTGCCCTTCGCCCTCTACGGGCTCTGGGTGAGGGAACAGCTGCCGGAGCTCGACAAAGACGCCGGCCCCTTGGCCGCGCTGCCGCTGTTGGGGCGCGTCCTGCCGGCACTCCTCATCCTCTGTCTGCTCGTTGTCTTCATCCTGCGGCATCGGATCCTGCCCCGGTGGGGGCAAAAAGTCGCCGAAAAACTCTACATGGGCAGCTACTTCCCGGACGAAGACAGCTTGGTCAGGCTGGTCGCTGAAATCGAGGCATCGAAGGACGAAGCCAAACTCGCCGATCTGGCGGTGCTCGTGCGTTCAGACCCCCACCGCCTGCGCGGCTGGCAGGAGCTGTCGCGCCTCCAAATGGAAAGCTTTCACAACGTCCCCGCCGCCCTCGACGCCCTCACCGAAGGAGCCGAATCCGTCAAAGATATCCAAGACCGGGCCCTCCTGTATTACCGCGCGGCCAAACTCATCGAGCAGGAGATGCCCGATCGGCCTGATCGCGCCAAGCGCATGTACGAACGCGCTGCCGCCTTCAGTGAAACCGTCTACGGCAAGATGGCCCTCAAACATCTGGACTGAGCCCCGCACTGCCCCTCCCGTCCTCCTCCGCGCCGCCCGCCGCCGCCGAGGCTCGCCGCCGCAGCACCGCGGAGCGTGAACACTCGGAGGGAAACGCCGCCCGCCGCCCGCCGCAGCGAAAAAACTTTTCCCGCGCCGCGCGACTCAGTCGGACGCCCTCCGCGGCAGAGGGGGGGGAAGACCGCGCCGTCGCCCGCGGACTCCGGCAGCCTGCGCGCGGCCCGGCGTGCGCGAGCGGGCTCTGCGGGCTCTGCGGGCGCGAGAGCGCCGAGAGTGCCGAGAGTGCCGAGAGTGCCGAGAGCGTCGAGAGAGACGAAGCTCCCCATAAAGAGCCCGAAGCGTCGAATTTGCTCCTCAGTATTCGTAAGAGAATCAACACTCAGCGATTCAAAACGGCGAAAAAACGGGAGCTTGTTATTAAAAACAGCTCTGCAGAACCTATGCGTGCTATATCCTGATAAATAAGGCAAAAGAAAAAAATTAAAAATTCGTTGCTTGAATCGCCAAAATGTGCTTTATATGGCTGAAAGCAATCGCATCCGATGATGTATCGAGTATGGGTGATGTGGTTCTGTTGATGAGAGACGATGAGAAGTACATAAGGCAGGTATATGTGGAGCCTTGATCGACTGCCGCGCACGCTCATTGGAGCCGGCGGAGTGCGGCTTATCGATATGCCGGGTGTTGTTTACCCGCGCGAGGTTATTGCAGGCAGGAAGGGCTGGGACAGGCGCAGCGGCCGTCCCTACACGAAGGTCCCGGAATGGGGTATTTCTTCGCGCGAAGCCGCGAGACTGATGGGGTGCACCCTCGCCTCCGCACGCGCCACGCTCTCACGACACAAGGTGAGGCGGCGCAAAGTGCAGGGCGACGATAAGGTGATGCGCCTCTATTGGAAAAAGGAGCAGGTGATGGCGCTGGTGGAGAGCCGCGCACCCTTGGCCGACAAAAGACCGCCGAAGCTCATCACCGTCCCCGAGGCGCTGGCCATTCTCAAGGTGGCGCGCAGCTCGCTGTATCGCTACGTGCAGCGAGGGCGCCTCCGGGAAGTCAAGATGCGCTTCTCCTCTCCGCAGCGGGGTGCGAGAGTTAAGAGCCTCTTCGTTCGAGCAGAGGTGCGAAAACTGGCCGTCTACCTGAGGGCTCTGCGCGAAAAGGAGCGCGAAATCAACCTTCTGCGCAGCGGTGCTCCTGAGTCAAAGCCCGAAAGATCCGAGCCCGGCGACTCTCAGCGGTAGCGCGCGAAAATGGTCTCGCTCTCGTTCGGCCGAAGCTTGAGCTCGTCGATGATGCTGTTGCGCATCGTGAGAGCAGCCTGCAGCGCAGCCTCGGGACTGCCGAATTGCTTGTCCGAGAAATATTTGGTGAACTGCCTGCTGTTGCGGCAGATATTGAGACGCCAGCCTTGGAAGGCCGTCGTGTCGTACGTGTATCGGGTGATGTTTTTGATTTTCATGGAGCCAATACTGAAACACCACTAAAAAAGAGAAGTTTCAAATGGCGCTTAAAAAAAAGAAAAAAATCACCCCTTTCAGCACCGGATTTTTCGCCCCGACGGATGCGCCGCCGCGTGCCGCAGCGGGCGCGGGGCGGCACGCCGAGCCGCGATCAGATGATTTTGCGCTCGCTGAAGAGCTTGGCACGCGTCGGGTCCGTGGCGGCTAAGTGCGTGTAGCCGACGGCCAGCGCATCGGCGGCATCGGGGGCAGGGGTCTCCGTCAGGCGGAGCATGGCGCGCATCATGAAGGCCACTTGCTGCTTGACGGCTCGCCCCTTGCCGACGGTGGCGAGCTTCACGCAGCCGGGCGGGTATTCAACGATGGGCAGGTCGTGCAGCGCGGCAGCCAGCACGCTGGCACCGCGTGCCGAGCCCATCGAGATGGCGGTGCGGTGCGACTGCACGTAGATAATGGCCTCAATGGCCAGTTCGTCGGGCTGCCAGCGGCGGATCAGCGAGCAGACCTGCTCGTGGATGGCTCGCAGGCACGAGCTCTGCGGCATGGAGGCAGGCAGACTCAGCGTGCCGTACTCGAGGGCGCGGGCCTCGCGGTAGTCGCCTTCGAGTACGGCGTAGCCGGTGTTGCGGATCGCCGGGTCTATGCTCACGACGCGCATGGCGTATCAGCGACGGCGGCGTGGCTTGGAAGCGGGGCGGGGCTTGCGCACGGGCCTCAGCTCGGTATCGAGCAGAGCCGTGTAGGCGTAGGGGAAGCCCTCGAGCTTGCGGCGCTCGATTTTCTGCTTGATGAAGCCTTCGACGCTCTTGGCGAAGTCAATCTCGTCTGCCGTCAGCAGCGTGAAGGCATCGCCCGTGGCTTCCGCGCGGCCCGTGCGCCCGATGCGGTGCACGTAGTCCTCGGGGTTTTCCGGCACGCGGTAGTTGATGACGTGCGTCACGCCGCTGACGTCAATGCCGCGTGCGGCCACGTCAGTCGCGACCAAGATGCGGTATTTGTCCTCTTTGAAGCCGCGCAGTGCCTCCATGCGTTCCTTCTGGGGGATATCCGAGTGCATGACGGCCACCTGACCGTCCCAGCCGTTGTTGATCAGCAGGCGGCTGACGGCATCGGCTTCTTTTCGCGTGCGGGTGAACACCATGAGGTTGCGGAAGTCCGTCGACTTGACGAGAGCGAGCAGCAGATCATCGCGCTGGTCGAGCCCCACGGGGTAAAAGGCATGCGAGATGGTGGCCGCCACCTCGCGCCGGGCGATGGCTATTTCTGCGGGGTCCTCCCTGAGGCACCACTTGGCGAAGCCGCGGAGAATCTGCGGCATCGTCGCCGAGAAGAAGAGCGTCTGCCGCCCCTCCCAAGGGCAGAGATTGACAATTTTGCGCACGATGGGCAAAAAGCCCATATCCGTCATGCGGTCGACCTCGTCGAGCACCAAGTGCTTCACCTTCTTGAACTTCATCGTGCCCCGGTAGAAGTGGTCAACCAAACGTCCGGGTGTCGCAACGACGACATCCGCGCCCGCCTTGAGCGCCTCGGACTGGGCGCCGTAGCCCACGCCGCCGTAGAGCAGGGCGACGCTGATATCGGTGTGTTTCCCGTAGCTGCGGAAGGCCTCCGCCAGCTGATCCGCCAGCTCGCGCGTCGGTTCGAGCACGAGAACCTGAGGCTCGCCGGTATGCTCAATCATGGAGAGGAGAGGCAGTGCAAAAGCCGCGCTCTTGCCCGTGCCGGTTTGCGAGGCGCCGATGACGTCGCGTCCCTGCAGCACGCAGGGAATGGCCTGTTCCTGAATGGGGGTGGGGTGCTCGTAGCCGCAGTCTTTGACGGCTTCCAAAATGGGGGCTGCAAGGCCCAATTCTTCAAACTTCATCGTTTCTTCTTGTTTCTTCTTTGACTTCTTTTTCTTCTTTGACTTCTTTGACGTGTTTCGGGCTTCCCGGCGTCATGGGAGGCGGTGCCGACCGCCGCCGTGTCCCCTGCGGGGCGGGCGCCGCCGTGCATCAGCACAGCCAAGGATTGTTGAGGAGCTCCTCCTGCAGCGTGGTGGCCGGACCGTGCCCGCTGAGGATGCTCAGCTGAGGGTCGAGCCCCTCGAGTTTCTCTTCGATGCCGTTGAGCAGACTGCGCTGGCTGCCGCCGGGAAAGTCCGTTCGGCCGACGGAACCGGCAAAGAGAACATCGCCCGTGAAAAGCGTCTGCCTTTCGTCGAGGCGGTAGACGAGGCTGTCGGGCGAGTGGCCGGGCAGGGGAATGATCTGCCACTTCAGACCGCCCCAATCAGCATGGCTGCGCTGATCCCCCATCACGTCATCCACGCGGTACGGGGCGACGTTGAGCTTGAGCCCCCAGTCGAGACGGGCGAAATCTTCGAGCGTCAGGCGGCGGTCGTAGGGCGAATGCGCATGGATGAGGCAGCCCGTATCCGCCTTGAGCTGCGCGGCATCCTCGACGTGGTCAAAGTGCTGATGCGTCAGCAGCAGGTGCGTCAGGCGGGCCCGGTCGGGCATCTGCTGCTTCACCCAAGCCGCAAAACCGGCAGGAGCGTCAATGGCCACATAGCCGTCAGCCCCCTCAATCAGATAACCATTGCACATGGTCGATCCCCCCGTGTAGACGCGGATACCGTTGCTCATGCGCGCAGTATACACCAGCCCGGCACGCTTGACCAGTCCAAACTGTCTGTCAAAATGCTCAAAGGCGCTCCGCGCCCCGCGCACGGCCATTCCGAGAAAGGCGGGGATACGAAGAAACCGCCCTCTCCCGAAGGTGAGGGCGGTTCGGTTAAAATTGAGCCGGAGAGAACTCCGCTGCGTCAGGCGTTGATGCTGAAATGGCGACGAATGTCGGCGAAGATGCGATCCCGGAGAGAACGCGCCTTGTCCAAATTGCGGGTCTTGAGGGAGAAACGAAGGCGCTCCGCCGTTGCGTCGGGCTTGTGAACGGTGACGTGGCACCACCACACACCGCGGTTATTCCACAGGTGATGGTTGACGTTTTCATCATTGATGCGAAGGGCGATCTTGGTCTCTTGCTTTCTCATAACTTTGTGTTCGATGGGGCTTTAACTTGCGGGAGGCTCCCTGCCGGCACACCGTCTGCTCGCGCAGCCCGGTCAACAGTCGACGCCTCGGGGTCCTTATCCTAGGACACGCGAGACGTCGAAATGTTCAAAAAAAGTTCGGGAAACTTGATTTAGCCGACGATGATGCCGGCCTTGCGAAGCGTGGCCATGGCTCCGTTGCGCGAAATCGAGCGCAGAGCCTTGCAGGTCAGCTTCATGCGGATGTAGCCACCCTTGCCGTTGTTGAGCTCCGGCACCCAAATGCGCTTCTCCTGCAGGTTCGGGTAAACGGTGCGATTGACCGTCTTGGTGACGTGACGGCCGATACCGCCCTTCTTCTTGGCAAGACCGGAGCGGTGAATGCGACGGCCCTTGTGCGGGGTTGCAAGTGTGATATCGCAGATTCTGGACATAAGCTTATAATGCGGTTAAAGAGTTTGCGGGGCACCATTTTACACAAAATCAGGCTCACGTCAAGTAAAACTACGACTTTAGACAAAAAAAGAGCCGCAAAACAGCTAAAAAAGACGAAAAATTGTTGTTATCAATAAATTGTCACAATACGGGCTTGACCTTTCGTGCGAATACGGATAACATCCGCTATGTCATGGGCAGCGAGGCTCGGTTTTGCCTGTCTGCTTCCGCAAAAGGACGACGATCCGAACTTTCAACCCTAACACCAATACGAGAACGATATGAAACTGAAGTGCTTATCTGTCGCCGTGCTCTGTGCCGCATCCCTGTTGGCGGTCTCCTGCTCCTGGGATGACGGACATTACGGGGTTTACGGCTATGCGGGCTCGAGTGCTTGGAATTCAGCCTGGTATGACTCGAGCGGTTACCCCATTTACGGTTATTGCAACGGGCGGCCCGTTTACGGTTACACGGCTGCCGGCGGGGCGATTTTCTCCTTGGCAGCGCTGACGGCCGGCTGCCACGTGCCGAACTGGGGACCGGCACCTTGGTATCGCGGCACCTATCGCTATGTTCCGTACGTGGTGCGTTCGGCGCGTCCTCCGCACTTCCCGACCGGGCACAATCCCGGCGTGCGCCCGCCGCGCCCGGCGAATCGCCACGATAATGACCTCGTCTTCAAGCAGCATCAGCAGCATTGGAACAACATCAGCCACGGCAGGCCCGCTGCCGGAAAGCCCGGTGCCGGCAAGCCCACCGTCGGCAAGCCCGGTAGCCCCACGCACCACAACGATTGGAACAAGCGCCCCGGCATGACGAAGCCGGGAGCGGGGAACCTCCCCGGCCGCCCGAACTTCGGCAACTCGAACCGCCCGAACCGTCCGAACTTCGGCAATTCGAACCGCCCGAACCGTCCGAACTTCGGCAACTCGAACCGTCCGAACCAGCCCTCCTTCGGCAACTCGAATCGCCCGAGCCGTCCGTCCTTCGGCAACTCGAACCGCCCGAGCCGTCCGTCCTTCGGCAGCTCCGGCCGCCCGAGCCGTCCGTCCTTCGGCAGCTCGAGCCGCCCGAGCGGACCCTCTGCGGGTAGCTCGAGCCGTCCGAGCGGACCCTCGGCGGGCAGCTCCGGCCGCCCGAGTGCTCCGGGCGGAGCGCCTCAGCCGCGCTGATGCGCCTCGACTCTGCCTCTGTCATCTCCCTGCGCCGACCGTGCGCAGGGAGTTTTTTTGGCGCGGCGTCCGGCGCGGTCGCCCCGTGACAATTCCCCCGGCCTCGCCGCAGGCGAAGCCGGGGGAAGTTTCATCTCCCGTACGTCCGTGCGCGTCCGCGTCAGAGGCGGCGCCCGAAGGCGAGGCGGTCGTACTGCTCGTTGGCGTAGCGATGCTGCGGGTGGTTCGTGCGCATGTAGGCCTCGTAGAGGGGGTGAGACGGGTCTGAGGCGATGCGTCGCGCCTCGGCGGGGCCGTCGGGGGCGCTGCCTCGGCGCATCGGCGCCTCCTGCGTTTGCCCGGCGGCCGCCAGCATCAGGCGAGCGAAGTCGGGGTTGGCTCGCAGGGCAGGGTTCTCCACCAAAGCCCTCACATCCACCTGCGCCTCATCGCCGAGCCGCGACAGGAAATTGCCGATGCTCTGCATATTGTCCTCATACTGCTCGCCCCATTCGCGGCGCAGGTCGGCATCGGCCGCCTCGACCGCCTGCTGCTCCGCTGCGCGGCAGCGCTGCAGCATGCCTGTGCCGAGCTCGCTGTAGCGCTCACTGAGCGCCTGCATGGCGCGCGGCGGCACCCCGTAGCGGTAGGCGACATCCGCCAGCTCGGCGGCCAGCGCCTCATCCCAGATCTCGCCCTCGGCGCCTTCGGGGCGCTCGAGGCGGTAATCCTCGGCCTTTTCGGGCAGACCGACCGCCAGGCGGAAAGCCTCCATGCGGGGAGCGTCGTCGGGGTCGGGATAGCCCTTGAGGCGTTCGAGGTGTGCGTAACTCTTCGCCAGCGCCTCGGGGCGGCGGAACTTCGCGAGGCTGGCGGCGTAGGGCTCAAGCTCCCCGAACTGCTTGTACCACTCCGGGGCGAAGCTGCCGTCGTCGGCCAGCAGCCCTGCGGGAGGCAGTGCGGCCGCCGCTTCGGCAGGCATGCCGGCGCCGAGGGCGCTCATCGCTGCCGGGGTGGGCTCGGGTGCGGGAACACCGGGCGGCAGGGCTGCTTCGCCGACCTGCGCGCGCGGATCAATCTGTGTGCGGATCATGTTCGTATTCATTGTTGTTTTCTGTGGCTTCCTGCCGTGCCAGATCCAGCTGGCGGCGGATGACGAGGAAGACTTCTCGCTGCGCATCGCGGCGCATGGCATCGAGCGCATCATACTGGCCGGCCTTGCCCTGAAAGACGGGCAGGTCAACTTCAAAGCGTTCTTCGAGGCGTTGCAGGACGGCTTCGCCCGAGTCGCTGCCGAGCACCTCCAGCAGGAGGCGGCGATCCCGCCTCGCCTGCTGTGCAAGCTCGTGCAAACTGCGTGGTTGTCGCGTATTCATCATGTCGTGTCCGGTTGAAACATTGTCTCTCCTCAAAGCGGAGCCGCCCCCGCCGTCGGCGCACCGCCTCCTCCCGCAGCCGTTGCCTGCTGAGCGGCGGCCAGTGCCGCCTGCTGTTGCTCGGCGGCCTCGGCCTCGCGCTTGCGCCTCAGGCGGCGCACGTTGCTCAGCGGGCGCAGAATCTCCTCCGGAGCCCCGTTGAGCCTCGCCGCAAGGCGGAAGCTGCGTTCCAGATCAACGTGGTCGCATATACCGGCATCCAAACCGCACAGCTGCTGCATCAATTGCAGCGTCGTGCTGATACCCTCACTCCGGATGCGGCTCATGATGGTCGCAATGCGCCCTTGGTAAACGACATGCGGCTCGGCGATACTCATCTCGCCGCGTCGGTCGGCCTGCATCACCGTTGTCGGCGGCTGCGGGAACTTGCCCTGCCGGAACAACTGCGCGAACAAGCGCTCCATGAAAGGCTGAAAATCCGTCGCGAAGAGAGTAAACGAAGGTGAGAATAGCATCACGCGCTCATTCTCGCGGGCGTAAACCTCCGTCGCGCTCATCTGCTGCTTGCGCTCGCTCCAAAGCTCGAGCATCGGAACGAAAAACGCGCGGTTGATCGCCTCCTGCTTCTGCTTGAGGCGGTCCATCCCGACATCGTAGCGGCCCTGCGTAGCCCACTCGCGCGGGAAGCCGAGGCTGGCGCTCTCCGTGTTGATCAGCGTGCGCCCGCCCGCCCGCAAATCAACCTCGCCCACTTGATTCGCCAGCTCGAGAATGCGCGGAAAAGCCGCGATCTCACCCAGCGTATCAAGAATGCGGTTGAGAAACTGCGCCTGCCGGATATCGGGGTAAACGAGCCTCGCCGGAGCCAGCCCGTAGGGCCCCTCGCCCCACTTCAAAAAGCGCGTCACCATGTAGGGCATCTCGCGGTAGCCGCCCTCCTCGACAACGCAGGAGTCATCGAGACTGTAATACACGCTGCTCCAAGCCATGTTGGCGGCGTTATCGCGGCTGCGGTCGCGGCGGCGGCGCGGCTGCACGACATGCAGAAAGCGCAGACTGCCCTCATGCGGGTGGCGCCCGGCATCGAGCAACGCCCGCGCCCGCGGCCCCAGCGCCTTGCGGCCGAACTGCGAGGCCGCCTGATGCGGCGTCAGGCAGAACTCCCGCATATAAGTGTCGATATTGCCCTCATCATTCTCGGCGCAGACAAACTGCCCGCAGGGAATGTGGCGGAAAAGCAGGCGGCCGTTGCGTCCCGTCCCGCTGAACAGCGAGCCGGTTCCCAGCCCCACGCGGTCCAGAAAACACTCGTGCAGCTCGGTGTAAAAATTGCTCAGCGCCAGCTCGCGGTTGGCAATCTCCGAACATCGGGCATACCACGACTCCGCCTCGTCTCCGGCGTCGGGATCCGGGCTGCTCCACTTGAACCACTGCTCGTTGCTCGGCGTCATATACGACATATGCCCGCTGGCCAGCTTCTGGCAAGCCTCCACCGCCGTCGTATCGCTCAACTCGCGGTGGTGGCGGGCATCGGGCAGCTCGTCGCGATCGCTCGGGCGGCCTGGCAGAACGTAGCGTCGCAGCTCATCCCACCACCCCTCCCACGGAGCGCGGATCGCCTTGAGCGCGTGGTAACCCGCAATAATGTCATCCATAGCAGTCATCAGCCCAGAGTCGTGTTGCTGCCGGAAACTTGGCTGCTGCTGCTGCTGCTGCGAAGCGCCCCGCTGCGGTTGTTGTTGCGCGAGAGAATCGTGGAGAGCAGCCCGCGGCGCGTGCTGTCCTTCTGCTGCTGCCCGGCGGCGACATCTTCATCGTTGCTGACGGTGACAACGGGCGGATCCGTCTTAACCGTCGTCGGCGAGGACGGAGTCTTGAACAATTTGGAGAATCCCATCGTGTGGAGTATGTGTTTGTCTGTATCTTAAATCAAGCGCGACGCCCGCCGTGGCGCACCACGCGCCGCCAGCTCAGCCGATGCGGCCGACCGGAGCGGACACCCCGCATAAAACAGAGCAGGGGCAAAGGAGCAAGCATCGCCCCGAGTCGCAGAGCGAAGCCCAGATCACCGACCAGCAGGTGCACGTACCAGCCGTCTGCGCCTGCATGGTCTGCGTCGAGCGCCTCGGCCCACAACTCGGGCTTCCGGCTGTCAACCGGGCGCATCAGAACAAACAGTCGCGGCGTGCTGATGATCACAGCTCGCGGATTGCGGCTCAGCGCGGCCACATCGGCAGCCAGACTGCGCTTGCTGCCGGCGTAATAGCGGGCGGCGCCCTCTCTTGCATCCGTGCTCATGACCTGAGCATAGCGCGACCTCCGCCGCATTTCCAGCGTGCTGCAGGGGCGGGAAATACCTGCCCGCGCCGGGAACGGAAGAACACAGCACCCCCTATCGGTTGCGAGGAGCCGGGCTCTGTGACACCCTGAGGCTACACGCCTCTGCGTGACTGAACCATGAGCAACAGTACAAAACCATCAACAGATCTGACCGCCCCGCCGATTGAGCCCCCCAGCGCCCTCGGCATCTGCAACCTCGCCCTCTCGAAACTCGGCGAATCCCCCATCAGCGCCATCGACGCCAACGGCTCCCCCGCCGCACGCATGTGCTACCTGCACTACCACCCCGTGCGCCGCGAAGTCCTCATGGCTCACCGCTGGACCTTCGCCACGCGCCTCGTCACCCTCAGCGCATCGGACGAACTGCCCACAAACTCCGCTGCAGCGTCCGCCGCCGCAGCAGCGTCCGCCGGCACTGCATCGTCCGCCGCCGACCCCGATGCGGAAAGCGCGGGCAGCACCGCCGCCGACCCCGACGCCGCATTCGGCCCGATGGCCCTCTTGCCGCACTCCCTGCCCGGCGACTGCCTGCGCGTCCTCGAAGTCAACCGCAAGAGCTGGATCCTGCGCGGGCGCAGCATCTACTGCCCCGGAGATCGCGTGCGCCTCCTCTACATCGCCGACCTCGAAGACCCCGCCCTCTTCGACCCGCCCTTCATCGACGCGCTCGCCACCAAACTCGCCGTGCGGCTCTGCATCCCGCTGACCTCCAGCACCACGGCTCGCGAAGCCCTCACCGAGGAATACAGGCGCCTCGTCCTGCCGCAGGCCGAGCACCTCAACGCCGTCCAGTGCTTCTCCAACGACAGCCACCCCCTCTACCGCCTCTGGAAGCAGAGCGGCAGCGTCAGCGAATGGTGAATAAGTCCGTGTATAAATGACATAAAGAACAGACAATCAAGAGATTATAATTGTGAATAACTTTGTGAATAAAAGGTGCAAAACTCATGAAAGCCATTGATTTTGCTTGTCATCTGCTCATGCGCGTCGAGCAGGATTCCATGCCCTCGGGCTGCCGTCTCGTCCTCCTGCTGGTCGCTGCGGGTCTTGATAACGCACAAGACATCGCCGCCATGTCGGGGCTTCGCGCCTCCAGCTGCACAAGCCTGCTGCGCAAACTGGCGCGAGAACACTACCTGCAAAGCGTCGCGGGAAGCGTCTACCTTCTCGCCCCGAAAGGCCGAGAATACGTCCGCCACCTCTTAACCTTCTTCTCCAGCCCCCCTCCATGCGGCCGAAGCGACACCTGACCATCGACGAAAAGCGCGACTGGCTTGCCGGCATCTTTCGCGACGAAAGCGGCGAAGTAAGCCACGCGGACAAATTCAAAGCCATGGCCGAAGACACCCGCCTCGCCATGCTCGAAGAAGAAGAGCGGCGCCGCAAAGAAAGCAGCACCCCGGCGCTCAACGCCTCCCTGCTCGACCTGCTGCCGCCCCCGCTGAGCCCTGCGGCGGGCAGATCGAAGCCCGAATCGGCCGACGGCAGAAGCTTCAACGAGGCTCGCTCGAGCGACTCACGTCACCCTCCCGCAAGCTAAAAGCATGGGGGCAGTACGTAACCTGCGGGCGCTTGCCGCCCGCCAGCGTCACCTCGACAACATCGAAGCGAAAAGACACCCGCCATCCCAGCAGCGACATCCACTTCACCGCCCCGCATCTCAGCATGCGGCGCTTCCTCACATCCACATGCTGAGACGGAGCCCCGAAGCGCTCGGTGGACAAACTCTTCACCTCGACAAAAACGAGCGTATCACCGTCTCGGCAAACCAGATCCAACTCCCCGCTCCGGCCCCAGCGAAAATTGCGCCGCAGCACCTTCATCCCCCGGGCCCGCAGCCAAGAAGCCGCCACCAACTCACCGTATCGGCCGAGTCGGCGCCGATCGGGCGTCTCCTCAGAACTCCAAGGGCAGCGCCATCTGTGCAACAGGTGCAAACGAGCGGCGATGATGCGGAGAAACTCCATATTCGCGCAAAGCCTTGAGATGAGCCGCCGTACCGTAACCGGCATGGCGGGCGAACCCGTACATCGGAAACTCGCGATCCAACTGCTGCATCAGATGATCGCGCGACACCTTCGCCAGAATACTCGCCGCAGCAATGCAGAGGCAGCGGGCATCCCCCTTCACCATATTGCGAGAAGGCAGAGGAAAACCCGGCACCGCCAGACCATCAATCAGGCAGAAATCCGGCCTCGGGTTCAGCCCCTCCGCGGCACGCCTCATCGCCAGATGCGTCGCCCGCAAAATATTGAGGCGATCAATCTCCTCCACCGACGCCTCGGCCACCGACTTCTGCACGCGATCATCGCCCATCAGCGCCTCGAAGAGCACCTCGCGGCGCTTGGCGGAAAGCTTTTTGGAATCATTCAGCCCCGGCAACTCAAAATCCTCGGGCAGAATCACGGCCGCCGCCACCACCGGCCCGGCCAGCGGACCGCGTCCGGCCTCATCAATACCGCAAATGCGGGCGTAACCGGCCGCGCGAGCCTCTCGTTCCGCCTGCCGATCCGGGCCTGACCCCGTGCCCCCTGCCGCAGCGTCCCCCCTCATCGCGCCTCCTCCTGCGTTGCGGGCGCACTGATCTCCTCACCGCCGCCCGATTCCCCGTGCCCCGCGCCATCGGAACCGCGTCGGCGAGCCGCCTCGGAGCCTTTCCCTGTCGGTCGCGGGTGCAACCGCATCATCTCCTCGCGCAAGCCCTGCGGCAGCCCCTCGCCCTCCTTGAGCAAGTGCAGCGCCTCAATATCATCCAGATAGCGACTCATCGGCGTATCGGGGCCGGGCTGCTCGCGGCGCAGCAGGCGCATCGTCTCCATATAAGCCTCAACATCGGCCGGAGTATCACCCTCGCGAGTCGTAATCTCATACCAATCCAGATAATCGCGCCCGCGTATACCCGTCTGCATGTAAGCCTGCCGCAACTCGCGGATCGGCCCGAGAATCCCCTGCACCTCATCCGGACTGCTGCCCTGCATCAACTCCCCGATAGCGCGAATATACTCCGTCACAATCACCTGATACCCGGGGAAACAGCGATAACTCAGCTCCAACAACTGATCGACATTCGTACGCGCCTGCCCCTGCCAATCCTCCAAGCGGCTCACCGCATAGGCATCATCGAGACTAATCGGGCGCACCTTGGCCGTGTACGGATCAAAATAGTGCAGCGTCAGCGCGGCAGAGAGCGCCTTATCCGACTCCATCGGCGTCAGCAACTCATCCGCCATCGGCGCAGCGTAAGCCGCCAACTCCAGAGCCCACCACTCACTGAGCAAATTATCATCCACCCCCAACTCCAAAAAGAACTTGGAAATCAGCTCATAGGGACCCTCCTCCGCCAGCGAGGCCGCCTTGATCAACTCGCGCACCCGGTCCGTCCCCCCCGGGCGCTTCATCAAACTGCTGATAAGCAGCCCGCAGGAAACATCGTACAGACGGCGGCTCGCGGCATCCAGCTTCCCGGGCGACGGCGTTGAAACAATCTTCTGCGGATCGGGCATCTCGGCGCGATGCGCCAAAGTCTGATACGTGCGCCGATCCGCCTTGCCCGTGCGGCAGAGAATCGTCTCATAAAGCCCGGAAACCAGCCACTCCGGCATACTCACCACATCCGGCAACTCATCACCCGTCAAATCGCGCAGCGCGTACTCGTAAAGCACCATCGCGATCACCGCGCGATCAAGCTTCTCCAGCTTAATACCCCCGCCGCAAAAAATACGAATCTGGAAATTCGGCTCCTGACCAATCACCCGCACATGCAAACGAACCGGATTCGGCGACGGCTGATCCGAATAACTGCCCAGCAAACGAATCGAAATAGCGTAGCGCCAATCATTCCCCAAACCCAACATACCGATCAACTGCGCCCTGAGCTCATCCGCCCGAGACGCAATCGCCCCCATCCGCAAAGCCTCACCGCCGCTCACCGAAAACATACGCGACTGAGACACCACATGCTTATCCTCCGCCTCCCCCGTCTCTTGCCGCGGAATCGTCGGGCGAATCGCCGGGCGCAAACGATCCGACGGCGTTGTCGCCCCCGCATCCGCCCCGCCCGCGGCATCCGGCGCATCCGCCTCGCCCGCGGCATCCGGCGCATCCGCCTCGCCCGCATCAGCGGCATCCGCCCCGCCTGCCGCAGCGGCATCCGCCTCACCTGCGGCATCCGGCGCAACCGCCTCGGGCAGAGAATCCCCGGCCGGCAACTCATCCGTCGGCGTCTCAATAATCGTATCATCCGTCTGCTCGGCGGCAGAGTAGCAGGGCAGAGCCAGCGCGAGAACAAAAGCCCGTACGGAGACGCATTTCAGCATACCCCCATGCTACCAGAGCACCCCCGCCCCTGCAAGCACAAAGAACCGCAACGAAAAGCACAAGAGCAGCACCGAAAGCAGCGGACTTGACTCCGCGCCCCGCGGCGAGTAAAGTAGCAGCATGAAAATCGCCTCAAGCGCCGCCGTCCGCGCCGCCGAGCAACAGCTCTTTGCCCAAGGCCGCATCAGCTCCCTGCAACTCATGGACCGCGTCATCGCCCGCCTCGTCGAACTCTTCCGACCCGGTCGCAGCGAACTCGCCGACTTTCACCCCGAACACATCATCGTCGCCGCCGGCAAAGGCAACAACGCCGGAAACGCCATCGGCCTCGCTGCCGCCCTGCGCCTCCCCGTCACCCTCCTGAGCACCTGCCCGCCCGACCAACTCAGCCCCGACACCCGCGCCCAGCTCGCCCACATCCCCGCTGAACTCCTCAACCGGCAAGCCCCCGAGCCGCGCCCCAACACCCTCCTCATCGACGGGCTCCTCGGCTCCGGCGCGAGCGGCCCCCTGCGCGAACCCATCCGCAGCCTCGCCCGGCAACTCAACCGCTTGCGCATCGCCTCACCGCGCAGCCTCACCCTCGCCATCGACATCCCCACCGGCCTCGACGCCGACACCGGCCGGCCCGACCCCGACGCCATCCGCGCCGACATCAGCTGCCCCATCGGCTGCGTCAAACCCGGCATGCTCCGCGACGGCGCCGAGCAGTGCGTCGGGCGCCTGCTCCCCATCCCCCTCCCCGAAATCAGCATCGCCGAAGACCCCTCCTCCGGCCAAGCTCCCCGCGCCGTCGCCGACCTCGACCTCATGCGCGGCTGGCTCCCCTCCCGCCCCCGCAACAGCTACAAAAACAGCATCGGGCGCATCGCCCTCATCGCCGGCAGCCCCGGCATGATAGGTGCAGCCCAACTCGCTGCAGAAGCCGCCCTGCACGCAGGCGCCGGCCTCATCAGCCTCCACTGTCCGCGCAGCATCTACCCCATCCTCGCCGCCCGCATCGCCGCTGAAATCATGGTGCAGCCCATCGACAGCATCGCCGACATCCGAGAACCCCAAGCCCGCGCCCTCCTCATCGGCCCCGGCCTCGGCACCGCCCTCAGCCAAAGCGAAAAAAACGCCCTGCGGCAACTCGCCGAGCAATTCCCCGGCACCGTCGTCCTCGACGCCGACGGCCTCAACATCGCCGCCGCCGACCACTGGCAACCCCGCCCCAACTGGATCCTCACCCCGCACCCCGGCGAAATGCGGCGCCTCCTGCCCGGCGCCCCGAATGATCGGCTCGAAACCGCCCTCCTCTACCGCCGGCAGCACTCCGCCACCCTCCTGCTCAAAGGTGCCCGTAGCCTCATCGTCGGCGACGAAGGCATCATCTACAACAGCAGCGGCGGCCCCTGCATGGCCAACGGCGGGCAGGGCGACGTCCTCTCCGGCGTCATCACCGCCCTTGCCGCCCAAGGCCTCAGCCCCCAGCGCGCCGCCGCCCTCGGTGCTTGGGCCTGCGGCCAATCCGCCCTCCTCTCGCAGACCCGTCGCGGCCTCCCCCCCGCCGTCACCCCCGGAGAAGTCAGCCGCGGCATCGGAGAAGCCCTCGCCATGCTCCCCGGCGCATGAAAAGCAAAGCCCCCGTGCGCGAAGCCGCTGAAGCCGCTTGACAAAAGCCCCGCACTCTGCCACACTCCCTCCCGTGCTCGATCTCTGTCTGCTCGGAACCGGGGGCACCCAACCCCTCATGAACCGCTGGCTCACCTCCCTCGTCGTGCGCTACAGCGGCCACGCCCTGCTCATCGACTGCGGCGAAGGCACCCAAATCGCCGCCCAGCGCGCCGCCGTCAGCCTCAAACCCGTCGACAAAATACTGCTCACCCACCTGCACGCCGACCACGTCAGCGGCCTGCCCGGCCTGCTGCTCACCATGGGCAACATGGGGCGCAGCGAAAGCGTCTCCGTCATCGGCCCGCGCGGCACCGAACGCCTCATCGACGCCGTGCGCGTCATCGCCCCCAACCTCCCCTTTGACCTGCGCGTCAGCGAACTTGAAACCGAGCAGGAACTCATGTACTTCCTGGACTGCGACATCGAAGCCTTCGCCGTCCGGCACGGCGTCCCCTGCTACGGCTACAGCATCACCCTGCCCCGAGCCGGAAAATTCGACGCCGCCAAAGCCCGCGCACTCGGCATCCCGCTGCCCTTCTGGAGCCGCCTGCAAAAAGGCGAAAGCATCGAACACGAAGGGCAGCTCTACACCCCCGACCTCGTCATGGGCCCCCCGCGCCGCGGCCTGAAAATCACCTACTGCACCGACTCGCGCCCCACACCCGCCATCGCCGCCGCCGCGCAAAACGCCGACCTCTTCATCTGCGAAGGCATGTACGGCGACGACGAATCCCTCCCCAAAGCCCGAGAAAACCGCCACATGCTCTTCAGCGAAGCCGCGCGCCTCGCCGCAGAAGCCGGCGGCGTGCGCGAACTCTGGCTCACCCACTACAGCCCCTCACTGCCCAACCCCAAAGCCTACCGAGACATCGCCCGCGCCATCTTCCCCAACACCCACACCGCCCGTGACGGCTGGACAAAAGAACTCCGCTTCGAAGACGAGTAAGCTCAAACCTCTCCTCCGGCACCCATCAGGCAAAGCCCCCTCCGCCTCCCCTCTCCCCCTGCCCGCACCCGCGGTACAGGGATCTTTTTTTTGCCCGCCGCCGCAACCGAAAGCTTGACGCCTCGCCGACAAAAAACTTCGACAGCATGAACCCGAACCAAGCTCGGCTCAACACAGCCAAGCTCAAGCAAGCTCGGCAAAAAGCGTTCGCCGATGCAGCATGAATATGCGCAGATGAAATATTTTGGGTCTGTTTCAGATCCGCTGAGGCTTTGAGCAGCCTCGGATGACAAAAAAAGTAGCAATTCAGCCTTGCTTGTCTTTGTAACACCCGTTACAAAGAGTTTATGCTAAAAGAACTATACAAGCAAAAAGG
>DXFQ01000070.1 GCA_019114365.1 Candidatus Parakkermansia intestinigallinarum | reverse complement strand
GGAAAAATCGCAACTCTATCTCTCCGGATGACGAAAGACTCAAGCTCCTTGACGTCTCAGCCTCTACGCTCGAGAGAGCCCTAGCTCCGTACCGAGTGTCGGATGAGTCTTTAACCAAAGAGTCGCGGGAGTACTTCGGGGACGTGAGATTTAGCGATGTGGGCTTTGTACGGCTGCTCAACCGCTTCTATCGGTACTCGAATCTGATTCTCCATCACTTTTTACCCTGTATGCATCCGGTTAGCAAGAGACGACAAGGGTCTAGAATGTTCAAGCCGTATGATGAAGCCAAGCCCACCTATCAGGGGCTGATGGCGCATTTGGCCGAGGGGAGACGCAAGGAACGACTGAAGGCTTTTCATGAATCTCTCGACCCATCGCACGAACGATGAGGGTACGGCCATGCCGGGACTCGATCCTGCTTTTGCAGCAACGGAGGCGCGAAATCGACTCTGAGTAAAACACTCCCTCGGGGCGAAGCCGAGCAGGGGAGGCTGTCCGCCTCCCCTGTCCCCTTGGCCCAAGGCAGAGAAGCTTTTCGCTCATCTCCTTTGGATAACTCTCTGCAGCACTGCCTAGGAGAATGGGGAGGGGCTACGCGCTCGTTCCCCAAACCCCACCTGCGGCAAGGTGACGCTAGCATCCATTCTTGCACTCCGAAATACGTTTGCAACCCGACCCTGATCTGTGTTACCTTTGGTGCGTTCATTTTTGACGCATCCATGCCTTTCGGTGCGTTTTCTTTTTGACTCAATACGGTGGCTTTGTCATGATGCTGTTTTGCTCTTGACACCGCCGTTTGCCGCGTGATAGATTGCCGCCATAAGCGCGCTCCCGCCGCGCCTTTGGTCGGTCGGGGTCGGCGTGCGACAACCTTATCCCTATTCATCACTATGAAAAACAGTCTGTTTTTGCTGCCGGCTCTGCTGCCGGTGCTGATCTGCCCCGCTATGGCGGAGCTTCCCGAATGCCCCGATCTGGCTGCTGCGAAGAAGGTCGCAGCCGAGCAGAAGCGGGATATTATGTGGCTCTTTACCGGCAATGACTGGTGCCCGGCTTGCATCTATCTGGAGACAAAGATTATGAATCAGGCGGACTTCGATGCGGCCGTCGGCACGAAGCTGGTTCTGGTCAAGGAGCTCTTCCCCCGCACGCCCGAGGCTCTCAAGCAGGTGACCGACGAACAGATGGAGCGCCGCCTCCGCGATATGGACAGCATGAAGATTACCGCCCTGCCGGCGGCCGTCCTCGCGGATGAGAAGGGTTTGCCCTACGCCATTGTCCCCGGTGCCGAGCGCGATGTGGCCGGCTACGTCAAGCGTCTGGAGGAGGGTATGGCCGTGCGCGCTGCCCGCGATGCGGCTTTCGCTCGCGCGGAAGGTCTCCAAGGGCTTGAGCGTGCCAAGGCTCTTGCTGCGGCTCTGCAGACGGTGTCCGAGAATCTGCGCGGCAAGTATGTGGACGTGCTCGCCGAGATCGAGTCGCTCGACCCGCAGAATACGCTGGGCTACAACGGAATGGTGCAGCGTGCCGAGCGCGAGACGCAGCTGAAGGCGGAGTTCCGCACGATGATTGAGGGCTTCGCAGGCAAGTTGTCTCCCGAAGAGCTCGCCGATTGCCGCCGCCAGATCGAGGAGTTTATGGCGGCCAATCCCGATATGTCGCCCGAGATGCTTCAGGCTTGCTATCTCCTCATTTCGGAGGGTTACGCGCTGAGCCGCGATTTTGAGAATTGCTACCTCTACGTTTGCAAGGCTCTTGAGGCGGCTCCGGATTCGCCGGTGGCCCGCAAGACGCTGGTGCCGTCCAAGCAGAATTTTGAGCAGAATATCCTGCCTCTGATTCGCGGTCAGAAGGCGGCCGAGGCTCCGGCTGATGCGCCCGCTCAGAAGTGAGTCGGCGGCGTGTTTTCGCCCTTGATGCGCCCCCTTCCGCTGCTTGTCGGCGGAAGGGGGCTTTTTTGCGTTTTTCTGTTGCTATGCACCGTGCCGTATAGTATGATGAGCCCATGCGATATAAGATCGTGACCTTTCGCTGCCCGACGCCGCTGGCAACTCGGCTCGATCGGCTGGCCGAGTCGGTCGGGCGCACGCGCAATGCCCTCGTGATTGAGATGATTCGCGTGTTCGTGCAGCAGGTGCGCCGCCGTCGCGGTCGCGTGCTGCCGCGCTACAAGGTCGCCGATCTGCGCCGTTGCCCCTGCTGCCCCGAGTGGCTCGGTATCCGCGATTCTTCGCCCGACGGCGCCGAAGACGCCTGAGGAGGCCGACTGCGGCGTGCTCGGAGGAAGTGTGCGGAGGAAGTGCACGGAGGATGTGCACGGAGGAAGTGTGCGGAGGATGTGTGCGGAGGATGTGTGCGGAGGATGTGTGCAGAGGAGCGCTGCGGTGCGTTTTTGGCGTTGCTCTGTCGGGTTCGGGCTGCTATAATGCCCGCGACAATTCCGGTTTACGCTATGCAACTTAATGTAGATGTTCTGGAGAAGAAGGGGCTGAAGCTGTTTCCCGCGCCTCAGCCGGTCGGTTCGTATGTGCAGTGCATCCGCACGGGCAATTATTTGCACCTCTCGGGCGGCATTTCCGTCAATGGTGATGAGGCTTATTACGGTAAGCTGGGCCGCGAGGTGAGTGTCGAGGAGGGGCAGAAGGCCGCCGCTGCGGCGATTCTGAACCGCTTGGCCGTGATTGAGGCGGAGCTGGGCGGTTTCGACCGCCTGCGCAAGATTGTGGCTTTGAACGGTTTTGTGAACTGCACGCCCGACTTTACGGATCAGGCCAAGGTGATCAACGGGGCGTCGGATCTGCTCGTCGAGTTGTTCGGCCCGGAGGCGGCGCATTCGCGCTCGGCGGTGGGTGTCGTGAGCCTGCCGCTCGGTGTGGCGGTTGAGATCAATCTGATTGTCGAGATTGAGCCGGAGTGCAACTGCGGCTGAAGAGCGTCGGCGGTCGGCGGCTTTTTGTCGGCGACCGCCTGAAGGGAGGGGACGATGGCTTGCGTGATTCTCGGTGTTTGCGGTTCGATCGCGGCGTGCAAGGCGCCTGATGTGGCGTCGTGGCTGGTGAAGCAGGGACATGAGGTTCACTGCGTCTGTACGCCGACGGCGCTGCGCTTTGTGACGCCGCTGACGCTGATGACGCTCTCGCGCCAACCCGTGATTTCATCCTTTGAGGATGAGACGGGCTCTTGGGTCCCGGTGCATATTGATTTGGCGCGCCGCGCGGATCTGCTCGTGGTGTTGGCGGCAACGGCCAATACGCTGGCTTGCATGGCGCACGGGCTGGCTCCGAATGCGCTGACGAGTCTCTATTTGGCCAACCGCGCGCCGGTGATGATTTTCCCGGCGATGAACGGGCAGATGTGGGAACACCCGGCCACTCAGGCGAATGCGGAGACCCTGCGCCGCCGCCCGCAGCACAGCAT
>DXFQ01000069.1 GCA_019114365.1 Candidatus Parakkermansia intestinigallinarum | reverse complement strand
GCGTCAGATGTGTATAAGAGACAGGGAGGCAGGGGCTTGGGCTGTGGGGTCGGCGTTCATGCAGGGGCGGGGGCTTAGTCTTCCGTCAGTTCACTTGGGGTGACGGCGGCGGGGGCGATGGTGATGAGGCCGAGCTCGGTGGCGCGGTCTTGCCCGTCGGGTTGCACTTCGAGGCGCAGTGTCCAGAGTTTGAGGTCGTCGCGGATTTGCATTTCGCGCAGGTCGGCTTCGGTCGGCAGTCCGGCGGCGATGCTGATGACGGCTTTTTGTCCGGAGGCGTCGATGCCGGGGTCGTGTTTTTCTTCAAGGCTGCCGTCGCGGTAGCGCAGGACGATGAGGTCGCTGTAGCGGTTGCCGGCGCTGTTGCAGAAGGAGGCGTAGATGCGCCCGCTGCCCTCGGCTTCTTCCAAGTTGATGACGGCGGCGGGGACGTAGGCGGTGGAGTCGAAGTTGCCGCGCCGGCGCAGCAGGGGCTGGTCTTCTGCGGGGATCCAGCCGACGCGCACGTCGTCGATGGTGACGCCCGCTGCCTGCCACGGGAAGGGGGTGTGCATGTCTCTCCCCTCGCCGCGCATGTTGGTGTTGAGGGCGAGCAGGATGTTCAGGATGATGGCGGTGACGGCGACGGCTATCAGGGCTATGAGTGCTCGGCGGCGCAGTGTTCCGGCGGGTTTCGACGGGGCGGGCTCAGTTTCCGTTTCGTTTTGCACGTCGGTATTTTTACCCGAAAAAAGCTCTGTTGCAATAAAAAATGATTGCATTCCCGCCAAAATGAGCGAAAATACCTCGGGGAAGCATTACACCCCCCACATACACGCCATGGCCGATATCGACGAAAAGACAGAAAAGAATGTTCCCGGTAAGTTCTACGTTGACAGCAGCTGCATCGACTGCGATCTTTGCCGTGAGACGGCTCCCGATTTCTTCGCACGCGACGATGACGAAGGTGTCTCCTTCGTGCAGAAGCAGCCGGTGAGCGATGAGGAAGTTGCTCTTTGCCAGGAGGCTCTCGAGGGCTGCCCCGTGCAGGCTATCGGTGACGACGGCGAGTAAGGCGCAACGCGATTCATTTGAAACGGCCCGGGGGCCTTGCGCCTCCGGGCTCTTTTTTTGACTGATGCCACCCCGTCGTCGAAAGGCGGATGCCTCGCGCGTTGAGGCCGATGCTCGTGCGCCGCTGCCGCCCGCACCGCCTGCGGCGCGCCGTTTCCGCATGGTGCGCTTCGAGGATGGTTCCGAGCGCGCCGTGCGCTGTGAGAGTCTGAAGCGCCGTTTCAACGGGCGTGCTTTGTCGGATTTTTACGGGGTGCCGCCGCGCTTGTCGCTTCGCGCCAATATGCGTTCCGTTGATTCCGTGCTCGGCGAGTTGCTCAGCGGGATGAATCTCAAGGTGGCGGAGTTGGCGCCCGAGCTTTTGGAAGAGGCTTGGCTGCGTGCGGCCGGTCCGGTGCTGGGGCCTCAGGCTGAGCTGGTGTCGGTGGTGAAGGGGGTGGCGACGCTGCGCACGATGCATCCTCTTGTGCACCGCGAGATTCTGACTTTGCGCCAGGTGCTCGTTCAGGCACTCAACCGCGAGCTGGGCGAAGGGTCGGTTCGCAGTATTCGCGTGCGTTTCGGCTGAGGAGGCTGCGGCCGATGCCTCTGTCTCGACAAGCAAGCACCCCTCGCCGCTGCAAGATGTGAGCGGCGAGGGGTGCGGTGTTTTGTTTCGCGGTGTGAGCCTCAGCTCGCCTGCGTTCCGCGGAGCATGGAGGCCGCCATCAGGTTGCCTCGCTTGGCTGCGTGCTGCAGAACGGTCATGGCTTTATCCGTGTCTTTGTCGATCAGTTTGCCGTCGATGAAGCACATGGCCAGCACAAACATGGCGACGTGGTCGCCGCTTTGAGCCGCTGCCTCAAGACGCCCGATGTCGTCTCGGCTTCGCGTCTGCGCGAAGTAGATGCGAGCCAGTTGGTTCTGGGCCTCGGCGTGCCCGGCAAAGGCGGCGCGGCGGAGGTGTTCGGCTCCCTCGCCGGCTCGCCCTTCGCGGAAGGCTTTGGCTCCGAGCTCGTACTCGGTCTCAGAATCGTCTTTCATGATGATGCGAGACCTGTCACACGCCTGAGCCGGGGGTGGCCACGGCGTCTCCCGCAGGAGCTTCGGGCTCTTTGGCGTCAGATTTGAAGCGGTCGCGCAGGCTTTCCGGCGTTTCGTGCGTCACTTCCAGCGCGCTGACTTCGCCTTGGAAGGAGGGCGCGAGCATTTGCAGCGGCAGGATGAAGGTCGGCTTGAGCTTCTTGTTGCCGCCCTTGAAGGCCTTCATGGTGAGGCCTTCGGCCTTCTTGCCGTCGATGATCAGCTCGGTGCTGCCGGGCTTGCCGATGAGTTCCAGTGTCACTTCCTTGCCGACGGGCAGTTCGCAGTCCCAGTAGAACTCGATGGAGTCGTTGCGCTTGAAGCCCACTTTGCCCTCTTTGTTCACCGCCAGGAATTGCCCGTCCCGCGAGCTGAGCAGCACCTGCTTGCGGCCCTTGGGGGCTTTCTTGAGCGTCAGCTTCATCGTCAGGTGGTAGTTCGGGCCGACGGAGCCGAGGTCGAGCTTCTTGGCGCCCTGAACTTTCTGACCGAGCTTGAAGCTGTGCCAGGGCTGGAGTTTGTAGGGGTTCGTTCCCGGCGCGACGCCGAGTTTGGCGATCATGGCTTTGTGTTGCTCAAAGCTGACCGGGTTTTGCTCGGTGCCCCACATCTTCTGGCTGAGGATGTCAGCGGAGTCGCTGAACATGCCCCAGATGTCGTAGGGGGCGTAGCCGTTGTGCCGCATGTCCGTCATGTCATTCCAGATGGCGAAGGTGGCGCCCAGAAGCTTCGGGTGCCCGGCCGGCAGGGTTTCTCCGCCGATGACGTTGGGCTTCCAGTTGTTGTAGGTTTGTTTCGGGCGGAGATCCATGCGGTAGTAGTCGGCAAAGGGCACGATGTAGAGGGCGCCGTCATTGGTGTTGATGACGTCGAAGCCGTCATTGACCGAGTCCCAAGCCTTGGCCCAGCCGCTGCTCCAGAGGTTGAGCTGCACGCCCTCGGCTTGGACGGGAGTCTTGCCGGGTTTGTGGTTGAGGCTGCCCCAGACGCGCGGCGTGTAGCCGCGGCTGATGACGAACTTCACGAGGCCGTCCATGTATTTGCGGTAGTCCTCATTGGCGCCGTAGAACTCGTCCGCACCGATGTGCACCGTGCAGCCTTCGAAGACGGCCGTACCGATCTTTTTATCGGGTTTGAGGTATTCATCCCAGACCTTGCCGACGAACTTCAGGGCTTCGGGGTTAGAGGCATCGAGCATTTCGCAGCGGCGCTTCGGGTTGCTCATCGGGCCCTGATAAATGAGGTCGGGCCGCGTGCGCGTGAACGAGAGGGCGTGGCCCGGGGTGTCGAACTCGGGCACGATGTTGACGCCGCGCGCCCGTGCGAATTCGATCAGGGCGCGGAATTCTTTCTTGCTGTAGCTGAGGTCGCGCGAGGTGATGGGGCGCCCGTCGCGGCTCTTCATCCGAGACTCGAGGCGGAAGCCGTCATAGCTCTCGACGAAGGGATCCTTGCCGGCATCCACGTAGTTCTCGTGGAAGATGTAGTTGTCGTTGAGATGCAGGTGCAAGTCGTTCATCTTGTACCAAGCCATCGTGCGCACGACGTCGAAGAGGTAGTCCATCGGAATCGGGACGCGACCGACGTCGAGCATGAAGCCGCGCAGGCCGTAGCGGGGGAAGTCGATGGCCGTGCCGCAGGGCAGTTCTCCGTCGTGGAGTTGCAGAATCTGGACGAGCGAGCGCGTTCCCCAGTAGAGGGCTTGCTCGGTGCAGGCGGTGATGGTGACGCCGTTGTGCGAGATCTTGAGGATGTAACCTTCGTCGCCCAAGTTGTAGGCGGAGTCCTTCACCAAGTTGAGCTTCACGAGGGTGGTGGCGTCGCTTCCGGCCTCACCCGCTGCGCGTCGGCTGTTCAGTTCGTCCTGAATTTCCTTGATCGGCAGGGTCTTGATGCCCTTGCCGTCCGCCGTCACTTCGATGCGTCCGGGTTTCAGCGTGCCCTTGCCGCCCTTCCATTCGAGCAGGGCCGGAATGGTTTGCGGCTTCGGGTTCAGCCCTTCTTCCGCTGCCTTTTCCGGCCGGATGGTCAGGCCGTAGTCTTTGCTGACGGCGGTTTTGCCGTCTTTGGTCACTTTGAAGCTGATGTTGACGGGGGTGTCGGAAATGACGGGGCTGATTTTGCCTTTGTCGGTGATAATCTGTTCATAGTCAGCGCCGAGGATGGTTACTTCGGCTCCGGGCGCCTCCGGCACCGGAAACTGCGTGGCTCCGGGCTTCAGATCAGGCATTCTGAGATTATCCGCAACTTCTTTGGCACTTTGGGCAAAGAGTGTGCCCGCGCCGCACGCGGCTATCATCATGAGTGTGGTTGTTCTCATGCAACTATGTTACCAAATCCACCCCTCGGGTCAAGGTAAAAGAGCGCCGCTGCGCCGAGTATGTCAGAATCGCGCGCAGCGGCTGCAAGCTTCGGGGAGGAAGTGCGGGGAGGTCGGCTCTAGCTCAGCTCAATCCAGGGAAGTCGGTTGGCGGCGGGTGCACAGCGCACTTCTGCGGGGAGTCCCAGTTCGGCGACGGTGTGCTGCATGTTGCTCAGCGCGAGTTGCGGCGTGTTGCACTCTTCGCTGAGGTGCGCGAGCACGATGTGCCGAAGTCCCTCGTGAGCAATGTCTCGCACGAAGTCGCTTGCCTGACTGTTGGAGAGGTGCCCCCAGCGTCCGGCAATGCGGTCGATGAGCATGCGGGGACGCTGCGACTGCTTCAGCATGTCGGGATCGTAGTTTGACTCGAGGTAGAGCGCATCGACGCCCCGGAGCAGTTCGCGCATTTCGCGCATGATGCGTCCGGTATCGGTGACGTAGCCGAGGCGCTTCTCTCCGCTTTCGAAGAGGAAGCCCACCGGGTCAATGGCATCGTGGCTCGTGCAGAAGGCGGTTACGGTGATGTCCCCGATCTGAACGGGCTGCCCCGGCTCCAGACAGGTGAAGGGGGAATGAGGCGCCACGCCGAGCAACTCTTGCCGCATGTGGCGCGTGCAGAAAATAGGCAGGGGTCCGCGTTTGACCAGCACGCCCAGACCGCAGATGTGGTCGTGGTGTTCGTGGGTGAGGCAAAGCCCGGCGAGCTTCGGCAACTCAAGGCCGCATTCCTTGAGCCCGGTGCGTATGCGCGTGGCGCTGATGCCCGCATCGACCAGCAGCGACGTTTTGCCGCTGCTGATCACCGTGGCGTTGCCCTTGCTGCTCGACGCCAAAACCGAAAATCGCAGCATGCCTGCCGTCTCCCTTACTTCTGGTTCACCTGCGGATTGAGATACTTGGCCGGCGTGACGTCTTCGGGGCGCAGCTCGCTGAGCTTTTTGCCCTTGTAATACCCCGTCGTCGAGCGAAGGAAGTCGGCCACCTGCTGCACCTGCTTCGCGGTGACGGGCGTTTCGGACTGCGTCTTGAACATGATGCGCACCGCCTCTTCGAGCGATGCCACCGTGCCCGTGTGGAAGTACGGAGCCGTCAGCTCGACGTTGCGCAGCGTGGGCACGCGGAAGAGGTCGCGGTGGTTCTCCTGCTTCGTGAAGTCCATGCGTCCGAAGGCGCCTTCCTTGTAGTCGGCCGGCGTCGCTTCGGCGCGCAGGTCGCCGAAGGTGTTGATGTATTCGAAGCTGTGGCCGCCCATGGCCGAGCCGCCGTGGCAGGTCGCGCAGCCGTGCGCCAGGAAGAGCTTCCAGCCTTCCTTCTGGTCATCCGTCAGCGCTTTGTCGTTGCCCATGAGGTAGTCGTCAAAGGCCGAGAAGGGCGTCACGAGCGTCTCTTCGAAGGCGGCGATGGCCTCGGTGATGGTCTCGGCCGTCATGCCGCGCTCGCCGAACACGAGCGCAAAGCGGGCGACCAGATCGGGATCCTGCTGCAATTTAGCGATGATGGCGTTCCAATCTTCGGGTTTGGCGTAGCCCATCTCGACCGGGTTGAGGGGAGGACCGCCGGCTTGCTCCTGAAGGTCGCGAGCGCGGCCGTCCCAGAACTGGCAGATGTGGCCCGAGGCGTTGAACACCGTCGGTGCGTTGACGCCGCCGAGCTGCGGTTTGCCGTCCGCTCCGGGGACGCCTTCCGACTTCGCCTTGTTATCCGTGCCTCCCTTGGTGAGGTCGTGGCAGGAGGAGCAGGAGACGGTGTTTGTCGTGGAGAGTCGGCCGTCGTAGAAGAGCAGGCTGCCGAGCTCTATCTTCGCTGCCTGTTCGGCGGAGGGAGTTTCGGCAGGCATAATGGGCCCGATGTAGGGATTTTCCCCTTCTTCGGGCATGGCGAAGGCCTTGCGGAGAACGGCGACGTCCCGCGGCGTCAGGCGGCTGCCCCAGTGAATGGCCGAATACGAGGTGGGCGGCATGTGGCGCTGCTCCAGCGTTCTGTTTAGCTTGAAGAGGTCGACGGCGTCGCGGCGGATGCTGCTGTCGCCTTCCATGAGCCATGCGCGCCGGGCACCCGTGACGTGGCGCTCCATCATGCCGAAGGTGAGGTGATTGAGGTCGCTGTTGTAAGCGGCATTCGGTCCGTGGCAGCTCGCGCACTTGTCCTGCAGAATCTGTTCGGCTTCCTGTTTGGCGTCTTGCTGAGACAAGCGCGAGATGCGCAGGTCTTCCGCCGACGGGGAGGTCAGCATGACGGAGAAGGCGGACACCACGGCCGCTGCGCCGCAAACCCCTACAAAGGCAGTCGCGTACGTGAGAAAGGAGGAGCGATTGTTGTTCATGACAATGGGAAAGGCTCGCTCAGCTTAGCATGCGGGGCGGAGAAACTCAAGCCCAAACCGCCGTGAAAACGGCTTCCAAACGACAAAAGGGCGGAGATGTTGGTGCGTTATTCCGCGTCGGCGAGCGCTCGTCGCATCAGGTCCGTATCGGGAAGTCGGCCGAACCAATGTTCGTACGAGAGGGCGCCCTGCCAGAGGAGCATGCCGAGCCCGTTGGCGGTGAGGCAGCCGCGAGCTTCGGCAGCCCGGCGCAGGGGGGTGTCGTGCGGCACGATGTCGCAGACGTACTGCCCGGGACGCAGCAGGGACGGATCCAAGGGCAGGGCGTCGCCTTCGCGCAGCCCGAGGCTCGTGGCGTTGACGATCAGCTCGGCTTCGGCCACTCGGTCGGCGAGAGCCGGATCGCCGAAGCAGGTGCAGCGGACGACGCCGCGCGTCAGCGGAGCGAGGCGCTCTGCCGCCATGCCCAGCTCCGGCCGAGGGCGGTTCACGAGAGTCAGCGCCGGGCAGCCTTCGAGGGCGCACTGGCATGCCAGAGCCGAGCCCGCTCCGCCGCAGGCGCCGAGAATGAGGACGCGAAGCGAGGCGAGCGGGCGCGCCGTCTCCTCCTGAATCGCTCGCGAGAAGCCCGGGCCGTCGGTGTTGGAGCCTTCCCAGCTCCCGTCCTCGCGCCGTCGAAGGGTGTTGACGGCACCGCACAGTGCCGCCAGCGCATCCGTCGAGGCGCAGGCTTCGTATGCCTGCTTTTTGAAGGGAACCGTCACGTTGGCGCCGATGAAGCGCAGATCGGCGAGAAGGCGCAGCAGCGCGGCGAAGTCTCCCTCTCCGGTGCCGCAGAGCAGGCGCACGTAGCGCAGCGCGCGGCCGTCTGCATCGAGAGCGGCCTGTTGCATCTGAGGGGAACGCGAATGGGCAATCGGGTTGCCGATGACGCCGAGCCGTATCGGAGCGGCGGCATCTCGGCAGGCTTTTTCCAGCTCGTCAGGGCAGAGAAACGGATTCATGGTCGTCTGCGGAAATCAGTTTTACGCGAAAATCTCCCTGCTGATCGATACGGACTTCGATGTCGATGCCGTTTTCGCGGCAGAGGTTGAGGATGATTTCCAAATCGTAACAAGATTCGGAGAAGCGCTCATCCCACGCTCCTGCGTGCCGCATGGCTCGCGCGAAGCGGCGGTCGTGCTCGCACAGGGCAATGGCAATCTTCCATTCCGTGAGCGAGAGGCTTCCGTCGCCGTTGAGGTCGAATTGCTCGATGAGAGCCTGCTCGCGGGCGCGGTAGAGCAGCATGCCGTCCGCCTTGATCTTGAGGATCTCCGGCGGATCGAGTTTGCCGTTGCCGTTGGCGTCGTAGGTTTCGATGATCAGGTGCTGCGCCATGAAGGCCACCGGAATGCTCGAGCGCGGCAGGTCGGACGCTCGGGGCAGAGCCCGGGCTGTCGTATCGGGGGCGGCTTGCTGCCGCTGGGCGGTTTCGCCCGCGAGCCTAGCCTTTTGTCGCACGGTGGGTTTCGGTGCGGTGGCGGGCTCGACTTCATTGGCCGGCTTGCAGGCCAGAAAGAGGCTCAGGCGGCGTGATTCCGTTGCCTGAAGTTTTTCGCCGCCGCTCGCATCGTCGGCGGAGAGGAGGAGGCAGGCAAGTTTCTCCTGCTTGACCCGCGCGTCTCGTTTCAGCTTGGCGAGTTCCTGCTCATCAAGTTTGCCGTCGCGATTCAGATCATAGTTCTCGATGAGAAGTTTGCGAACGACGAGGCAGCAGGCAATCTGCTCGCGCCCCATGTCGTTCGGGCGACGGGGAGCTGCTGCGAGCCGCTGACCCTCGTCGGCGGCTTCTCGGTTCGCATGCAGCTGCTGGGCGCTGAGGCCATCCGGAGCACTCTCGCCTCCTTTGTTGAGCCCCTCGTGTGCGGTGAACAACGGGGCCATAGAGGAGCAAAGCAGAAGAGGAGCAGAGAGATACAACATCAGCCTCATGACGAAAAGAACCCCGCGCAGCGCGCGGGGTTCTTGAAAAGATTGCGCCAAGTGCAAATCTTTACTTTTTATTCTCGGGAGAGCCGCTCTTCGAGATGTTCGCGGCAATCGAACGCTTGTCAACCTTGATCACCACGTTCGGCGCAAGTTCGAGGCGCACGGCATCCTGCATCACTTCGCGGATGATGCCGTAGAGACCGCCCGCCGTGATGACCTTGTCGCCCTCCTTCAGGCTGTCCTGACGCTCCTGCATCTCCTTCTGCTGCTTCTTCTGCGGACGAATGATCAGGAAGTAGAAGATGACGGCAATCAGGATGAAAGGCAGCAGCATGTCAAAGAGGCTGCCCCCTTCCTGCTGCTGATCCGCAGGGGGGACATCGTTGACGGGCTGCGTCGTCACGGCCTGCGTCTCATTGCCGGTCGGCGGAGTGCCGGCGGCCGGAGCGGCGTCTGTTGCCGGGGCGGGAGCAGGAGCGGGGGCGGGGGCCGGAGC
>DXFQ01000068.1 GCA_019114365.1 Candidatus Parakkermansia intestinigallinarum | reverse complement strand
TTAGCCTCTCCGATGCCCCGCCCGGAAGGTCTTCCGGTGAATGCTGCCTTGCGGCGCACTCGCGGCATCGCGGAAAGTCTTTGCTGAAAATTGCCTCGGCCGGCCGGATCAGGGATTGCCTCTCGCGTCTTACATCGCCCGGCGACTTGCGTCACCTTCGCGATTCTCGGCGCTTGGCTTTCGCCTGTCCTTTCGAACCGCCCCGTGTCGGGGTGCCGCGAATTATACAGATTGATTTGCCGAACGTCAAGCTTTTTCGGCTGAATTTTTCGCAAATTTTTCAGACCGTCTTGCAAGAGCCCGAGAATTCAATCGCTTAGCGAGATAATGTTATCTTCGCTTTCCGCATCGGCGGCGTTTCGGCCACACGAATGCTCGTCTTTTGCTGACTTTTTGCCCGCATCTCCCCTGCTTTTGCTCCTAATCCGGGGCGTAGGGGGGATGCGGGCGGCGGACTGCCCTGCCGCGCAGGCTCGGCGAGACGGGCGAGTGCAAGGCTCGGCGAGGGCTAAGTCGAGGAGGGCAAGGCTCAGCGAGCGGGCTGACGGGGCTTCGGCGCGGCAGGCATCCGCCCTATCGGCGCCTGCGCTCTCTCCCGACAAAAAGAAACGCATCCCCCGTTCGGGGGATGCGCCTAGAAACAACCAAGGAAAGATGGTCAGAGGCCTCAGGCCTGGGCAGCACGAGCCTTCTTGATGATGGAGGCGACAGTCTCGGACGGCTGGGCGCCGTTCTTGACCCACTTGTCGACTTTCTCCAGATCAATGGTGTAGTTGACGCCTTCGGCCATGGGGTTGTAGGTACCCACCTGCTCGATGAAGTCGCCATCGCGGCGATCACGGCTGTCAACAACGACAATCTTGTAGTAAGGGCGATCCTTGGCCCCTTGACGGTTCAGACGAATTGCTACCATAATAAAAGTTGATGATTTGGTTGTTCCACTTGCAGCAGTCAGCAGTCAGACGAACCTGCAAGTCGGGACGCCAAGATAGCACAGCTGATAACCGAGGTCAAGCACAAAGACAGAATTTTTCGCAGTTTTTTCGTTTGACTTATTCCTTGAGCCTCGGGGGGCGCGCATCAGGCTTTACAGGGCGTACGGGGATGCTAGAATAGGGGCATGAAAAGGCTTTTGGTTCTCGGTTTGTCGGTTTTGCTGGTGTCTTGCGCGGGGTCGGCGCAACAGGGTGGCGCAGCGGGGCGTCGCGCGGGTTCGGCGCCGACGATCTCTCCGCAGGTGAATCTCGATGAGTTGGGGCGGCGCATTTGGCAGAATGAGTGCGCGGGGTCGGTGCAGGGCTTGGTGTCTTGGAATGCCGGGGAGGATTTTCCGTCGCTGGGTATCGGGCATTTTATCTGGTTTCCGGCCGGGGTGAAGGCTCCTTTTGAGGAGAGTTTCCCGCGCTTTGTTGCTTTTGCCCGGAGTCGGGGGGTGCAGGTGCCGTCGTTTTTCCTCGGGGATGCGCCTTGGCCCGATAAGCAGGCTTTTCTCGCGGATCGCAGCGGGCGTGCTGATGCGATGCGCCGCTGGCTGGCGGCGCATGTGCGCTTGCAGACGGCGTTTATTGTGCTGCGCTCGCGTGAGGCTCTGCCGCGCATGATGCAGGCCAGTTCCCGGCCGCAGGCGGTGCGTGCCCACTATCAGGCGCTGGCGGCGACGACGCAGGGGATGTATTGCTTGGTGGATTACGTGAATTTCAAGGGCGAGGGTGTTCGGGCGACGGAACGCTACCAAGGTGAGGGCTGGGGTTTGTTGCAGGTGCTTGAGAAGATGAGGGGCAATCCGCAGGGGCGCGAGGCCACGGCGGAGTTTTCCCGCGCGGCTGCCGAGGTGCTGCGCCGCCGCGTGCAGCTTGCACCGGCCGGACGCGGCGAGTCTCGCTGGTTGCCCGGGTGGCTGAACCGCTGTGCGACGTATCGCTGAGCTGCGGCCGAGGGTCGCGCCCGGGAAGGCCGCTGAGGGGCGCGCGGGCTCGCGGGCAGCTCCGCCCCTGCCCGGGCAGGCGGCGGCGCGTGCCGTCGGCTAATGGGTGGAGCTAACTTCTTGAGTGGGGGCTTGTTCTGAGCCATGATGCGGACGTATGAAGGAGTCACCTCTCAATTCCGTGCATGTGCGCCTGGGTGCCCGCATGAAGGAGGAGTCGGGCTGGCGCTTGCCGGCGGGGTTTACGAGTTTGCTCGACGAGCATCTGGCGGCGCGCACGTCGGCGGCGCTTTTTGATTTGTCTCATCTCGGTAAGTTCTCGGTGTCGGGGCCGGGGGCTTTGGATTGGCTGGAGGCTTTGCTGAGCCGCAGTTTGTGCTGCTGCGCGGACGGGATGGGGGTTGCGACGCTGATGCTGAATGATCAGGGGATGATTCTGGACCGCCTGACGGTTTGCCGCGAGTCGGCCGGCCGCTTTTTTCTGCTGTCGCAAGCGGCTCAGGCGGAGCAGGATTTTGCGTGGTTGCAGCGGCATTGCCCGGGTGATGCGCTCGCGCTGCGGGATGAGTCGGAGGATTTGAGTGCGATCGGGATTTGCGGGCCGGCGAGCAAGGCGGTTTTTGCGCGGGTGCTGCGGGGTGTGGATTGGATTCAGGAGGGGGCTTTCCGCCGTGTGTTTTATGATCATGAGGAGCTGAGGGTGTCGCGGCTGGGGGTGGTGGCGGAGCCCGGGTTTGAGTTGTTTTGCCCGGCTTCGTCGGGGATTCGCTGGTATGAGGCTTTTCTGGCGGCGGGGGCGCAGCCTTGCGGGCTGGAGACGCAGGAGTGTCTGAGGGTGGAGCGGGCTCACGCGAGTATCCGCGGTGATTTGCAGGGGCATATGACGCCTCAGCAGGCGGGGCTCGCTTATTTGTGCAGCGAGGAGAAGGATTTTCGAGGGGCTGCGGCGCTGCGGCGCGAGCGAGAGC
>DXFQ01000067.1 GCA_019114365.1 Candidatus Parakkermansia intestinigallinarum | reverse complement strand
AGCCGCCGCGCCCGCCGCCAACGGGCTCAGTACCCGCAGCAGCCGTCGTGCTCGCCTGCGCCGTGTTCGTGTCCGCAGCAGCAATCGTGCTCGCCTGCGCCGTGCTCCTGCCCGCAGCAGCAATCGTGCTCACCTGCGCCGTGCTCGTGCCCGCAGCAGCAATCGTGCTCGCCTGCGCCGTGCTCGTGTCCGCAGCGGCAATCGTGCTCACCTGTGCCGTGCTCGTGCCCGCAGCAGCAGTCGTGCTCGCCTGCGCCGTGCTCGTGTCCGCAGCGGCACGCGTGCTCGATGCGACCATGATCACCGCAGAGGCATTCGTGGTCGGGGTCGTAGTCGGCGTCCTCAATTTCAGGCGGCAGAGGCGGCTCGCCCTCGTCTTCGGCAGCGCGGCGGCGATGCGGCGGTTCAAGGCGGGCGGCCAGCTCGGGGCTTGCCGCCACGTCGGCCGCGTAGCGTCCCTCGCGATCGCGCACCGCCGGCGAAGCCCCGGCCGTCAGCAGCATCGAGACAATATCGTCGTAGCCGTAGGCCGCCGCCACATGCAGGGGCGGGCGCCCGTAGGGATTGAGCGCATCGAGGTCGGCACCGGCGGCGATGAGCAACTCGATGAGGGCAGCGTCGGGCTCAACCCCCATCTCGGCCAGCTCGGGCGCCAGATCGATTTCATCCTGCAGGAGCATGGTGGCGGCGTGGTGCAGCTCGGCGACATCGCGCGTCACCATGAGCTCGTCGAGAAAAGCCTGCACCGGCTCGTCGAACTCCTCGGGATCGAGGTCTTCCGCCATGCGGCGCAGTTCACCCAAGCTGACCATCGGACGCGCCTCGTCCTCCACCGGCACACTGTTCCATTGTAGATCGCTCATGGCGATTATTGTACACATTCTCCCGCGCTTTGGCGAGCCAAACCCAACGCGCGCAGCGGTATTTGCACGGCCGAGAGTCTGCGGGAGCCGCGAGCAACGCGGGCAGACTCCGCCCGCCGCAGGCGCTCTTTCGCCGCTCGCGCGTGCTCGCACGAGCCTTTGCAGGAGCGCGAAGCGGCTGCGCTTCCGCGCGAAAACCCGCACCCCGCATCCGCCCCGCGCGGGCTTGCATACGTGCGCGGCGGGTCTGAACTTTGTGTTTGACGCCGAGGCGCCTCTGTGATAGCTTTAACTGAAATGCACACGCACAATTGCAGTCTGGAATGGAAGCGCCTGGCCGATCTGCCCGACGCTGAGGGGTTTGCCGGTTCGTATGCCGGCGTCAGCAACGGAGCTCTCATCGTCGGGGGCGGCGCCAACTTTCCCGAAAAGCCGCTCTGGGAGGGCGGGCCGAAGCGATGGACGGACCGCCTCTTCGTGATGCTGCCGAAGAGTTCGGGCTGGCGCGATGCCTCTCCCCTGCCCAAGCGCATGGGCTACGGTGCCTCGGTGAATCTGCCGCAGGGCATGATGATCATCGGCGGCTGCAATCAGGACGGCGTCTTTGCCGACTGCCTGCTGCTCAGCTACGAGAAGGACGATGTGAGCTGCCGCCCGCTCGCTCCCCTGCCCGTGCCGCTGACGGGGCATGCCGCAGCGGTGATGGGTGGCAAGGTCTACGTGTTCGGCGGCAGTCTTCAGCCCGGGGAGCAGGACGCCCGCAACAACCTTTACATCTACGACCCCGAGGCCGATTCGTGGAGCGAGGGCCCTGCCCTGCCGGGGCGCGGCCGCTTTCTGTTTCAGATGGCGACGCTGGGCTCGACCATCTACGTGCTCGGCGGCATCGGCCTCAAAGAGGGCGACGACGGCCGCATGCAGCGCGACATGCTCACGGAGGCGTGGAGCTACAGCGAGGCAACGGGCTGGCGGCGCCTCGCCTACCTGCCGCACTTCTGCGCTGCCGCACCGACGCCGGCTCCGGTGATTCACGGGCTCATCTGCCTGCTGGGCGGTGATGATGCAACGGTCAAGGGCTTTGCTCCGGCCGAGCATCCCGGCTTCCACAACCAGAGTCTCTTCTACAACCCCGCGACGAATGAGTGGAGCAACGGGGGCGAGGTGGCGGCGGCTCGCGCCGTGCTGCCGTGCACGATTTGGAACGGGCTGGCCGTCATCGTCAACGGCGAACAGCGCCCGGGCAAGCGCTCGCCCGAGGTCTGGGGAGCCCGTCTCTGAAGGCCGCCGCCGCTTTGTTTTCGAACCTTGAACACGCGCATACCCCAAGTTTACCTATGCTGATCCGAACACTCTCCTTCTGTCTCGCTTCTCTCGGGCTTCTTGCCGCCGTCTCGCCGCGGGCCTCGGCGCAGGCGGACGCAGCGGCTCCCGCCCCCATCGGAAGTGCCGAGGCCGCACCTGCGGCGCCGGAAGTTGCCGCGCCTTCCCCGGCCGACACTGCCGCTCCGGCTGAGGCGACCGCCGCATCGCCCGCCGCTCCGACCGACGCCGCCTCCGCTGCTCCGTCGCCCGCCGCCGCCCCGCTCGCCGCCTCGCGAGAGGGGCTGCCGCGCCTCGAGCAGAAGCCCTCGGCCTCCATTCCCGACCCGCTGGGACGCGCCGGCATGGCCGCAGAAAGCACGAACATCGGCGTGATGGCGGCGGGCGGCGCCAACTTCCCCGACGCGAAGCCGGGAGCCCGCACGCCTGAAGAGCGCGGAGCCAAGCGCTTCAGCGACGAGGTCTATCTCTTCTCGCGCCCGGATGCCGAAAGCGGCAACATGGAGCAGCTCTCCGTCGGCAAGATGCCGCGTGCGCTCGGCTACGCCGCCACCGCCCGCATCAGCATGGGCATGATTGTCGCGGGCGGCTGCAATGAGCAGGGGCACCTCCAGACGGTCACGAAGGTGGAATGCCTCGGCACCGACGGGCAGCGCGAGTGGCAGTTCACCGAGCTGCCCGAGCTGCCGGTGCCCGTCGCCTATGCAGCCTTTGTCGAACGGGGCGGCAAGCTTTACGTCTTCGGCGGGCAGGAGTCGCCGGATGCCGTGAGTGCGAGCCGACGCAGCTTCGTGTTCAACCCCTCGCTGCCCAAGGAGGGCTGGAAAGAGCTCGCACCGATTCCCGGCGAGGGGCGCATGCTGGCAACGGCCGGCAGCTGCGGCGGCAAGATCTACCTCACGGGCGGATGCTCGCTGCACGCAAATGCCGCCGGAGCCGCCGAGCGCAGCTACCTGTCCGAGACCCTCTGCTACGACCCCGAGGAGGATCAATGGAAGCGCGTCGCTGACGCTCCGGCCACCATCGTCGGAGCCGCCGGGCCGATGCCGACGGGGCTCGGCGAGCTCTACCTCATCGGCGGCGACCCGGGCGACTACTACCGCGCCTCTCTGGCCGGGCAGGCGCCCGAGCAGCACCCCGGGCAGAGCCGGACAATTTACGCTTACCGCCCCGAAACGGACAGCTGGTCGGTGGCGGGCGAGCTGAGCACGGGCGTGGCGACGGCACCGGCCGTCGTACTGGGCGAGGCATCTCCGCTGGAGCTGCTCGTCATCTCAGGCGAGACGGCACCCGGCGTACGCACCCCCCTCATCAACCGCGTACAAGTGCACCGCGACGATATCGAGAGCGTTGAGAACGCCGTGCTGCTCACGCCTTGGCTGGCGATCGGCCTCGGAGTCATCGCCCTGCTGCTGGCTCTCCGCAAGGGACTGCGCTCCAAGCCGCTGCCGAAGTTCGACAGCACGAAGGGGCCCGGCAAATGGGCTTGGATCGCCGTAGCCGTACTCTGGGTGGTGGTGATGCTCAATTATTTCGACCGCCAGCTGCTCGCCGTGCTCAACACGTCCATCACGCGCGGCGAAAACGGCATTGCGATGACGCAGGCGCAGTTCGGTCAGGTCACCTCGGCCTTCCTCATCGTCTACGCGGCCCTCAGCCCGGTGGGCGGCTATCTGGCTGATCGCTTCAGCCGCAAGTTCATCATCATGTGCTCTCTGGTGGTCTGGTCAGTGGTGACGTGGCTGACCGGCAAGGCTGAGACCTACGAAGAGCTGCTGATTGCCCGTTCCGCCATGGGTATCAGTGAGGCCTTTTACATCCCGGCGGCTCTCGCGCTCATCTCCGACTACCACCGCGGCAGCACGCGCTCGATGGCGACGGGTCTGCACATGAGCGGCATTTACGCCGGCCAGATTCTCGCCGGCTACGGCGCCATGATGGCCGGAGAGCCCTGCATGCTCGGCTGGCGCCTGACCTTCGAGGCCTTCGGCTTCATCGGCGTGGCCTACGCGATCATCGTGGTCATCTTCCTGCGCGATCCGGAGGCGGCCAAAGACGGCGAAGCGGCACCCGCGGCGAGCGAGGGAGCCGAACTCAAGCCCGCAGCGTCGAACAACTTCAGCATGGCGCAGGTGCTGCGCAGCCTCTTCACGGGGCGCGCCATGGCGATGCTGCTCATCATGTACGCCTTTGCGGGCTTCGCCAACTGGTTTCTGATGAACTGGTACCCGCGCCTGCTGCAGGACATGTTCGGCCTCTCGGAGGCAGAAGCCGGCCCGCAGGCCACCTCGTGGATCAACATCGCGAAGTTCGCGGCGGTGCTGGGCGCTGCCGTCATTGCGGACCGCTGGTACCTGCGCAACCGCAACGCGCGAGCCTATGTGCCGGGCATCTGCTTCTGCATCGCGGGGCCCTGTGTCATCCTCGCCATGGCGCCGAGCCTCGGCATTGCGATTCCGCTGGGGCTGACGGTCACGCTTGCCCTCGTCTCGATGCAGGGCGTGGCTCAGGGCTCTCTCGACGCCACGCTCATGCCGGTGCTGCGCTCTCACATCGACGAGCGCTTCTCGGCCACGGGCTACGGCCTGCTCAATCTCACCTCGGTGGGCGCCGGTGCTCTGGTCTCATGGCTGGGCGGCAAGCTCATGGATGAGAACATCGCTCTGAGCGTGCCGCTGGCTACGGCGGGTGTGATGATGGTGTTCTGCGGCCTGCTCTTCTTCATGCTGCCCAAACACAAAGCCTGATTCGCACGCGACTCAGGCGCAGCGAAAGCAAAGCCCCCGTCGCTCAGCCGAGCGGCGGGGGCTTTGGCGTGAAACTTAGGCGTGAAACTTAGGCGGTGAAACTTGGGCATGAAAAGCGGCGCGGGGCGGGCGCCGCCCGGAGGAAGCCCGGGCGGCCTGCCGACCTCCTCAGGCCTCCCGCTCCGTCAGCAGCAGCACGTCGTAGCCGAACACGGCCGTGAAGAGCTGCCCCTTGCTGCGCAGAGCGAGGTTCTCCAGCGTCAGATCGTGCACGCCCGGCACCAGCAACTCCAAGCGGCGGTTGGCGTAGCGCACCGTAAAGCCGGGGATGCGGTGGCAGTGTGCGCGGTCGAGGGCGTCGGCCACGC
>DXFQ01000066.1 GCA_019114365.1 Candidatus Parakkermansia intestinigallinarum | reverse complement strand
TCGTTACACAGGTCCTACCGCCAAGATCAGCCGCCGTTTCGGCGTTGAGCTCTTCGGTGCCAGCAAGGCTTTTGCCCGCCGTCCCTTCCCCCCGGGTCAGCACGGTGCCCGCGCCGGCCGCAAGAAGAAGTCCGACTACGGCATCATGCTCGCCGAGAAGCAGAAGCTGCGCTTCATGTACGGTGTGCTCGAAGGCCAGTTCCGCAAGTATTACGAGGAGGCCAGCCGTCGCCGTGGCGTGACGGGTGAGATCCTTCTCCAGCTCCTCGAACTCCGCCTTGACAACATCATTTATCGCCTCAACTTCGCCAACACGCGCGCCGCTGCCCGCCAGATGGTCAGCCACGGCCACGTGCTCGTGAATGGCCGCAAGGTCAACATCCCCTCCTACAGCTGCAAGCCCGGAGACGTGGTGACGGTTGCCGCCAAGGCTCGCTCGCAGGCCCTTGCCAATCGCTTTGTCGAGCTCGCTGCCAACGCGACGACGCCCGAGTGGCTTGAGGTTGATGCTTCGAAGCTGACGGCCAAGGTGCAGCGCATTCCCTCCATGGAGGAAATCGCCCCGATCGTCAACGTGCAGCTCATCGTTGAGCTTTACTCTCGCTGATCGAGCGCCGCTTACAGGCTCTTTTTCCCCGACCCCCTGCAGATGCGTCTGCAGGGGTCTTTGTCGTGCATGCGCCTGCGCTGCGCCGGGGCGGGGCGCGGAATGCGGGGCGGGGGAACGGGATGCAGGGCAGGGGAACGGGATGCAGGGCAGGGGGATGCGGGGCGGTGCGAGAATCTGCCTTGACGCGGCGCGTGCCGCTGCTATAATGGGCGCATGATGTCGATGAGTCGTATGAGGCGCGTGAGTCGTATGAGGTGCGTGAGGGTGATGTTGTTGCCGATGGCGGCGCTGCTTGCTGCTGCCGGGGCGGGGGCTGCGTTGGCTGCGGAGGGGGCTGAGGAATCTGCCCCGCTGCGCGAGGGCGCCGGGGCGCTTGCGGCGGAGGAGGAGGGAGCGGCTCATCCGCTACCTCCTGCACGGCTGGAGGCTCTGAAGGCGTCGATCGAGGCGCTGCCCGGCATGCGCGAGGCGCGGGTGGGGGTGGCTTTGCTGATCGACGGGCGGCAGGAGTTGCTGCTGGGCGATAGGCCGGATTACCCGCTGATGAGCGTGATGAAGTTGCCGTTGGCCATGGCGGTGCTGGATCGGCTGGAGCGCGAGGGACGGCGCCTTGACGAGAGGGTGCCGTTCACGGGGGAGGAGCTGGATGCCGAGACATGGAGCCCGATGCGCGAGGCCTATCCCGAGGGCTGCGCGGAGCTGACGCTGCGCGATTTACTGCTCTACGCGCTGCAACAGAGCGACAACAATGCGACGGATCTGCTCTTCGATCGCGTGGTGAGCCCGCGCGAGGTGACGGACTATCTGCGCGGCCTCGGGCTGGATCAGCAGGCTATTGTATTCACCGAGCGCGAGATGGGCGAAAAGCCGCAGCGCTGCCTGCAAAACACGATGTCGCCCCGCTGCGCGGTGCAGCTCATGGAGATGCTCCTGTCGCGCCCCGTGCTGCGAGCCGAGAACCGCGATTTTCTGCTGGAGGCTCTGGCGGGCTGCCGGACGGGGCAGAACCGCATTGCCGCCGGGCTGAAGGAGATCCCCGTAGAGGCCATGGGGCACAAGACGGGCACGGGACCCGAGCTGCCGGGGCGAGGGCTCGTGGGTATCAATGATCTGGCTTTCGTGCGCTTGGCGAACGGGCACCGCTACTGCCTCGCGGTTTTTGTGAAGGAGACGAGCTTGGCTCCGGCGGAGGCCGAGGCGCTGATCGCCGAGCTGTCTTCTCTGGTGGCTCGGGCGCTCAGCGAGCTCTGAGCTGCGGCGCCGAATGAAAAAAAGCGCGTGCCCCGTTGCGGGGCACGCGCCTGTTTTCATACGCGTAACTAAAGGAGCTTGCGCGGCTCAGGCCTTGGTGACGAGGCTGTGGCCAGTCATCTCGGCCGGCTGGGGAACACCCAGCAGGCTCAGCAGGGTGGGCGAGATGTCGGCGAGGATGCCGTCGCTCATCTTGACCTGATCTTGGTCGGGGCCGCAGTAGATGAGGTCGACGAGGTTGGTCGTGTGGGCGGTGTTCGGGGTGCCGTCCGGGTTGATCATGTTCTCGCAGTTGCCGTGATCGGCGCAGATGAGGCAGCAGCCGCCCAGCTCGCGGATCTTGGTGACGCACTTCTCAAGGGCTTTGTCGACGGCCTCGCAGGCGGCGATGCCGGCTTCGAGGTAGCCGGTGTGGCCGACCATGTCGGGGTTGGCGAAGTTCATGATGGCGATGTCATACTTGGCGATGGCATCGACGAACTTGTCGGCCACTTCGGCCACGCTCATCTGCGGCTTGAGGTCGTAGGTGGCGACTTCGCGCGGGGAGGGGACGAGGATGCGGTCTTCGCCCTCAAACTGCGTCTCGACGCCGCCGTTGAAGAAGAAGGTGACGTGGGCGTACTTCTCCGTCTCGGCGATGCGCAGCTGCTTGAGGCCGGCTTTGGAGATGACTTCGCCGAGGATGTTGCTGAGTTGCTCCTGCTCGAAGACGACGGGGGTCGGGTAGCAGGCCTCGTACTCCGACATGGTGATGTAGTGCACCTTGGGCTGCACCTCGCGGTCGAAGCCGTCGAAGTCGGGGTAGATGATGGCGCGGGAGAACTCGCGGGCGCGGTCGGCGCGGAAGTTGAAGAAGAAGACGACGTCGCCGTCGCGCATGCGCTGCTCGTTGCCTTCGCAGAAGATGCCGGGCTTGAGGAATTCGTCGGTGACGCCTTCCTCGTAGCTCTTGCGGGCGTAGTCGGCGGGGCTGCAGCTGCACTGCTCGCCGCGGCCCAGCACGATGGCGTCCCACGCGGTCTTGACGCGATCCCAGCGCTTGTCGCGGTCCATGGCGTAGAAGCGGCCGATGACGGTGGCAATCTTGGCGCCGCAGGCGTCGGCTGCGGCCTTGAGCTGCTCGAGGTAGCCGGCGCCGCTCTTGGGATCGGTGTCTCGCCCGTCGGTGATGGCGTGAATCATGATGTCCTTGACACCGGCCTCGGCAGCGATTTTGATGATGCCGATGAGGTGGTCGATGTGCGAGTGCACGCCGCCGTCAGAGACGAGGCCCATGAGGTGCAGGCGGCTGGCTTTGGCTTTGCCGAAGGCTTCGGTGATGACCGGGTTTTTGGCGAAGCTGCCGTCTGCCAGAGCGTTGGAGATGCGGCAGAGGTCTTGGAAGACGACGCGCCCGGCGCCGAGGTTGAGGTGGCCGACTTCGGAGTTGCCCATCTGGCCGTCGGGAAGGCCGACGTCTTGCCCGGAGGCTCCGAGCATGGAGTGCGGACAGGTTGCCAGAAGTTTGTCGGTGAAGGGGGTGTTGGCGAGAACGGTAGCGTCGCCGGTTTCTTTGGCGGCCTCAGGGCCCTTGGGGTTGCGGCCCCAGCCGTCGCGAATGATCAGAACTACGGGTTTATTTGCCATGGCGGCAGTCTAGCACGGATTGCCGCGCTTGTGAAGCGAAATGAACGGCTGTAAGGGGAAAATCTTGTGAAGCCGAAGGGGCGGCGGCGAAGGGGAAATGGCGTGCGGGAAAGGGCGGGCGGGAAAGGACGGGCGGGAAA
>DXFQ01000065.1 GCA_019114365.1 Candidatus Parakkermansia intestinigallinarum | reverse complement strand
GTGATGATCAGGGAGGCGGCGGCAATCAGGCTTCGGGGTGTTCGCGCAGGAATTTCTCCATCATAACCTTGTCCGTCGATCGTGTATTGCACTCTTCGGCGGAAATGACACCGTTGAGGTAGAGCTCCTGCAGGGAGTCATCCATGAGGCGCATGCCCTGCGCCTTGCCGGTCTGAATCAGCCCGGGAATCATGAAGGTCTTGCCCTCGCGGATGCAGTTGGCCACGGCCGCGGTGTTGACGAGCATTTCGAGAGCCATGACGCGACCGGTGCCGTCCTTCTTGGGAATGAGCTGCTGCGAGAGCACGCCGCGCAGCGATTCGGACACCATGATGCGGATGTGCTCGCGCTCCTCGACGGGGAAAGCGTCAAGAATTCGATCAATCGTGCGCGAGGCGGAACCGGTGTGCAGCGTACCGAGCACGAGGTGGCCCGTTTCAGCGGCGGTGAGCGCCAGCGAAATCGTCTCGAGGTTGCGCATTTCACCCACCATGATGACGTCGGGGTCCTCGCGAAGAGCGGCGCGGAGAGCGCGTGCGAAGGATTCGGTGTGCTTGTGCACTTCGCGCTGATTCACTTGGCAGGTCGCCGGGTGGAAGATGGCTTCGATGGGGTCCTCAAGCGTAATGATGTGGTCCTTGCGATCCTGATTGATAAACTCGATAATCGAAGCCAGCGTCGTGGACTTACCGGAGCCGACGGCACCCGTGACGAGAATGAGCCCGTTGGTGAAGCGCGTGAGCGGCACGATGTATTTCTCGGGCAGGTTGATGTCCTTCATCGTCAGAATGCGGCTGTTGATAATGCGGTAGCAGATATCGTAGCCGAGGCGCTGAGAAACAACGGAAGCGCGGTAGCGCCCGAAGTCATTCTGGTAGGCGAAGTCGACGTCTCCGGTCTCTTTGAGACGCGTCCACTCGCGCTCTCCCAAGAAGCTCTCGGTGAGCGCCTGCGTGTCTTCCTTCGTGAGCTGTGGAGCCCCTTCCCACATCGGCACGAGGTTGCCGTGGCGGCGCCAAGTCGGAGGGCAGCAGGAGGGCAGATGCACGTCGGAGCATCCCGCATCAACGCCCATCTTCAGGTAGGCATCGACATGCAGCGAGATAAAGATGAGCAGGTAGCCGCCCTCCTGAACATACAAATAGGCGTGGTGGCGGCCGCATGGGGCATCGTAGATAAAGTCGACGATACCCTGCTCGCTGAGCTGCTGGCGCTGAGCCTGCGTGGTGCAGCTGTTGACGAGGGCGATGGTATCATCGCCGGTCAGCACGCCGGCATCTTCCGCCAGCGGGCTGTACATCCCGCAGCACATCCAGTAGGGCTGCATACCGGCGCCGAGGTACACTGCGGGGCTCAGCGCCCTCTTGATCAGTTCGAGATACTGATCCACCGTATCGAAAATATAGTTGGAATCGCTCATGTCGCTTTCGTCCTCATCGTATCACGTTGAGCGCGTCATGGCGAGTAAAAAAATGAACAAGAAGCAGCTTGCGTGTTACCGCGACGCCAAAGACCGCCGTCCCGAAGTCCGAAGTCTCACGCAGCACCGAGCCGGGCGCAGCAGAGGGCCGCCGGACGACCCACAGCACCCATCTGCTCCGCAGCCCACGCCGCCCTTCACTTCACGCGCACCCGAACCGCGCCCCACTGAACGCGCACCACTTCACGCGCTCCGCTTCACGCGCACCACTTCACGCGCACCACTTCACGCGCTCCGAGCCGCCCGCACCCCGCTTCCCGCGCCTTGCCGAGGGCAAAGCGCCGTCCCCGCTCGGACGGGTGAGCACCCCTCACACCCGCAGCGGAATCACATGACGTAAAAGAGGGCTTCGGCGACCGTGAGCTTCCGCGAATCCAGCTGAACGGCGCGAGCCAACTCGACGCGTATCTCGCTCATGAGCTCCCGAGCACGGCGCTGAAGCGCCTCACTCGTCTCGGGAGCAAAGCTGCGCCCTTCGGGCATGAGAGGCATGACGGCCATACTGACCAGCAGCGGCATGAGAGCCTCGGCGGCCGCATCGGCACCGGCCGCATCATGAGCCTGCCGCAGCGCTTCCAGCGCCTCTTCACTCAGCGCGATGAGGAGCTCGGCGGAGGGAGCGTCAATCCGGCCGTTGACCGTCTCGCCCCCGGCCGTGATTTCGACGCGCAGAAAGAGGGCGCCGAGCGGCAGCTCATCAAAGGCCGCGGCGTCGAGGAGGTCGTCTTGGGGCAGACTCTCCACGTACTGTCTCAGCGCCAAGCTGTTGAGGCGCTCGCGAAGAAAGATGCGCTCGTGCAGCCGCAGCAGACTGAGGCGCTCGTTGGCATTGATTCGGGGGTTCGCGAGGGCATGCAGCGAAGCAGTGAAATCGACCGGGCAGTTGAGCTGCTCCGCCATGCGGGCGCAGCGCGCCCAGATTTCAGGGCTGCGCCGATGCCGATTGAGTCGCGCGAGGCGGTAGAGCTCGGCCATCACGCGGGCGACGGCTCTGCGGCGCTGAGCCGTGCGAAAATCCGAACTCTCGGCCGGAGGCGCAGCCTTCAGAAGCAGCCTTTCGGGCAAAAGGGCGAAGGCGGAATCGCGCCAGGATTCACGCAGCGACGGCGCCTCCGCGACAAACCCCGCCGGCACAGCCTCCTCCGCAGCCCGAACCGCGCTCGCCGCGGGCAGGAGAATCGCCGTAAGAGCGGCGAGCCAAGCTCGGGACACGGGAAGTTGCATCGGCGTAAGGTTCGAGCGGCTCATCAGGCGAACTCGCCCATGTAAAACTTCTTTTTGCCTCGGCGGATGACGACGACGCGCCCCTCGAGAGCCATCTGCGGGTTCACCTCGAAGGCGGGATCGCGAACAACCTCTCCGTTGAGGGAAATGGCGCCGTTGCCGATGAACTCGCGAGCCTCGCGCTTGGAGGCGCAAATCTTGCCGTTGACCAGCACGTCGACCAGCGCACCGGGCACCAACTTCACCGAGGGCACGTTCTTCATCCCCGCGCGAATATCGCGCAAACTCAGCGACGCGAAGTCTCCGGCAAAAAGCTTCTCGCTGATTTCGACCGCGCGGCGGAACTCCTCTTCGCCGTGCAGATCCGTGATAATCTCGCGGGCGAGAGACTTCTGCGCCAAACGCCGCTCGGGGTGCGCGCCGTGCTCGGCCTCAATCTCGGTAATCTGCTCGGGCGTCAGGAAGGTGAGGCGCTTGAGGTAAGAGATGATGCAGGAATCCTCGGTATTGATGAGGAACTGATAGAGCTCGTAGGGCGAGGTGCGGTTCTTGTCGAGCCAGAGGGCATTGCCCTCACTCTTGCCGAACTTGTTGCCCTGAGAATCGGTAACCAGCGGCATCGTCATGCCGTAGACCTCCTCACCCGTCGTCTTGCGGATCAGCTCGATACCCGTGGTGATGTTGCCCCACTGGTCGCTGCCGGCGACTTGGAGATCGACGCCGCGCGTCTCGTGCAGGTGCTTGAAGTCGATGGCCTGAATGAGCATGTACGAGAACTCGGCATACGAGATACCGCTCTCCATCTGGCGACGCACGAGATCCTTGGAGAGCATGTAACCCACGTTGATGAACTTGCCGTAGTCGCGGAAGTAGTCAATCACGTTCATGCCGTTGATCCAATCGTAATTATTGACGACCTCGAAGCCGAAGAGCTTCTCGACCTGAGCCTTGAGGCACTCATAGTTGTGAAACACCACATCCTTCTGCTGCACCTCGCGCTCGACCGTTCCGCGCGGATCGCCGATGAGCCCGGTGGCCAGCCCCACGAGCAGAATGGGATGGTGCCCCGCAGCCTTCAGGCGCCGGGTGATGAGGAAGCTGGAATAGTGCCCCAAGTGCAGACTGTCAGCCGTCGGATCCGTTCCGATGTAGAAAGTCAGTCCGCCCTTGTTGAGCTTCTCGATGAGATCGGGGCTTGAGATCTGATTAATCAACCCTCGCCATTCCAGTTCTTCGTAAAAAGTCATATGCGTGCGAGGGGCATGATAGCACGAGCCCCACTTCTTGTCAATGCGGTGCAGCGCGGCATCGCCGCCCGAGCGGCAGGCGGCGATGCCGCAAAATGCGGCGGACTTTTGCGCACACCTGTCCCAAAGTTTCAAGGCGCAGTCGTTTTGACTGCGCCTTGAGTATACAAAAAATGGAGGCTTGATTTTTCCCCGGCAAACCGTATGCTGGGGTTACAAAAAAACAAACAAACCTCCGTGGAAAATATAACCCTTTTCGCGCAAATTGCAAGACTTATTCCCCGCTTCATCGTAAA
>DXFQ01000064.1 GCA_019114365.1 Candidatus Parakkermansia intestinigallinarum | reverse complement strand
ATATGACTTTCGGGGGGCTTGCTTTTGCACGCTGCCTGTGGTAGAACTCGGGGTGTGATGAGGCGTGAATCAGACCGGGGCGAGGAGGACGCTTCAGCGCGGCGCTTCCTGCAGTTCTTGGAGGGGGAGCGCAACGCTTCTCCTTGCACGCTGGAGGCCTACGGGCGTTCTTTGCAGCAGTTTCGCGTGTGGATGGGGGCGCGTTTCTCGTCTTGGGAGCTTTGTGAGACGGACGATTTCCGCTCGTGGCTTTACGTTGCGCTTGAGCAGCAGCTCAAGCCGGCGACGATTCGCCTGCGCTTTGCGGCGCTGCGCTCCCTCTACACCTACATGATGCAGCGCGAGGGGCTGGCGGTCAATCCGCTTGCCGAGCTGGTGCTGCCGCGAGCTTCGCAGCGCCTGCCCGTGCACTTGAGTTTGCGGCAGATGGAGGAGCTGCTCTCGCTGCCGCTGCGCACGCCGCAGGATAAGAAGAGCCCGGCTTGGCTGCCGTATCGCGATGCGGCCATTCTCGAGTTGTTTTACTCCTGCGGGATGCGCCTGAGTGAGTTGGTGGGGCTCAATGCCGATGCTCTCGGGGGGGATCGCAGCTGCGTGCGCGTGCTGGGCAAGGGGCGCAAGGTGCGTCTGGTGCCGGTGGGGGATTACGCCCGCGAGGCTTTGGACCGCTACCGCAGCATGGCTCCTCTGGAGGCGGACGGGCCTTTGTTCATCAGCCGTCTCGGGCGGCGCATGACGGGGCGCAGCGTGCAGCAGATGCTCGATAAGTACCTGCGCTGCTCTGATATCCCCTTCCGCATTTCGCCGCACAAGCTGCGCCACACCTTCGCTACGCATATGCTGGATGCGGGGGCTGATTTGCGCTCCGTTCAGGAGCTGCTCGGCCACAGCTCGCTCTCGACGACTCAGATTTACACGCACGTGACTAAGGCTCGCATGCGCGAGGTCTACCGCCGGGCTCATCCGCGTGCCGACGGGCCGCTGACGGCGGACGGCGAGGACGATGACCTTGCTCCCGAGCTGCCTCCGCTGCCCGGGGATGATGATGAGACGCCCTGAGGGCGGAGCCGCGGCGGCATCAGGGCAAGTCTGCGGCGGCATCAGAGCGGGGCTGCGGCTGTACATCAGAGCTCTTTTTCGCCGGCCTCTTCCGCTGCGCTCGCTTCCTGCGAGGGGGCGGCCTGCGGGGAGCCTGACTCCGGGGAGCCTGCTTGCGAGGAGTCTGCTTTCGCGTGCTCGCCGCGCGTTTCCTCCTTCGCGTGTTCGCGCAGCCAGGCTCGGGCTCCTTCGGTGGGGTAGCCGAGGTCGTTGTCGATGTAGGAGTTGAGTTCGCGGATGCCGGCTTGGCGCGAGCCGAAGATTTCTTCTAGGCTGAGTTTTTCCGATTCGGGCAGGCGGAGCTCTTCCTGAAGGTCGAAGAGGATGCAGCAGAGCGACGGGCTGATGTGGTCGGGATTGGCAAAGAGGCGCTGCGCGAGCTTCAGGCTTTCCTCCTTGCGGTTGCGCACCTGACAGAGCTCGTAGAGCTGCCAGCGCTCGAAGCGTTTGGGGGCTCCGCATTGCACGGCGCGGGCATAGAGCTCGGCGGCCTCGCTGTGGCGCGGCGGCACGGCCGTCTTGCCGCAGTAGCGAGCCAGTTCGAGAAGCAGCTCGGGGTCATCGGGGTTGTTTTGCAGACCGTCGCGCAAAAAGCGCTCGCCTCGGTCGCGGTACTCGCGCGCGAGGATGGCGCGTTGCTGGCGGTCGTATCGCGGGTCGCGAAGGACGTGCTGGGCGGCGTTGTTGGCCATTTCACGCGCGGCATCGGCCCAGTAGCCGGCGTGCTTGGGGCTGAGGGTGGTGATGTCTTGCCAGCGGCGAGCCGCGCGGGGCCAATCGTGTTTCAGCCACGCATCCGTCGTGTCGAGCACGAGAATCTCGGACGCCAGCGTCCTCAGCCCGCCGAGGGTAAAGAGCGCCAGCTGCTGAGAGAGGGCATCCTGCCCCTTGATTTGAACGGGCGGATAGCGGAGCTGCGCCTCGAGCTGCCGGCGATTCAGGCTCGTGCTCAGGGGCAGCAGGGCGGCTCCCCCGGCGGCCAGCAGCAGGAGGGGCGGCAGCAGGCGCAGCCTGCGGAGCAGCGACGGCAGAAGTCGGTTCATGCGAGGTGCAGGCGCGTGCGGATTTCCGCAGCGAGCTTCTCCCACTCGGGAATGTCGGCCTTGACCGCGCGGGCTCGTTCGAGCGGACTGCCCCAGATGGCTTGGTACTCGACGGGGCGCCCGCGCAGGTAGTCGACGGCGCTGCTCGGGATGAAGTCTCCCATGACGGCCGTGCGGCGCATCTGCTCGTCGATGAGGTGCATCGGCAGCGGGAAGCCGCGCAATTCCGCCGTTCGGCACACCTCATCCATAATGCGCTGCGCGCGCTCGGGTTCTCCCGGCATGGCGAAGAGTTGGCGGACGCTGATGCCGCCGTGCGCGAGGCAGAGGCCGTTGAAGGGGATGTTCCACGAGAGCTTTGTCCACAGAATCTCCTCCGTGTGGCCGAAGGCCTCGGCATCGACCTTCGCCTGCTTCATGAGCTCGGCAAAAAACTCGCAGCGGCGGCGCCCCGCCTCGTCGGCCACGAGCGGCGCAAAGTGAATCTTGCCGCCCTCCAAATGCCTGATCTCCGCGGGGCGATCCATCATGCAGCAGACGAAGCAGAGACCGACAAAGACCCGCTGCGGCGCCACGGTCTCGGCGATGGCCTCGGCATTGCCCATGCCGTTCTGGAAGGTGACAACCTCCGTCTCCCCGTGCAGCAGGGGGGGCAGCGCTTCGCCGAAGCGGTCATTGGCGCAGGTCTTCCATCCGACAATGACGAGATCGACGGGACCGCATTCCTCGGGCTTGCTGCAGACGCGCGGCTGCGGCAGGTAGATGTCCCCGTCGACGCTGCTGACGCGCAGCCCGTGTTCCCGCATCGGTTCGCAGGCCGAGCGGGCAATGAAGCTCACGTCATGCCCGGCCTCCGCAAGCCTTGCGCCGTAGTAGCACCCCAGTGCCCCGGCCCCCAGTATCGCGATTTTCATGCCCCTACCTTAGCATACAAGCACGAAAATGCAACCAAATTCGCCCCCCGTTCGGCCCCCGCTCGCTCCGTCGGCGGCGGGCGTGTCAGAGCCGAGCGCGGGGAGGCGGGCGTGCAGAGGCTGGCGCGGGGAGGCGGGCCCAAGCATCAGGGCGGCTCCCCTGCCGCTCGTCGCTTGGTTAGGGCGACGTTTGGTCAGGTCGACGTTTGGTCAGGTCGACGCCGGGTCAGGGCTTGAGCGGGGCGCCCTCAATGCCGGGGGCAGAGCCTTCGCGGCTCAAAGGTTGCAGCTCGACGTCTTCGCAGTGGCGCAGGACGTAGGGTTGCTCATCGTGCATCGGGGCGTAGCTGTCATCAAAGACGACTTTGTTGTTGCGGAAGCGGATGCCGCGAGCCGAGATGGCGAAGAGCAGCGGCACGCGGTGCGTCAGGAAGGTGTTCCCCTCGATGAGGATGTTGCCGTGGTAGCGCTCCGTCTGCTCTTCGGGCTTGCGAACTTCGGGGTAAATCGAGATGATGCCCTCGGTGTAGCCGAAGATATTCGTGAGGTTGTGCTCGAAGAGGTTGCCCCGGATGGTCAGGTCGAGGCAGCGCCCGCTCTCATACCAACCCTGTGCATCGCCCGCCAGCAGAATGGCCGAGCCGCTCGACCAGATGAAGCGGTTCCCCTCCACGAGGATGGGGCGCGGGGTGGTGAAGAGGCTGCCGCGGGCGCGGTTGTGGCGGATGGTGTTGCCGCAGAAGCTCACCGACGGGTACCAGTCGGCATTCTCAAGGGCGTCACCCGCCTCGATACCCTCGGGCAAAGGCGCTTCCAGCCGGATGAGCAGGTGTTCTTCGTCGAGCTTGGTGACGGCCTGCGCACGCCCTGTCTCTTTCGTGTTTTGCAGAGTCTGCCCGTGGATGAATTGCAGCGCCTCGCCCGGCAGCACGACTTCAAACCCGATGGCCTGCGGGTGGCGGTAGCGGCAGACAATCTCGCGCGGGCTTCGAACCTGCTCGATTTCAAGGCTGGTGCTGTGCACATTGATCGCATCATCCATCATCCCCTCGTAGAGCGCACCGCTGACGTCGATGTGCCCGCGGCAGTTGGAGAAATGCGTCGCATCGGCCGATGCCGTGTGCATGAAGCCGGGCTTGCGGATGCAGCCGCCGCCGCGAATGCAAATGTCGGCACTGCGCTGGGCGATGAGCGCCATGCCCATGCTGTCGTGAAAGACCACGTCATCGAGCGTCAGCCCCTCGCAGCGATACACAACCATGCAGGGGTGCGGGCGCCAGTAGCCGCGAAGCGTCAGAATGTCCCCGACGCTCAGCCCCTTCTCGGCGGCATTGACGGGGAAGCGCAGCTGCCCGTCGCCGACGGCTTCGGCTCGCGGGCTCCACGCGATGTCCCCCGAAGCCCCGGTCGGCACCATGCGCCCGTCGGGGTGAAAGGCGATGGCGTGATTAATGCCGGCGAACCAGCGCTGCGGGCCGTCGGCCGTGTCGGTCGTGCCGGTGTTGACGAACCTGCCGTCCTTCGTGAGGCTCCAAGAGGAGGCGGGCGTCATGGCCAGCGTCGTGCCGTTCTCATCCGCGGCAACGATGCGTCCCTCCGAGTAAAAGGGGGTGGCTTGGTCGAAGCGGATGCCCTTGAGCGTCACGCGGCTGCTGTCCATCACGAGAGCCGGCAGCATCATGCCGTGGCTGATGAAGCGCGTCTCGTGCCCGACGAGGGTGATGTCGTGCAGATCGACCAGCGGCAGACCGACGCGGTGGAGCTCCTGCTGGTCGTGGTTGGAGATGTAGAGGCTCATGGGCAGAGCCCCCGTGGCGCGCAGGTGGTAGTCCCCCTCTTCCAGCTCAATGGTGACGGCACAGCCCTGCTCGGCCGCCAAGCTGCGAGCTTTGCTCAACAGGCGCCTGAGGGCGGGGGCGGCGTCCTCCGAGCCGGGAAGCACGCCTTCATCTGCGGCGCGCAGCGTTAGGGTCTGCGCGGGCGTCGGCGTCGCGCTCTTCGCTTCCTTCGCTTCCTTGGGCGACTCCCATCTCAAATCCTGCCAATGGATGTTGCGCGCCTCCTCGGCCAGCAGGTAAACGTGCCCCAGCGCACGGGTCGGAACGCGGAAGGGCTCATCGGCTCCGCCTTTCCAGAGCAGCTCGCTGCCCGACATGACGCAGAAGGGAGCACCCTCGCCCTTGGGGCTTCGGCCGACGAGAAAATCCCCCTCCACACGCAAAGGCAACATGCGCTGCCCGCTCATGAGAGAGGCGAGCTGTCGGGACTCGGCGCTCAGCGGGCAGCTTTCGGCGGGTTCTTCCTTCAGCC
>DXFQ01000063.1 GCA_019114365.1 Candidatus Parakkermansia intestinigallinarum | reverse complement strand
GTGGCGGATGCTGTGGTCTTGCCGCCCGTAGCCGCCGAAGCGCGGGTCGTCGGAGTCGAGGATGACTTTCCATTCGCCGTGGGCGGGGGCGGGGAGGCGGTAGTCCGGGATGGCTCGCTGGCCGTTCCAGTTGAAGACGAAGAGGAGCTCGCCGCGCTCGAAGGCCATGACTTGGTTTTGCTCGTCCATGTTGAGCGGGCGGGCGGGACGCGCGGAGAGGAGGTTGGTGTCTTGCGCGAGCTGCAGCATGGCGCGGTCGAAGGCGTTGAGGTAGCGGTAGCGCAGTTGCTCGTTGTCGACGAGACTCCACTGGCGGCGGCAGTATTTGTAGGAGTTGCCGTTGCCTTCGCGCGGGAAGTCGATCCATTCGGGGTGGCCGAATTCGTTGCCCATGAAGTTCAGCCAGCCTTCGCCGCCGGCGGCGAGGGTGACGAGGCGTATCATTTTGTGCAGGGCGATGCCGCGGTCGATGATGAGGCTCGGGGTGTTGCAGCTCATGCAGGTGTACATCTCTGCATCCATGAGGCGGAAGGCGATGGTTTTGTCGCCGACGAGGGCTTGGTCGTGGCTTTCGGCGTAGGCGATGTTCGGTTCGCCGTAGCGGCGGTTGATGAGGGTGTACCACATGTCGCCCACGCTCCATTCTTCGTCTTTTTTCTCTTTGAGGAGTTTGATCCAGTAGTCGGGCAGGCCCATGGCAAGGCGGTGGCTGAAGCCGAAGCCGCCTTCGTCTACGGGGCGGCAGAGGCCGGGCATGCCGCTCATGTCTTCCGCAATGGCGAAGGCGCCGGGTTTGACTTGCCGGATGAGGGTGGTGGCGAGTTGCAGGTAGGTGACGGCGTCGAGGTTGACGAGGGTGTTGAAGTAGCAGCCGAGGTCGGTGAAGGGTTCATGCCCGTGGTGGACGTAGAGCATGCTGGTGACGCCGTCGAAGCGGAAGCCGTCAAAGTTGTATTCTTCCAGCCACCAGCGCAGGTTGCTGAGGAGGAATTCGATGACTTCGGCGCGCCCGTAGTCGAAGAGGCAGCTGTCCCAGTCCGGGTGGCGGGCGTCGCGCTCGCCGGCTTTGAAGTATTGGCCGCCGGAGCCGTCGAAGTTGTTGAGGCCTTCGGCGACGTTTTTGACGGCGTGCGAGTGGACGACGTCGAGCAGGACGGCGATGCCGTGGCCGTGGGCGGTGTCGATGAGGTATTTGAGGTCTTCCGGGGTGCCGAAGCGGTTGCTGGGGGCAAAGAAGGAGGAGACGTGGTAGCCGAAGCTGCCGTAGTAGGGGTGCTCTTGCACGGCCATGAGCTGCACGACGTTGTAGCCGAGCTCGGCGATGCGCGGCAGGACCTTGTCGGCAAATTCGCGGTAGCTGTGGATGCGCTCTTCTTCGCCGGCCATGCCGACGTGGGCTTCGTAGATGTAGGGGACTTTGATGCGCTCGGGGTTCCAGCGGGTGTGCCGCCAGGTGTAGGGCTCGGCGGGTTCCCAGATGAGGCCGCTGTAGTCGAAGTTTTGCGGGTTTTGCTCGGTGAAGCGAATCCAGGCGGGGATGCGGTCGTGCCCTTCGTTGTCTGCCCCGATGACGTGGACTTTGACGTGTTGGCCGTGCGCGAGGGTGTCGGCGGGCAGGCGGACTTCCCAGACGCCTTCGCGGTTTCGCTGCATGGGGGTGGCGCGGCGATCCCAGCGGTTGAAGTCGCCGATGAGGTAGAGTTCGCGCGCGCCCGGGGCCCATTCGCGGTAGATCCATTCGCGGGTTTCGGGGTCTCGGTTGAAGCCGAGGCGTTTGTAGCCTTCGGCGCAGTGGAGAAGGGAGCCCCGGCTGCGGCAGATGCGCTCCATCTGGCTGTCGAAGAGGCGCATGCGGGCTTTGATTTCGCGCTCGTAGGGGGCGAGCCAGCCGTCGGCCAGCACGAGTCCGGGGATCGGGGGTCTTCTCATGTCGTTCATTTTACACGCAGGGGCGGCTTGCTGCAAGCTTCAAATGTTGCTCGCTGCGGTGTTTTTGCTGCCCGGGTGCGCCGAGTGGGTGCAGGGACGCCGAAGCCGGGCGTTTGCCGCGACTTCGGCGTCGGTTGCTTGCCCCTTGCTCCGCGGTGCGGCGCTGCGGCTGCGCGGCGGGGCAGGGGGCAGGGGGGTGTTTAGGGTTCGGGGCGCTTGACTTCGATGGTGTTGTCGAGCTGGCGGAAGGGGGCTTTGATGGTCTTGTTGCCCGATTCGTCGGTGCCGTGCAGGTTGAGGTTGCCGCCGCCGATGCTCACGCCCGTGACTTTGATGGGGATGTAGAAGGAGGTGATGGTGCGGGAGTGCTTGGCGAGGGTCTCGCCCTTGCCCCAGCTGCTCTTGCGGTCTTGCTCCCAACCGACGTAGACGACGACGGTGGAGAGGGGGCTGACGTGGCCGACGAGTTTGGACTGGACGAGGACGTATTTGTTGCCGATGTTGCAGTAGTGGTAGCCGGTGGTGTCCGGGTCCGCGATGACGCGCTTGTCGCTGCCGGTGGTGGTTTCCGCGGCGGCGGAGCTGTCGCTGTCGTCGGCGCTGTCGTCGGCGTCAAGGGAGCTGTCGCTGTCGTCAAGGGAGCTGTCGGCGTCGTCAAGCGAGCTGTCGGCGTCGTCAAGGGAGCTGTCGGCGTCATCGCTGCTGCTGTCGCTGTCGTCAAGCGAGCTGTCGGCGTCGTCGCTGCTGCTGCTGTCGTCAAGCGAGCTGTCGTCATCGAGTGAGATGTCGTCATCGAGTGAGATGGAGTCGATGTCCAATTCTTCATCCTGTGCGACGACGGGCATGCTGAGGAGGCCGGCGGTCATCAGGGTGGTGAAAATGTACTTGGTCATGTCTGCTGTCTGGATGTTGTGTCGTAGTAAGGTGGGGCGCTGCTCCGTGCCTGCTTGCGCGAAGGGAGTCAAGTGCTTTATTTATTTAGAGCAGATTTGCGCGGCCTTGTCAATCAGAAAAGGCGCCGCAGGGGGAGAAAAGGAGGGGCTTTTCAGTCTTTTTTCTCGCGGCGGCGGTGGAAGCGCAGGCGTATTTCGTTTTCGGGGCGGCGGTTGGCTTTGTTTTGCCGGGCGATGTCGCGCCGGACGGCGGGGCTGAGTTCGTCCCAGATTTGGGGTTCGATGACGGCGGTGTCGCTGTCTTCGAAGGTGAGTCGGGCGGGGATGCTTTTTTTGCGGTGGGTGAGGGTGAGTTGATAGGGTTCGTTCTCGGTGTCGACCCATTCGTAGCGGAGGGTGCCGCTGCTGCCGCCGATTTGCCACCGGATGCTGCCGTCCGGGCTGACGTCGGCTTGGAGCAGGCGGCCGCTTTCGACCCAGTTGCCGGGGGCGAGTTCGCGCGGGTCTTCGCGGCAGCCGGGGGTGAGGGCGAGGACGATGATGCCGGTGAGGGCGGCGGCGCCGCCGATGAGGAGGGGACGCGGGAGGTTCACGGTGCGGGGCAGGGGCGGTGGTGGTAGAGGTGGCAGATGAAGGCGTCGGTGAGGGCGCTCCAGCTGGCTTCGATGAGGTCGGCGGAGACGCCGACGGTGGTGCGTACGCTGCTGCCGTCGCTGGAGTCGATGAGGACGCGCACGCTGCCGGGGCCGACGGTGCAGGCGGATTCGCCGAGGCCGGCTAAGACGCGTACTTTGTAGTCGATGAGGCTGAGGGTTTCGAGCTCGGGGTAGAAGGGCAGCAGGGCTCGCCGCAGGGCGCGTTCCAGGGCGTCGACGGGGCCCAGTCCGCTGGCCGCGACGTGGGTGGTCTGCCCGCCGACGTCGAGTTTGAGGCAGGCTTCGATGGCCATTTCGGGGTCTTTCTCGGTGTGGGAGTTGATGACGTAGAAGCGCTTGACGGAGAAGTAGTCGGGGATTTGCCCGAGGTGGCGCCGCAGCAGGAGTTCGGCGCCGGCTTCGGCGGCGGCGTAGTCGTAGCCGCGGGAGGCTTTTTCTTTGATGATGGCGCTGATTTCGGCGACGGCGGGGCTGTCTGCCGGGAGGTCGATGCCGAGGCGCCGCGCTAAGGCGATGATGTTGCTTTTGCCGCCTTGCTGGCTGATGAGGATGCGGCGGGTGTTGCCGACGCTTTCGGGGGCAAGGTGTTCGTAGAGGGCGGAGTCTTTGTTGATGGCGCTGACGTGGATGCCGCCTTTGTGGGCAAAGGCGGCGTTGCCGACGAAGGGTTGCCATTTGTTCGGGGCGATGTTGGCGATGTCGCTCACGGCGTAGGAGAGGGCGCTGAGGCCGCGCAGGGCGGCGGCGTCGATGCGGCGGCCGGTGTAGCCTTGCTTTTTGAGCAGGAGGTTCGGGATGATGGCGCAGAGGTCTGCGTTGCCGCAGCGTTCGCCGATGCCGTTGATGGTGCCTTGGATGAGGTCGGCGCCGGCGTCGACGGCAGCGAGGGAGTTGGCGACGGCGAGGCCGCAGTCGTTGTGGGCGTGGATGCCGATGCGGGCGGCGGGGAGTTCGCGCCGGATTTGTGCGATGATGCTGCTGATGTCTTCGGGCATGCTGCCGCCGTTGGTGTCGCAGAGGGTCAGGGCGGCTGCGCCGCTTTCGTGGGCGGCGCGCAGGGTGGCAAGGGCGTAGGCGGCGTCGCGCTTGTAGCCGTCGAAGAAGTGCTCGGCGTCGTAGATGACGCTTTCTTTGTGGGCGCGAAGGTAGGCGACGGAGTCGGCGATGAGTCGGAGGTTTTCGTCGCGGCTGATGCCGAGGGCGATGCGGACGTGCTGCGGGCAGCTTTTGCCGAAGATGGTGATGACGGGTGCACAGCAGTCGATGAGGGCCCGGAGGGTGGGGTCGTTTTCGGGGCTGTTGCCGGCGCGTCGGGTGCTGCCGAAGGCGGTGATGCGGGCGTGCTGCAGGCGGATGCTTCTCAGTTCTTCAAAGCAGGCGCTGTCGACTTTGTTGGCGCCGGGCCAGCCCATTTCGATGTAGTCGATGCCGAGGGTGTCGAGGCGGCGGGCGATGGCGATTTTGTCTCGCACGCTGAAGTCGACGCCGTCGCTCTGGGCGCCGTCGCGCAGGGTGGTGTCGTACCAGGTGAGAAGCTTGCTCATGGTTTCGTTTATAGCGGATGCGGGGGGCGGGGTCAAGTGTCGGTTGTGTCTGCGCTGCCGGGCGGGGCGGCGGGGG
>DXFQ01000062.1 GCA_019114365.1 Candidatus Parakkermansia intestinigallinarum | reverse complement strand
GGCAGAGACGATACCGAGGCGCAGCGCCTATCGGTGCAGGCCGTGCGGCAGGATGCCCGCCGCAGCGGCGTCAGAGCAGGGTGAGTATCAGTTTTCGTCTTCGAAAATCCGGCTGTTCTCCTGAATGAACTTACCGGTGCCCTCTGCAACCGCGCTGAGCGGATCATCGGCGATGGTGATGGGCAGGCCTGTTTGTTCGTGCAGCAGATCGCCCAGACCGCGCAGCAGAGCGCCGCCGCCGGCCACCATGATACCGCGATCGTAGAGGTCGCTTGCCAGCTCCGGCGGGCAGTGATCCAGAGTCTGGCGAATGGCATTGACGATGATGTCCAACTTATCCTGCAGCGCCTCGCGAATCTCCTCCGAGCGCACCACGACCGTCTTGGGCAGGCCGGTGCCGCGGTCGCGGCCCTTGACCTCCATCTGCAGCTCCTGTTGGAGCGGGTGGGCCGAGCCCACACTGATCTTGATGTCCTCAGCGGTGCGCGGACCGATGAGCAGGTTGTGCGCCGCCAGCATGTGGCGGCAGATGGTATCGTCGAGAGCATCGCCGCCGCACTTCTCGGACTGGCTGTAGACGATGCCCGACAAAGAGATGATGGCCACCTCGGTCGTGCCGCCGCCGATATCGACAATCATGCTGCCGATGGGTTCCGAGACGGGAAGACCGACGCCGATGGCCGCAGCCATGGGCTCTTCAATGAGCTGCACCTTGCTGGCTCCGGCCTCGTAGGCCGAGTCGATGATGGCGCGGCGCTCCACCTCGGTGATGCCCGAGGGGTGCGCGATGAGAATGCGCGGGCGGCGCAGGCTGCGGCGGTTGCAGGCCTTGCGGATGAAGTAGCTGAGCATCTCCTGCGCGACGTCGAAGTCGGCGATCACGCCCTCCTTGAGCGGGCGGATGGCGACGACCGAGCCGGGCGTGCGCCCGAGCATGCGCTTGGCCTCTTCGCCGACGGCCTTGACTTTGTCGCCCTTCATGGCGACGACGGACGGCTCGCGCAGCACAATACCCTGATCCTTCACGTAGACCAGTGTATTAGCCGTACCGAGATCGATCCCGATGTCATACGAGAACATCCCGATGAGCTTTTTGAAAAAAACGAACATTGACGAAAGTTTGTTGTTGGATGAAACGGATGGCGATGGCGGGTTCGTGCAAGCTGAGCTACCGGCGGGTTCTCCTTTTCAGGGGATGAACCCATGTTGCCCGATGCAGACAGCTCTCGCGTGCGTGCATACGTAACACTTACCCGCGGGAGATTGTATGCAGCGCATCTTGACCTGTCAAGAAAAATGTGCTCCCATGACGGTCCGCAGCGCAGGCCTTTCAAGGCCTGCCGCAAGCCCTGAGATAAGCCGATGCGCGTGCCCGGAGAAAGAGCTTGCCAAGACTGCCGGCCTCGGGTAGAATAGCCTCACCATGAACAGACTCTCTGGTAAAATCGCTGTAGTGACGGGTGCCGGTCGCGGTATCGGTCAGGCCGTTGCCCACCGCTTTGCGGCCGAGGGCGCCAAGGTGGTGCTCATTTCGCGCAACCCTGCTTCCTGCGGCGGTGCCGCTGATGCGATCAACGCCGAGTTCCCCGGCAGCTGCAAAGCTTTCCCCTGCGACGTCTCGGATGCGGCGGCCGTCGAGGCCTGCGTCAAAGAGATTCTCGCCGAGTATCCGACGGTGGATATCCTCGTCAATAACGCCGGCATCACGAAGGACGGCCTGCTGATGCGCATGAAGGAGGCCGATTGGGATGCCGTGATCTCCACGAACCTCAAGAGCGTTTACCTCTTCGTCAAGGCCTTCCAGCGCACACTCATGCGCAGCTCCGCCGGCCGCATCATCAACATGAGCTCCATCGTGGGCATCACCGGCAATGCCGGGCAGGCCAACTACGCCGCCTCGAAGGCGGGCGTCATCGGCTTCACCAAGGCCGTGGCTCAGGAGCTCGCCAGCCGCAAGGTGACCTGCAATGCGATTGCCCCCGGTTTCATCGCGACGGAGATGACGGACGCGATTCCCGAGAAAGCCCGCGAGGCTCTGCTGGCTCGCATCCCGCTGGCCGACATGGGCAAGCCCGAAGACATCGCCAACTGCGCCCTCTTCCTCGCCTCGGACGAAGCCCGCTACATCACCGGCCAGGTGCTCGTCTGCGACGGCGGCATGACGATGTAAGCCAAAGACCCCGCGCGGACGCCCTTGCTGCGGCGCGCGTCTCCCTTTTCGAGGGCGGCGGAGCTCGGCTCCGCCGCCCTCGCGGCGTTTTTCCGCCTGCGGCGGCGCGGCCGGCGCGGACGGCGGCGGGGCATCTGCGTCAGCGCGCGGGGTCTCGGGCATTTTATCCTTGAAGAATCCGCCGCGCATGTCATCATAGAGATCATGCAAAACGCATTCATCTCTCTGTTGACCGTAGCCGCCATCGTCGCTCCCGCCTGCGGAGCCGAGTGGCTGACCGACCTCGAAGCCGCCAAGAAACAGGCCGCGGCCGAGAACAAAGCCATCCTCGTCGACTTCACCGGCTCGGACTGGTGCGGCTACTGCATCC
>DXFQ01000061.1 GCA_019114365.1 Candidatus Parakkermansia intestinigallinarum | reverse complement strand
GATATCGACCTCGCCCGCCTCGGCAACGCCCGCATGAGCGAGAGCTCCTTCCATGACAACACCCTGCCGGCGGAGTGGAACAGCGTGCGCCGCATCTCCCTCAGCTCGCTGCCGGATACCTGCGACCTCAGCTACGCCGCGATAGCCGCCCGTCCCTTCCTGCCTGCCGACGACGTGCGCGAGCGTCGCTGCGAGGACATCCTCAACATTCAGGCGGCCGGCCTGGCCAAGCGCATGGAGCAGACGCGCGCCCGCACGCTCGTCATCGGCATATCGGGCGGGCTCGACAGCTCGTTGGCTCTCCTCGTCTGCGCCCGCGCCTGCGAGCTGCTGGGCAAGGATCCGTCGATGATTCTGGCCATCACCATGCCGGGCTTCGGCACGACGGGCCGCACGTACAACAACGCCGTCAAAATGATCGAGCTGGTCGGTGCGAGCTTCAAAGAAGTGAACATTCGCGAAGCCTGCCTGCACCACTTCGCCGAACTGGGCTTTGACCCCTCGCAGCGCACGGTGACTTACGAGAACGTGCAGGCGCGTGAGCGCACGAAGATTTTGATGAATCACGCCAACTTCACGGGCGGTATCGTCGTAGGCACGGGCGACCTCTCGGAGATTGCGCTGGGCTGGTCGACCTACAACGGCGATCACATGAGCATGTACGCCGTCAACTGCTCCATCCCCAAAACACTCATTCGCTGCCTGATATCGCATGTCGCCGAGCGCAGTTCCGACGAGCTTGCCGCCGTGCTGCGCGACGTTATCGACACCCCCGTGAGCCCTGAGCTGCTTCCCCCTGCCGACGACGGCACCGTCGAGCAGAAAACCGAAGACATCCTCGGGCCCTACGACCTTCACGATTTCTTCCTGTATCATTTCATCAAGTACGGAGCCGAGCCCGACAAAATGCTGGCTCTGGCGAGGCGAGCCTTTGCCGGAGAGTACCCGAAGGAGCTCATCGAGAAAACGCTTCACACCTTCGTGCGCCGCTTCTTCACCCAGCAATTCAAGCGCAGCTGCATCCCCGACGGGCCGAAAGTGGGCACCATTGCCCTCTCGCCGCGCGGCGATTGGCGCATGCCCAGCGATGCCTGCGGCACCGTCTGGCAGCAGTGGCGTTGAGAACTCCGTTGCTCGGCGCAAATGCAAATCGCTTGCCAAGGGCAGAAAGCTGCGCTACAATATGCTCGCACCCCGCTCTCCCGAGGGCACCGCTGATTCACCAAACCCCGTATCGAAGATGTCACATCCCACGGATCTCTACCGACCCAATGCCGCCATTATTTACCAGCGCTCGGATGGCACGGTACTCGTGTGCGAGCGCGTCAAACCGGCCGGAGCATGGCAGTTTCCGCAGGGCGGTATCAAAAAAGGCGAGGCGCCGGTAGAGGCCGCCTGCCGAGAGGGGATGGAAGAGACGGGCTTTCGCCCCAACGAGTACGACGTAATCGCCGAGCACGGGCCCTACCGCTACGACTACCCGCCCAAGGAGCGCGAGCGCGTGCTGCGAAAGCGCGGTATCCCCTACGCCGGGCAGGAGCAGCACTACTTCCTGTGCCGCATGCTCAACGATCAGGCCGAGCCGTGGCTCGACAACCGAGAGTTCTGCGCCTATCGTTGGATTCAACCGGCGGACTTCGACCTCGACAAACTGCCGAACTTCAAGCGCGGTGTCTACCAAGCGGTGCTCCGCGACTTCTTCGGCCTCTGAGCCCATGGAGCCCGTCGCGCACATCCGCTCGCCGTATCCCGAGAAATTCGGCGTGCCGCGTCAGGGCAACCTCGCCCCGCATGTGCTGAGCGACATCGTCTTGGCGCCCCCTTTTCGCGATGAAGCCTGCGTGCGCGGGTTGGAAGAGTTCTCGCACATCTGGCTCATCTGGGGCTTTGATCGCAACGGGAGCGAGTGGCATCCCACCGTGCGCCCGCCCCGGCTGGGCGGCAACGAGCGCTTGGGCGTCTTTGCCACCCGTTCCCCCTTTCGGCCGAACGGGCTCGGCCTCTCGGTCGTGAAGCTCGAAGCCGTACTGCCCGGCCCGGTGCTGCGCGTCTCCGGCGCCGACCTCGTCGACGGCAGCCCGATTTACGACATCAAACCCTACGTGCCCTACGCCGACGCCATCCCCGACGCAGCCGCAGGCTTTACCCGGCGCGAACGCCCGACCCTCCGCGTCGACCTGCCCGAAGAGCTCCTGCCGCCCGGGCTTCCGCCCCATTGGCGCGAGGGACTGGCGGAGACCCTGGCCCAAGACCCGCGCCCTGCCTACCAGCGCGACCCCGAGCGCGTCTACCACCTCCTGTTCGAGCCCTGTGAAGTGCACTTCAGCGTCGACGACGGCATCGCGCACGTCCATGCCGTCGAGCCCCTGAGCCGATGACGCCCGAACACGAACCACCCGCCGGCATGCGCACCTCCTCTCGCACCCCCTCTCATGGCTGATTCCGCACCATTCCCCCGTCTGCGCGCCGCCTTTGCCCAAAACTTCGCCGAGGGGCTGGAGCGCGGCGCTGCTCTCTGCGTGCAGCAAAACGGGCGAGAAGGCCTGCACCTCTGCGGCGGAGAAGCCCGCGAAGGCAGAGCTTGGACGCCCGAGACCCTCGTGCCCGTCTACTCGGCCACGAAAGCGGCCTCGGCCGCCTGCCTGCTGCTGGCTCTCTACGACTGCTGCCGCGGGCCCGAGCTCGAAGTCGGCGAAATCTGGCCGCGCTTTCCCGCGCCGCATCTGAGCATCGCCGAGCTGCTCTCTCACCAGTCCGGGCTTGCCGCTCTCCACCTCAGCGCCGTCATCTTCGACCTCGATGCCTGCCGCTACGCCATCGAGCACAGCCGACCGCGATGGGGCCCGCCCGTGCACGGCTACCACCCGCACACCATCGGCCCGATGATCGACATCCTCATGCTCGAGCTGACCGGCAAGAGACTCGGCGCCTTCTGGGAAGAGCGCGTGCGGGCTCCGCTGGGGCTCGACTTCTACATCGGCCTGCCCGTCAGCGAACGCACCCGCGTCGCCGAGCTGCGGGCGCCGCGCCTGCACAGCGGCATGCCGCACGGCCCCTTCTACGACGCCTACTTTGACCCGAGCTCCGAAGTCTACGCCGCCTTCCACAGCATCACCGGGCTCAGCAGCGCCCGAGAGATGAACACCCCGGCCGCGTGGGAGTGCGCCTCACCCGCCAAAGGCGGCGTCGCATCGGCTCGCGGCTTGGCGTCTTTTTACCAAGCCCTGCTCGGGCAGCTGCCCGGCAGCCCCTTTCCGCCCGAGATACTCGAACAGATGAGCGAGCCGCAGAGCAGGGGCCTCGACCGCATCCTCATGCGCCCGACGAGCTTCACCTGCGGCTGCATGTGCGAACCGGCCGAACTCTTCGGCGAAGGCGGCTTCGGGCACGCCGGAGCCGGGGGCTGCCACGCCTTCTGCGAACCGAGCTGCGGCTGCTCCTTCGCCTACGTCATGAACGCCATGGAGATGGGCATCCTGCCGGGAAGGCGGGTTCTGCGCCTCATCGACGCCCTGCTCGAAGATCGCCGCTGCGGCGACGCTTGAAACAGCCGCACCTTGACGCCGCAGCGCGGCGCCTCGATCTCCCCCTTGCGGAAGACCTGCCCCCCTGCGGAGCACTTGCCCCCTTGCGGAGCACTTGCCCCCTTGCGGAGCACTCGCCCCCCTGCGGAGCACTTGCCCCCTTGCGGAGAGCCTGTCGGCCCGAGGAGAGCCTGTAGGTCCTGCGGAGCGCCTCCCCCCGTCGGCCTCAGCTGCTCCGGCGGCCGACGATGGGGCAGGGGTCAGTCGTCACCCCTCAGCGTGCGTTGAGGAAGCGCACAATGCCCTCGCCGATAGCCTGCGCGTAGCGCTTCGCATTCTCCTCTTTGCTGAGGAAGCGCGCGTGCTCGGGATTCGAGAGGAAAGCCACCTCCGTAATGACCGCCGGCACATACGACTCATTGCAGGCATTGAGCCAGTCGCCGCCGCCCTTGCGGCCATCATCCCGCAGAATCACGCCGCACTTCTCCCCGCGGTTCGGCATCCCCTTATCGAGAATGCGCTCATTCATCACATCGGCCATCGTCTCGGCCATCTCCATCCCCTCCTCATTGCAGTAAAACGCACCCTTCGTCCAGACCATCCAGTCGTCCGAATGACTGTTGTGGTGGAGGAACACCACACAAGCCGGCTTGCGGTAGAGCGCATAGTTCACACTGAGCATACCGACAGCCATGCGATTCGGGTGTTGTGCCGAGCGATAAATACCGCCCACCTCGGGCGAATTCACCTGATGCACACCGGCCTTGCGCCCGGCCTCGGCGAGCTGAGGATCCGTCGGAGCGGCGCCTCGGTTGCAGATGAGGCAAGTGTAGCCCGCCTCCTCGACTACCCGCTTCACCTCACCGGCGTAGCGATACCAGAACTCGCACTCCTCAATATTGCCGTAGCGCCCGTCGGGAGTCCGCGCCCCCTGACCGCCGCGTTCGGGGTGATAATAATGCCCGATATCCAGCACCACCGTGCGAGACTCGCGCACCTCGGCGCGCATGCGCCATGCCGTGCAGCCCGTCAACCCCGCCGAGAACAACAAGCCGGCCAAAAACCAAATCAGAAAACGCTTTGCGGAAAACATACGGTAAATCAGGTTAAAATCAGGTTAAAATCGAATCCGAAAGAACAGACAGCGGAACATCTCAGACAGAACCATCAGAGCAACACCTGCTGCCCGCCGGCAGGCATGGCGCCCAGCTTGCGGTAAGCCGCAGGCAGCGCCTCGCGGCCGCGCGGCGTGCGCTTGATGTAGCCCTGCATGATGAGAAAGGGCTCGTGCACATCCTCGATAGTCGACTCATCCTCACCGGTGGCCACCGCCAGCGACGACAGCCCCACGGGACCGCCGTCAAACTTGTAAATCATCGTCTCAAGCAGGCGCTTATCCATCTCATCCAGCCCGTCATCATCAATATCGAGCATACCGAGAGCCGCCAGAGCCACCTCGTCAGTGATGCGGCCGTCCGCCCTCACCTGCGCGTAATCGCGCACCCAGCGCAACAGCGCATTAGCCACGCGGGGCGTGCCGCGCGAGCGCCTGGCAATCGCCAGAGCCCCCTCGGCAGAGATCTCAATATCGAGCAGCCCCGCCGAGCGCTGCAGAATCAGGCAGAGCTCGTCCGCCGAATAATAATCGAGACGATTCACCAAGCCGAATCGCGAGCGCAAAGGCCCCGTCAGCATCCCGGCGCGCGTCGTTGCCCCCACCAGCGTGAACTTCGGCAAATTGAGCTGAATCGAGCGAGCATTCGGCCCCTGATCAATGATGATATCGAGGCGGAAATCCTCCATCGCGGGGTAGAGATACTCCTCAATAGCGGGGTGAAGGCGATGGATTTCATCGATGAAAAGCACGTCGCCGCGCTCCACATTCGTCAGAATCCCCGCCAAATCGCCCGCCTTCTCAATCTGCGGCCCCGACGTCGTGTGCAGCTTGTGACCGACGGCATTGGCAATAATATTGGCCAGCGTCGTCTTGCCGAGCCCGGGAGGCCCGCTCAGCAGCACATGGTCGAGCACGTCACCGCGAATCTTAGCCGCCTCCACCATCAGCATCAGGCGCTCCTTCACCTTCTCCTGCCCGCAGAACTCGCTGAAAGCCGGCGGGCGAAGCGAGAGATCGAAGCTTGAGACCGGCGTCTCAGCCATGCGCGTGTAGAGGGACTCAGCCATGCGGGCACTTTACCACAGAGCCGCAGCGGCGTCAAGGTGAGGATTTGCCATGACAACGGCGGGCATCACGGCTCGCATCCGAAAAAAGCGGAGCCGCTTCTCGCACGCCTCCGCCGCGAAACAGGGGCGAGAAAAATTGCAAATAAATCTTGAAAAAAGTTGTCGTACGTGATATGGCGCTTGCGTCATGAAAGGGCAAATTCGCAGCATCCTGATGATTTTTTCCTTCGTCGTCGGAGGGCTTTTTTATGAATCCCTCTCGCGGCTCTACTGGCTGCAGCCCATCGGCATCGGCCTGATGCTCAGCGTCACCTTCATCGGTGTTGAGATTCGCAAACTCAAACCCACGTGGATGCACATCCTCATCTTCCTGTGCATACAGGCCATCGGCATCGGCTCCTGGTTCATTGCCCGCAGCCTCGGCTATCCCGTGTTGGCGGAAGCGCTCTATTACTGCGGCGCGGCACCCATTGCCGCAGCCAGCCCCATGATCGTCGGCATCATCGGCGGCGATATCGAATTCAGCGCGACGGCCATGCTGCTCAGTCAAGTGGTGTTTGCCGTCCTCACCCCCTTTGTGCTGCCCTGTGTCGTGCATGATCCCGGCCTCACCTACGCCGTGCTGGCGACCCTCGTCGGCAAGCAGCTCATCTACATCATGGTCGTCCCGGCCGTCGTTGCCTGCATCATTCGCCTCATCTACCCGCCCAGCAAACTCTGGGCACCCCGCCTGCGCGACTTCTCTCTGGGAATTTGGATCTGGAACCTCACCCTCATCGCCGCCATCAGCACCAAGCGCATGTTGCAGATGCACTACTCTTGGCACGACGTCTGGCCCATGGCCCTTGCGGCAGCTCTCATCTGCGCCTTCGGCTTCATCGCCGGCTACTGGCTGGGCTATCCGAAGCTCAAGCGCGAGTGCTCGCAGGCCCTCGGGCAGAAAAACACCATCCTCACCCTCTACATCGCCAACCAGCCCTTCGCGACACCTCTGGCCTCAGTCGCCCCGGCCTGCTACGTCTTTTTTCACAACGTGGCCAACGCCATTCAGATGGCTCTGGCCGTGCGTGAAAAAAATCGTTTGCTGTCCCGCAGCGGCGGTGAAGCCGATTCCGTGAGGGACGGCGGCGAAGCCCATCCCGCCTGAAGCCGAGCAGAATGCGCCCGACGCAGAGAAGAGGGGCGCCCGGAACGGCAAGCGGAGAGTCGGAAGCCGGGTAGAATGCGCCCGGAGCCGGGCAGAATGCGCCTGAAGTGAGCCGTGTTCGGCTGAAGCCGAGCCGTGTTTGCCCGGAGCCGAGCCGGGTGCGGCTGAAGCCGAGCCGGGTGCGCGGGGCTCGCGCGGGCTGAAAACGAAGACGGAGAGAGCAGGGGGCTGCCGTTCGGGTTCTGTAAGCCGGATTCTGTCCACCCTCTCGGGCTGTGTGGCCATTTTTCTCACGCCGAGCTCCCGGAGGAGCCCGGCGCGCCCTGCCGAAGCAGGGTGCAACTAATACCCGGGGATACAGCGGGCGGGCTACCCTTCCCCTGTTTGTCTTGCATCGCGCGGGGTTTTCCGTGCCTCCCTCGTTACCTCGGGAGCGGTGGGCTCTTACCCCACCTTTTCACCCTTACCCTTGCGGGCGGTTTGTTTTCTGTGGCACTTTCCGGCCGCCCGGCCTCGCGACCGGACGTCTCCTGCTTTCGCAGGACGCGCTGCCCTGTGATGTCCGGACTTTCCTCTACCGAGCACCTGAGCACCCGACAGCGACCACCCGAACCCGAACGGCACAGCGAGACTACACGCAAAACGTGCCGAATGCAAGTCCAAAGTGCGGAAACGCTCGTCCTATCGCATCAGTACCTGATGCCCCGCTTGGCCAAATCCGCCCTCAGACCGCTGTGGGGCGACGTGCGCAGAGCCTCGCGCACACTCTTGGTCACCAAACTGTAGTGAACCGTCGTCTCGCCGTTGCAGGCCCCCGACGGCACGGCAAGCTCCCCGCGATCATCGAGGCTCACCCATCCGTTGCCGAGGTAGTAGCCGAGCACCTTGTCACTGCCGTAGCGGGCAGCTTGCAGGCAGGCCTTGACGCGATAGGGCTTCGTGGCGAGCTTAGGATTGACTGATTCGAGGCGTCGCACGAGCGAGAGATCGTCCTCGGCCACGGCTGCATTCCAATCCAATTCCGCGCGATTTTTCGATTCCCAGAGCTTGGAGACCGGGAAACGGCGGTTGTTGAGAAAGACCGACAGCTCCGTGACGCGACCGCCGGGGCAGGCGGCCTGAACTTCCAGTGCGTACTCGATCGTGCGATTCTCGATATAGGCCTCGCGGTAGCAACTGCGGCTCGTGTAGGTCGTTTCTCGGCAGTCCTCGTGCTCCTCCGTCTCTTCGTAGTATTCGGCAGGGTGGTAGACTTCGACGAGCTCGCGGTCATATTGGTTCCAGCAGAGGCGCGAATCTTCGGAATCGGGGCGGCTCATCATGGCCTCTATGAGTTCGGCGCGGCTGCGCCCCATCATCACCTGAGCATTGTTTTCAAGCGTGCTGATGCCCGAACAGGCTGCAGCGAGCAGTGCCGTCGCGAGGAGAAGCACCGGTTGCAGGAAGTTCATGTTTACCATGCGGCACATTGTGCCAAAGAGTCCCCGTGCCGCCAAGCCTGAAATGAACGTATGACACAGGCGTGCGGGCCCACCGGACGTCAAGCGCCGGCGGAGTCTTCCCCCGGCTCAGGACTGCGGCGCCGCCGGGGGAACGGCAGCCGCAGCTTCCTCTTCGACCTCCACGGCTTCGTCCTCAGCGGCGGCGGGCACGGCGTCAAGCTCCGCGGCTTCGTCGACAGCCGGGGCAGCGGGCTCCTCCTCGACCTCCGCGGCTTCGTCGTCTCCGGCGTTCATGGCGCTGTCATCAGCTTCGCCTCCGACGATGACGGGAAGCCCGTCCGTCTCCTCCGTCCGTCCACCGGGCTCCGCCTCGGGGTCGCTGAGCTTGACATCGGAGAAACTCTCGCCGAAGATGCGTCCGAAGTCCTCGCTGTTGATGAAATCCGCCAAGGCCTGCGAGTCGAAGCAAGCGTTTCGCTGCAGAAACAGCAGCGTCGGCACCACGGCCTCATGAAGCTCCCTTGCCGTTGCGGCATCCTCCCCCCAGCATTCGGGCCAGGCCGCATCCGCCTCGGCCATCAGAGCAACAAAGTTGTCGGCACGAGCCGCGAGCGTCATTCCTGCGGCATCGGCCATGCGGCCGTTCGTTACCGAGGCCAGCAAATCGAGCATGCGGAGCATCTCCTGCCGCGTTGCGCTCCCGCTGTACCGCTGCGGCAGCTCGCCGTCTGCGGGAACCACCGTCAGCTCGCCGGCAGCAACCGGGAAATACGGCTCGGGATTGAGGTAATCCATCGTCCCCGCCACCGGGTCGATCAGCAGAACCTGCGCCATCTCGGAGACGTGGCTCGCCGCCCAGAAGGAGGGTTGAATCTCCGCCCTGAGCCGCAGCGCGACAACGTACTTGACGTGCGTCTTGCCGTCGGGCATCCTCACGCGGTGTGTGCCGCGGATGCTCACGGAGGATGAGCTGATCACCCGGCAAAGCGAACTCTTGGCATGCAGCAGCGGCGGCGGTGCGGAAATCATGAGCTTGCCGTCCCGAACCCTTGCATCAATCACCCAGACCGCATCCTGCAGCAGCTCGCTGAAGCCTCGGACCCCGTCGGAACTCTCCATGAGCGTGATGCCCGGGCAACGCGCCGTCCCCATGCGGTAGCAGAGCGCACGCTGCCCGGCGGCCGCCGCTTGATCCGGCGCCAAAGCCATCTCGTCGCGCGACAGCGCATCAGCAAGCTGCTTGTCGGCCACCAGCGCCGGGCGCAGAGCCAGAGCCGCAAAGCCGACAGCCCCGAGAGCCAGCACCGCGACGGTGCGCTTATGCCATCGTTTCATGGCGCCATTCTAATGGCAGGGGCGCTCGAAATCAAGACTCGAATCAAAGACTTGAGTTTTCGGCAAAACGGTCTATAATACCGCCCGACATGAGCATTACTTCATACGCGAATCAGTACGTGCTGGATCTGGTCGCCTACCAGCCCGGCAAACCCATCGAAGAAACCGCTCGAGAACTGGGCATGGAGCCCGAACGCATCGTGAAACTGGCCTCGAATGAAAATTCCCTCGGCCCTTCGCCGAAAGCGGTTGACGCCATGGTGCGGGCGGCTTCCGGCGCCCATATCTACCCCGACGGCGCAAGCTTTGAGCTGCGCAGCCGCCTTGCTGCCGACCACGGCGTGAGCTTTGAGCAGACGGTGGTGGGCAGCGGCAGCAGCGAGATTATCGAGCTGCTCTGCCACGCCTTCCTGCACCCCGGCATCGAGTTGATGGCAGCGCGCCACAGCTTCTCCATGTACCCCATCATGTGCAAGCTCTTCGGCGCCAAGTACGTCGAGGTGGAGAACAAGGCGGACTGGTCGCACGACCTCATGGGAATGCTCAAAGCCGTGACTCCGGCCACGCGCCTCATCTTCATCACCAACCCGACCAACCCGCTCGGCACTATGGTGCAGCAGGAGGAGATCGACGCTTTCATGGCGCAGGTGCCCGATCACGTCGTCGTCGCTTTCGACGAGGCTTACATCGACTTTGCCGACACGAAGCCCGACACGATGAAATTTGTGCGCGAGGGCAAGAACGTTGTCGTGATGCGCACCTTCTCGAAGGCCTACGGCCTCGCGGGTGTTCGCGCCGGCTACGCCGTTGCTTCGGCCGCCGTTGCCGACCTGCTCAACAAGGCTCGCACTCCCTTCAACATCAACCTCATTGCTCAGGCCGGAGCCTTGGCCGCCCTCGATGATCAGGAGCACATCGCCCGCTCCGTCGAGATGGTCAAGCGCGGCAGGCAGCAGTATTACGACGCCTTCAAGGCTTGGGGGCTCGACTACATCCCCAGTCAGGGTAACTTCATCTTGGTGAAGGTCGGCCGCGGCCGCGAGGTCTTTGACAAAGCGCTGGCTCAGGGCGTCATTCTGCGTCAGATGGACGGCTACGGCCTGCCCGAATACATCCGCATCACCGTCGGGACGCAGAAGGAAAATGCCCGTTGCCTCGAGGTGCTTGCAGGCATCCTCGGCAAGTAAGCGAGGGAATCGCGACGTCTTTCCCGTCCTTTTCAGCGGGTGCAGCCCTAGTCGGCGGCACCCGCTTTGCGTTGTACGGGGGAAAAGCGACCCGCGCGTCTTCCCGTCCGTCGCGCGGAAGGCTCGCGCCCGTTGTGAAAAGGCTTCCGGCGTCGGCGGGGGAAGGGGAGCGGTGTGGGGAAAAGGGCCGGAGCGAGGGGGAAAAGCGTCCGATTGTCGGCGGGGAAGGGCTCGAGGATGGCGGAGATGAGCCCGAGAGAGGCGGAGAGGCGGAGAGGCGGAGAGGCGCATGACGCTTCTCGGGCGGGGCAGCATGCGCGCAGCCCCGCCCGCTGCTTGCGGATCCCGCGCGGCCGTGGCATGCTGCACATCGGCAAGAGCGCCGGAGACGGCAATTGCGGCAGCACCGCAACCCGTCGTTCCGCGCCGCGCGGCCAGACCCCCGGCGGGCAATCTGAACAGCCGATTTGCCGCAAACTCAACAGATATCAAAACACACGGAAAAACATGGCTGACATCGAAAGCGCCTACCAAATCAAATACTCCGAGAAGTGGGGCAGCTACCTCCAGCAGGAAGCCTCGCGCCTCGACAAATACGTCACCGTTGAAACCGGCCTCTCCGGCAAGATGGTGGCCTTCGACCAGTACGGACTCCTCAGTTTCACGGAGAAGACCTCGCGCATGGGGAGCACTCAGCTGGACGAAGCTCCCACCAAGCGCCGCGTCATCTTCCCGCACATCTACACCAAAGCCGTCGGCTTTGATGAGTTTGACGCGAAGAAGCTGGCCAACATCGACTTGCCCGTCAGCAAGACCATCGAAAGCCTGCGCGCTGCCGCCGGTCGCACGATGGACAAGGTGATGATTGATGCCTTCCTCGGCACCAACTACACGGGAGAAAACGGCACGACCTCCGTGACCTTCCCGACGACTCAGACCATCGCCGAAGACTACTCGGACACCGGAGTCGAGGCGGACAGCAATCTCACGGTGGCCAAGCTCCGCAAGGCTCTGGCCATGCTCCACGCCAACGAAGCATGGAGCGAGGAGCGCCGCGCCTACGGTGACGAGCTCGTCCTGGCCTGCACGAGCAGCCAGATCGACTCCCTGCTCAAGGAGCCCGAGGTCTCGAGCTACGACTACAACACCGTGCGTGCGTTGGCCGAGGGCAAGATCGACAGCTTCCTGGGCTTCCGCATCATCCGCACCGAGCAGCTGCCCGTCAGCTCGAAGGTGCGTTCGTGCCTGGCCTGGGTCAAGAGCAAGGCTCAGTTCGGCATCTGGGACGACTTCAAGGTCAAACTCAGCATTCGCGATGACCTCGATGAAGCCCTCCAGATTCGCGCCAAGTTCGCCTGCGGCGCGACGCGTTTGCAGGAGGAAGCCTTCGTGAAGATTCTCTGCACGGAGCCCTGATCACAACTCAACACAACTCGGATAAATAACAGCGGTTGATTGAACGGCGGCGCTTCTGCATGCGGCAGGAGCGCCGCTTTCGATGACAAACATTTTACATCCTGCAAGACGAATCTATCTTGCAACGTTGCCGATGCGTGCTAGAATAGCATCGTGAACTCAAAATTATTACTCATTCCGGCTCTCGTCATCGCTTTGAGCTCCTGCTCATGGCATCGGCATGGGCACCATCCCGGCCCGCCCCCTCATTCGAACTATCGCTCCTACGACTCGTACAAGAACGAGGTGAAGGCGCGCAAGAAGTACGAAAAGGACAAATGGAAGGCTCGCAAGCAGTACGAGAAAGATATGCGCGACGCACGCCGCGACTATTATCGGCATCACTGATGCCTTCCGCTGAAACCGTCAGCCCCGGGCTTCCCAAGCCCGGGGCTTTTTGTTGAAAGCCGAGCGCGGGAAGCTGCGGGAAAGAACCGCGGCCTCGCGCTCGGCATCGCGCGCGCCGGATACGGCGGCGAGGATGCGCGCGGCGCTCGCGAGGTCGGCAGCTTGTGCGGCAGGCTTGAGTTATCCGTTCGCTTGTGGTAGACTGGGCCCGTGCACTACCGTTGTATCCTGTTATCCGTCCTGCTCCCCGTCCTCGGCCTGAGCTCCTGCAGTCCCTTAGGCGAGGCTCGCAGCAGTTCGCCTGAGGCCCTCCGCCCCGCTTTGCCCGGAGGCTGGTGTTACGTCGATACCGTGGCTCCGTCCGTGCGTGTCGACTTGAAGTATGCCGGCAGCGACAACTTCGTCGGCCGCCCCATCGACGGCTACACGGGGCGGCGCGCCGTGCTGAGGCGCGAGGCGGCTGAGGGGCTGGCTCGCGTTTCGAAACAACTGGCCGACGAGGGTCTCGGCTTGCTCATCTGGGACGCCTACCGCCCCAAGCGCGCCCTGCGGGACTTCCGCGCGTGGTCGGCAAGCCCTGACGATCGTCAGAAAGCCGAGTTTTACCCGCATCTCAGCAAGGAGGATATCTACCGCGACCGCTACATCGGGGACAGCTCGGAACATTGCTGGGGCATCGCCGTCGACATCACGCTCGTCGATCTGAAAACCGGGCGCCCCCTCGACATGGGCGGCCGCCACGATCTGCTCGACCCGAGTTCCGCCACCGACTGCGAGACCATCTCGCCGCAGCAGCGGCAAAACCGGCACAAGCTGCGCGAAGCCATGGCCGCCGGCGGCTTCCGCAACTACAGCAAAGAGTGGTGGCACTACTACCACTACCCCCTCCCGAAGCCGCTCCTCGAGTATGACTTCCCGCTCGATGATGACATGCAGTCACCCTGAGCGGAAAATGTGACATGCTGCGGGCATCTTGCTTGAAATCGTCCTGCTTTCGGGGTACAATACCCTTGCGTCTATGTTTACATCCTTATCTGACATGGCTATGCTGGCTGCCTCGGAGGGCAGTGAGGCTTGGACGGCCGCCCAGCTCTTTGACAAGGGCGGGTGGCTCATGTGGGTGCTGCTCATGCTCTCGCTGGTGATGGTGGTCGTTGTTTTCGTGTGCTTCTGGACGACGCGTCAGGGAGCCGTGCTTCCCCGCCGCATGGTGGAAGCCGTCGACTCCTGCATTGTGCGCAAGGATTACCCGAGTATTCTGGCGCTCTGCGAGAAGGAAAGCTCCAGTTTCTCGCAGACCGTGTGCGCCGTCATTCGCTTCATGCAGCGCAACCCCAAAGCCGGGATGGACGAAGTGCGGGAGGTCGCCTCAGCTGAGGCTTCCCGCCAGGTCAGCATCCTCACGCGCCAGATCAGCTGGCTCTCGGATATCGGCTCCATCGCACCGATGATCGGTCTGCTCGGTACCGTCTGGGGCATGATGAAAACCTTCAAGGAACTCGCCGACGGCAACTTTGAGGGCGCGAAGCACATGGGCATGGCCAGCGGTATTTACGAGGCCATGATCACGACGGCGGGCGGCTTGGTGCTGGCGATTCCCTCGATGATGGCCTACGTGTTCTTCCGCAGTCGCATTCAGAAGCACACGGCCAATATGGAGGTGGCGCTCACGCATGTGCTCTCGATGATTTCCGAAATTCGGTACCGCGACGAGCATCCCGCTCTTCAGCGCTCGCGCGCTCAGGGTGCGGAAGTGTTGGTTGACGATGAGGATTGACGGATGCGGATGGACGGATGCGGATGGACGGATGCGGTTTGATGTGACACGCTCATGAAGATTCAGGCGAAAATTCCGGCTCAGATCGGTTTTCAGCTCGCTCCGATGCTGGACATCGTCTTTTTGTTGCTGATTTTCTTTGTGGTGACGCAGAAGATTATCCTCACGGAGCAGGATCTCAACGTCAAGGTTCCCACGGCGCCCTCGTCGGAGGACGAAGTCACGCGCGCCATTGACGAGATCATCATCAACGTGCGCGAGGAGGACGGCAAGCTGATCGTCACGGTGGACGGCACGACCTTTACCCTCGACCAACTCCGCCAGAGACTGAGAAAGATCGTGAGCAACAACGAAGACGTCCCGGTGCGCATCCGCGGCGATGCCAAGACTTCATGGCAGGGTATTGCCGATGTGATTGCCGCCTGCACCGACGTCGGCGTCTACAACATCTCCTTTTCATCGCGCCTGCCCAAGGGGGAGGGGGCGGCTCCCTGAGCTGCCCGACCGCCGTGAGGTGCGCCCTGTTACTCGCCATTCCCGATGCAGCGAACAAAAGGCTCTGATTATGAATAAAACACTCTTGTTGCTCCTGGCCTGTTCATGCGCCGCTCCTCTCGTTGCGGCGCAGTCGCGCGACGCGCTCACCCCGCAGGCGGAAAACGATTCTCTCGCCATTGCGGAGCAGTTGTATGCTCAGGCTCGCTCCGCCTCGACCAGCCCGGACGCCAAGCCCCAGTTGTATCGGCGGGCGGCCGAGTTGTTCTCCGACTTCATCAGGCGTTATCCCCGCTCGGCTCAACGCACGCGCGCCCTCTATTACCAAGCCATGTGTTACGAGGCGCTTCGCGAGCAGCAGAGCTCGCTGAGCTTGCTGAAGAAACTCGCCGACTCCTGTGCCGGCTCGGGCAAGCGCGATGACTACGCTGCCTCGGCCGCGTACCGCTACGCCTCGCTCGCGAGCCAGCAGAAGCGGTGGAGTGAGGCGGAGCGCTACTACGATCTGGCCATCGAGCTTTCCGCGCGTCCGGCTCTCAGTCAGGACGCCGCTTACCGCTTGGGGCGGGCACAGATGATGCAGGGAAAGTATGCCCAAGCGGAAAAAAGCTTCACGGGGTTGATCGCGCAGCCGGCCGGCTTGCGCTCGGAGATTTACCAGTCCGCGCTCTACCTGCTCTCGCAGGTGAAGGTGTCGCAGGGAGAGCCTCGCGCCGCTTACGGCCATCTTGTCACCCTGTTGTCCCTTCGGGATCTCAACCCGAAGCTTGAGGGCCCGGCAACACTGCAGGCCGCTCGACTGGCCTCGCAGTTGAATTTGCCCGACGAATCGCAGCGCTACTACGACCGCCTCAGCAGAATGCCCAGCATGGGTGAATACGCCGGTGAGGCTCAGCTGCAGTATCTGACCATGCTGCTGCGCAACAAGGAGTATCGCAAAATTGCCGAGATCGGGCGCGTCGCTCTGCCCGAGATCAGCAATAAGGAAAAAAGCGCCCTGCGCTACATGATCATCGGCCAGGCATACATGGAGCTCAAGGACTATGCCAACGCGGCTGAGGCCTTCAGAAACGCCTGCGAAGACCAGCCCGAGGGCGTTCGCGGTGCCGACGCCATGTACCGACTCATCCTCTGCACGCTCCAGTGCAGCGGTGCGGACTTCCTCAAACTGGCCGCCGCTTACCTACAGCGCTTTGCCGTGCCGGGCAGCGAAACGGCGGATCTTCCCTGTACCAACCTCGTGCGCATGATGTATGCGGATAGGCTCATGACGTCGGACGTGAGCGAAGCCGCTCGTCAATTTGACGCCATCAACATTCAGCGTCTCCCCAAATCCGTACAGGCCAACGCCTACTACAGAAAGGCGTGGACGGCCATGCAGGGCTCGGATTACGATCCGCTGCCGTCTTTGGACGAGTTCGTCAAGATCTTCCCGCAGGATGAGCGCATGCCCGAAGTGCTCGCCATGAGGGGTATTGCCCTTGCCGGCCAAAAGAAGGCGGATGAGGCTCTCAAGGATTTCGACCGCGTCATCAAAGAGTACCCGAACTCGGCGGCCGTGGCGACTTGCCTGCAGCAGGCCGCGCAGGTCTGCGCTGCCAACAATCGCAGCGCGCGCATGAAGGATTATTACCAAGCGCTCGTCAACCTCAAACAGACGGTGACTCCTCAGGCTCTGGCCGAAGCCAACTACGCGATTGCCGGCTACTACGTGAAGGAGGAGCCCGCTCAGGCCGTCCCCTACTACGAGGAAGCCGCCCGTCAGGATCCCCGAAACTACGAGGAGCTCTCGCGCTATTACTTGGTCATCTGCCACTTCCGCTTGCAGCAGTACGACGAGCTCAGGCAGAGTCTCGACGAGCTTGAGCACAAATTCCCCGAGCGCTACAAGGCCGTGCCGGCCGCCGTGTTCCGCTGGTGCGGTTGGATGTGCTACCAGAAGGGTGACCACGCGTCTTCCGCCAAATACCTCACGGGTGCCGTCGAGCGATCCCCGAAAGAGAGCTACACCACGGACAAGGGAGAGGCGGCGGAGCGACCCAAGGTCGACGGCCTCGTTTGGAAGACGCTCGCGCGGGCCTACCTCGAGCTGGGCGAGTATCAGAAAGGCTACGAGGCCTCCGAGCGCTACCTCGAGCAGGTGACGCAGCCCTATCCCCGCGCCGAGGGCATGCGCGACGCGGCTCTGCTGCTGGTCGGGCTCGGCCGCACGCAGGAAGCCCGTCAGCTCTGCGCTGACGCCATCAAGCTCGGCATCGACGGGCCCATCAAGTCATCCGTTTTCCTGGCGCTGGGCGATTCCTACTACGCCGAGAAGAACTACCGCGAAGCTGCGGCGCACTACGGCCGCACCGCCAACATCGTCAGCGATAAAGACCTCAAACCGCTCTCCCTCTACAAAATCGTCTGCGCCCTCAAGAAAGACGGCAAGGACGGCGAGGCTCTCCAGTACGAAGAAAACCTTCGCAAGGAATTCCCTAACTGGACCCCGCCCGAGCGCGTGCGCCGCATGATGGAAGAATCGTCCGAGTAACGCTCCATGTCGTCGGATTCGTCAGATAACCGCCGCAAGAGCTGGCTGGGCATCCTGAGCCCGAGCCGGCGCTGGTTGCGCGTTCTTCTGGCGCTCATCGGGCTGCTCCTGCTGGCGTTTCTGGGCGTTCTCGGCTACTACGCCATGCGGGCTCAGCACTATGATCTGGGGGCCGTCGGTCACAGACCCTCGCCCGGCATGCTCTTTGACTCACGGAATCGACCGATCTCGAAACTCGATGCCGGTGAGGTGGATTACGTGCCGTGGGAACAATTCCCGCGGTATCTCGTCGATGCCTTTGTGGCGCGAGAGGACGAAAAATTCTTCAGCCACAGCGGCGTCGTTCTCAGTTCCGTCGTTCGCTCCATGCTTCGGAACATCCTCTCGATGCGCTACGAGCAGGGGGCGTCCACCATCACGATGCAGTTGACCCGCAACGTCTACGAGCTTCAGGGCAAGTCGATGGATCGCAAGCTGCTCGAGGCCGCCCTTGCGCAGCGCATCGAGCGCCACTACGACAAACAGACCATCTTCGCCCAGTACCTCAATCGCATCTACTACGGGCAAGACTGCTACGGCATCGGTGCTGCCGCCCGCCATTACTTCAACAAAGAGGTCTCGGCACTCAATCTGAGCGAATGCGCGACTCTGGCCGGGCTGGTGCGAGCTCCCTCGCTCTGCAATCCGGAGACCAGTATCGAGAATGCCACGGACGTTCGGAACGAAACGCTTGCTCGCATGCTCGAGCTGGAGATGATCAGTCAGCAAGAGTACGATGCCGTGCTGGCTACTCCGATCAAGCTGAACATCAACCGCACCAAGCTCGTCGCCTCATACATCTCGATGGAGTCGCAGCATGAGATGGAAACCCTGCGCGACGAGCTCAAAGATGCCGGCGGCGGACTTTCCGTCGTCACGTCCATCGACTTGGAAATGCAGCGCTATGCGGAAGAAGCCTGCGAGATGGCCTTGGCTGCGGTGGAGAATCCCGGGCGCTTTCCCGCTCCTTGGCGCGCTCAGTACGAGACGGAGCAGCAGGCGGATGCCGCGGCTGAGGACTTCGGCAAACTCCGGCGCCCCGATTCACTCAAGCCGCGCGGTTCCTCAAACAATCTCACCGATCTGCTTCAATGTTGCGTCCTGGTGATCGATTCGCGCAGCGGGCATAAGGGCGAGCTGATTACCGTCACCTGCGGGCGAAGCGCTCTTGACGAGCGCAACCGCTGGGACGCCGAGATTCTGCCGGGGCGAGCCTGGGCTCCTCTGGTCTATTGCACGGCCTGTCTGCCGGGCGGCGAAGAACGGCATATCGTGGCGAGAGACGCGCGTGTGACAGGCCGACGAATCGGCTATGATGTTGTGCGCTCCTTTGTCGAAGAGCTCAAGATCTCCGAATCGTTCCCGGATCGCGAGCACGCGGATGATCTCTACGAAGGTCTCTTCCCGATGCCCCGGCGCAACCTTGCACGCCTGCTCTACAGCATCCTGAATCAGGGGAAGGGATATGAGCTTCACTGCATCCGCAGCGTGTGGAGCCGAGGCGGACGCTGCCTGCACTCCAACCGCGACGCCGCAGCAGCCGAGTACATTCGGCGCGAGAGCGCCGTCTCCGTGGCCGCTCTGCCCCCCTTCACGAGCCCCGATGGCCGAATCACGGAGCTGAGCGTCACGCTGCCCGACGGGTACGGTCAGTGGAGTATGGTGAGCAATGAGCGCGGCGTTTGCGTCTTTGTTTGGATGGGCTTTGACGACCCCCGCCAACCGGCGGCACAAGACAATAAGATACAGCCCTTGCTCCGACAGGCCTCGCAGAATTTGGCCCGCGAGCTGCACGGCGAAGCGCGCCGCATCCTCCGCGAGCAGATGGCCCGCGAAAAAGAAAAAGAGGAGCAAGCCTCCGCGCAAGAGTCATGATGACACTCAGAGAGCAGCAACCGGCAGAGAGAGAGCAGCAACTGGCTGCGGCCGAAGCCGCCGCCCGACGAGCCGGAGCCTTCCTCCGCGAAGCCTTCCACGGCAACAAAACCGTCGATGAATCCCTCGCGCACGACATCAAGCTGCGGCTCGATAAAGAGACGCAGGCGCTCATCGTCGCGGAACTCAGCGCCGCCTATCCCGGCATCGCCGTTCTGGGGGAGGAGGGGAACAGCGGACCGTCCGATGCCGAAGAGCGCTGGATCATCGACCCGATCGACGGCACGGTCAACTACTTCTACGGCCTGCCCCTCTTCTGCGTTTGCATTGCCCTCGAGAGCCGCGGCAAAACGGTGCTCGGCTGCGTCTACGACCCCATGCAGGACGAATGTTACACGGCTTTGGCCGGGCAGCAGGCCCTTTGCAACGGGCAGCCCATTCACGTATCGTCGCGTCGTGCGATGGCTGAAGCCGTCATCTTTGCCGGCCACGGCACGCACGACGGATCGGGCGAAGCCGGCATCCGCCGCTTCGCCTACCTGTCCTCTCGCGTACGCAAGATGCGCATCTTGGGATCGGCCGCGCTCTCGCTCTGCTACATCGCCGCCGGGCGCATGGACGCCTACGTCGAAAGCCGCATCTCGCTCTGGGATTTTGCAGCCGCCCGCGTGATTCTCGAAGCCGCAGGCGGTGTGCTGGAGTTCGCTCCGTCTGCTCCCGGAGCCACATCCGGCGCCGTCGTCGCGTGGAACGGCTTGTTGCCGCTGCGCGAGACCTTGGCCGAATGCAGTCTCTCCGCCGATCCCGCCGCACCCGTCTCCCCGACCGAACCATGAACGCCCCCCGAAAGCCCCGCTCGAAGACCCCGGAGTCGAAAACTTCCGCCCCCGCCCACATCGGCAATACTCGCTTTCTGGCTTGGCAGAGCCTGCTGCGCTGGCAGCGCGGCGGTATCTTTGCCGAGACGCTCGTCGTCCGCGAGGGCGCCGCTTTGAGCCGCGCCGACCGCAGCTTGCTTCAGGCCATCCTCTACGGCTGCCTGCGGCATCTCAGCTGGCTCAACCACCTCTGCTCGCGGCTCCGCCCGGGCAAGCTGGAGAATGAGTGGCGGGCGCTGCTGCTGGTGGGGCTCTGCCAGCTCTTCGTGCTGCGCCAAGCCGAGCATGCGGCCGTGGGCGAAACGGTAGCGCTGGCTCCCAAGCGCGTGCGCGGCCTTGTCAACGCCGTGTTGCGCGAGGCTTTGCGGCGCCGAGCCGAGCTGATGGCCGAGCGCGAGCAACTGCCCCTTGCGCTGCGCTACTCCGTGCCCGAGTGGCTGGCAGAGCGCTGGGTGCAGCGCTTCGGCGAAGCTGAGACGCGCCGATTGCTCGAGTGGAACAACCTCGAGCCCAAGCTCTACGCCCGCCTCAACCCGCTCCGCCCCATGACCCCGCCCGCCCAATGGCAGCAGCTGCCCGGAGAGAGTGTGTGGTACCAAATCGTCGGCGAGCTCCCGCGAGAAGCACTCGCCCAAGGGCAGCTCTACATTGCCGACCCCTCGACGCGGCACTGCATCCGCCTGCTGGCTCCGGCCCCGGGCGAACGCCTGTTGGATGCCTGCGCCGCCCCCGGCGGCAAATCCGTCGCCATGATTAGCGCCACCGGCGGGAATCTGCATCTGCTCGCTACGGACCTGCACGAGCATCGCCTCGCTCGGCTGCATGAAAATCTCATGCGAGCCGGCGGCCGCGACGTGGCGGTGGCGCAGCACGACTGGTCGCAGGCCTGCCCGGCCGAATGGCGCGGGCAGTTCGACGGCGTGCTGCTGGACGTGCCCTGCTCGAACACGGGCGTGCTGCGTCGGCGCGTCGACGCGCGGTGGAGACTCCGCGAGAGCGAAATCGAGCGCCTGTCCGCTCTACAGCGGCAAATCCTGCGTGCCGCGGCGGACGCCGTGCGCCCTGGGGGGCGCCTCGTCTACTCCACCTGCTCGATCGAGCGCGAGGAGGATCGCGACGCCGTTGACGCCTTCCTGCGCGAACGAGCTGACTTTGAGTTCGTTGAAGACTACTTGGCCCTGCCGCACCTCGAACGCGCCGACGGCGCCTACGCTGCGCTGCTGCGGCGACGCAGCGAATGAGGCGGAGAAATTGCGGCAGCCGCTCAAAAAAAGCTCGCGTTTCAGAACACAATCGGTATAATCAGAAGAGCACGGTAGACAATATAGACACGATATGATCACAAAGCAATTCACTGTTCTGAACAAGCTCGGAATTCACGCCCGCCCCGCCGCACAGTTTGTCCGTGTGGCCGGTAAGTTCCAATCGGATGTCACCGTGGAGAAGGACGACGAGGCTGTTGACGGCAAGAGCATCATGGGTCTGATGATGCTGGCCGTGGGCTGCGGAGCGGTGATTTCCGTGACGGTGGAGGGCCCGGACGAAGAAGAAACAATCAAGGCTCTTCAGGAGTTGGTTGAAAGCAAATTCGGCGAGGCCTGAAGTCGGCCCTCGCTGCCCCCTTTGTCATGAGTTCTGAAACGCCGGAGCGCCGTCTCAAGGGTCAGCCCGTATCTCCCGGCATTGCCGCAGGCACCATGGTCATGGATGCCCGCGGGCTCAACTCGCCCGTAACGCGCCGGATTTTGCCCACGGAGCTGGAGCAGGAGTGGGCGCGTTTCGAAAGCGCCATCGCCCGTACCGAGGAGGAGCTTCGGCTGCTCAAGGAGCGCGTGGAGCGCCTCTCGGGCGCGACCGAGGCCGCTATCTTTGACGCCCACCTCCTCTTCCTGCGCGACCGCACCATCCTCTCTCAGCTGCGTCGCGAGATGCCCAAGCGGCTTCAAAACATCGAAGCCGTCTACTACGCGGTCGTGCAGAACTTCGTCGAGGTGATGCGGCAGGTGGACGACCCCTACCTG
>DXFQ01000060.1 GCA_019114365.1 Candidatus Parakkermansia intestinigallinarum | reverse complement strand
CGGGCGAAGGGGCGAGGACATGCACTGCATGTCCTCGCCCACGACAACCTGCGCTTGTCGTGGCTTCGATCCCCACAGCCGCAGGTGTATGATGAAAAAGGGCACCCTTCTTGCGAAGAGTGCCCTTTTTTTCGAGGGTGAGCAGTGGGGATCGAACCCACGACAACCGGAACCACAATCCGGGGCTCTACCACTGAGCTATGCTCACCATCTGTGCAGCATGACTGCGCGCGCATTATACGGCAGAGCAGGGGGCTTGGCAAGCATTTTTTTGCGCGCAAGCTCATTTTAGACTTCTTGTGCGGGCTTTTGTCTTGCTTTTCGACACGTTTTGCGTTTGAATAGAGCGCATGAAAACGACGCTGCTGCTTCTCGTCGGGGCTCTCACGGCCGGGGCTCTCAGCTCCTGCGGGAGCTGCAATTGCAATTCGTATGATCGCGATTTGCTCTACGGTTCGCCCGTGGATTCGTCCCGCTCCTTTAACTGAGCCCCCTGCGGCCAAGCTCACCTTGCCCGTGAGCCTCTGAGCCCCTGTGCCGACGTCGCCTTCAGCAACGCCCCGTTTCTCTTTATCGTTTCTCATTAACCCGAGGAGGCCCTATGTCATTTGAAATCCGAGAAAAACCCGATATGGTCGAGCATGCCCTGCTGGTTGCTCTGGGTATGCCCGGCGATTCCCGCCGCGAACGCCAAGCTCTGCTGGCCGAATTGCAGGATTTGGTGAGCAATCTCGGTATCGGTATCGTCGGTACGATGCTTGAGTTTACCCGTGAGGTGCAGGCTAAGTATCTCTGCGGTATCGGCAAGGCTATGGAGATTCAGGCCAAGGCGCAGGAGCTCGGTGCGGATTGTGTCATTTTCGATAATCTGCTGACGCCTTCCCAGCAGCGCGAGTGGGAGAAGCTGCTCAATGTGACTGTGATTGACCGCGAGGAGGTTATTCTGGATATTTTCGCGCAGCGCGCCCGGACGCGCGAGGCTGTGATGCAGGTCGATCTCGCCCGCATGCAGTACGCGCTTCCGCGCATGTCGGGTATGTGGAAACACCTCGACCGCCAGCGCGGCGGTTCCGGCGGCGGAAAAGGCGGCGGCGCGGCGGCCCGAGGCGAGGGCGAAAAGCAGATTGAGGTCGATCGCCGTCTCGCTCACGAGCGTATTGAGGCGATTCGCGCCGAGCTTGAGGTGGTGCGCCGCCAGCGCAGTACGCAGCGCAAGGAGCGCAAGCGCCAGGGGATTCCGACGGCGGCCATCGTCGGTTACACGAATGCCGGCAAATCGTCGCTGCTCAATCTGATGAGCGGAGCCGACGTGCTGGCCAAAAATATTCTCTTTGCGACGCTGGAGACGACCAGCCGCAAGATTGAGCTGCCCGACGGTCAGCCTCTCGTCCTGACGGACACCGTCGGCTTCATCCGCAACCTGCCGCACCGCCTTGTCGAGGCTTTCAAGTCGACGCTCGAAGAGGCGACGTTGGCGGACTTTTTGATTCAGGTGGTCGATGCGAGCGATCGCGAGGCGCTGCGGCACTATGAGACGACCTGCGAGGTGCTCGCGAGTCTCGGCGCGGCGGATAAGCCCATGGTCGTCGTCTGGAATAAGACGGATCTCATCCCCGAGGAGCAGCGCGAGGCGACTCTGGCCGCGCTCTCGGCCAAGACGGATGTGCCCTGCCTGAGTATGAGTGTCCTGCGCGATGAGGGCCGCGAGCAGTTGCTGAGCGCCTGCACCGAGATGCTCTCGCACCGTGTTTCGACGGCGCGTTACCGCATTCCCATGGCCGAGAGTCGCATTATCGCCATCATGCACCGCGACGGCAAGGTGATCAGCACCGAGTATGAGGGCAATGATGCTCTTGTCGAGGCGATTCTGCCGCGCGAGTTCGCGGCCCGCCTTGAGGCTTATCGCTGCTGAGTTCGTGTCCGCTTCATCCTCTTTCCCACACAGCCATCTGACGCCATGAAACGATTCCCGCATCTTTGCCGATGGACGGCGCTGCTTGTGCCGCTTGCGCTGCTCGCCTCTTCCTGCTCGCAGTCTCCGGACGATCTGCGGCGCCACTATGAGAGCGAGGGCGACCGCCTCGACAGACTGGCAAAAAACAAGCGGGTTCCCTCCACGTTCGAGTCTTTCATCGCCAGCCCGAACTATCGCACGAGCCGAGATATCTGGCGCGGGGCGGCGCTGAATCGCTACGATCCGAAGAATTCGCGCGTCGAGATTTTGCTCGCATTGCAGCGAGGGCGGCTCTACATCAATGATGAGATCGCGATGGACTTCCCGGTGTGCTCGGGGCGCGTCGGCGGACATGAAACGCCGCGCGGCACTTTCCGCATCACGGAGAAGATTCGCGATCACCATTCGACGCTCTACGGTTCATTTGTCGATGCCTCGGGGCGCGTCGTTCAGGGCGATGCGGACTCACGCCGTGCGCGCCCGGCCGGTACGACTTTCCGAGGCGCGAGCATGCCGTACTGGATGCGATTCAACGGCAGTATCGGTATGCACGTCGGTCAGGTGCACCGCGACGGCAAGTCTCACGGCTGTGTGCGCGTGCCCGTTGAAGCCTGCCGCATTCTCTACGATAAGCTCGAAGTGGGTTCTCGCGTGACGGTGAAGTGAGGCCGGAGCGTGCGGGGCGTTGTTTCGGGCGCGAAGGCCGTTCCGGCGGGGGAGCTTTCGGGTCGGAGTGCGGCTCGGGGCGACGCCGGAAAAGAAATGCGGGAGGGGTCCCTTTTTTGCTTGCAGGATCCTGCGGCTCATGTTACAGTCAACACAATCATGACACCTTCCGCTATGAAATACCTCTCTCTGATTGGCTCCGCCGTTTTGGCGACTCTCTCCGTTTCTTGCCAGCAGCAACAGGTGGCGCAGACGCCGTGCGCGCCCGCTGAGTCCTCCATCAATCGCTGCCGCTCGTGCAATTCGTCTTCCGCGACGAGCTCGAGCTATGTGGGTGATTTGGCGGATCATTACCGCTTCTGCCCCGCTTGCCCCGAGCAACGTCTGGAGTTCCGCACGCAGCCCGGCACCTGAAGCCGGCTTGACTCAAGCCTATGATCACGCGCTTGCACTCGGCGGCCGTCACCGGTATTGACGGCTTTGAGGTGCAGGTGGAGGTTGATGCCCATCAGGTGGAGGATGCCGGCCGCATCAGTGTGGTCGGCCTGCCTGATGCGGCCGTGCGCGAGAGTGTGCAGCGCGTCACCTCCGCCTTGGGCAACTGCCGTTTTTTTCTCCCGGCCGGGATGGTGGTGACGGTGAATCTGGCGCCTGCCGACGTTAAGAAGCAGGGGCCGGGTTTTGATTTGCCCATTGCTCTCGGGCTGGAGATGGCCTACCAGATCAACCACCGCAATGTGCCGGAGCCCTTTCGGCGCCGTGTGCCGCTGCATCCCGAGCGCTGGAGTTTCATCGGGGAGCTGGCTCTGGACGGCATGGTGCGCGGGGTGCGCGGGATTTTGTCGCTGGCTATGGCGGCGCGCGATGCCGGGCGCACCTATTTGATGGTGGCTGAGGAGAACGCCGCCGAGGCGGCCGTGGTGGACGGCATTCGCGTGTACGGCGTGCGTTCGCTGCGCGATGCTTGGGATCTGCTGCTGGAGCCCGAGCGCTTTGAGACGACGCAGGCGCAGAGCTTTGCCCCCGATGCAAGCGGCGGGCCCGATTTCGCGGACGTGAAGGGGCAGCCTTACGCTCGGCGGGCGATGGAGATTGCGGCTGCGGGAGGTCACCATGTGCTGCTGTGCGGCAGCCCCGGCAGCGGCAAGAGTATGCTGGCGTCTCGGCTGCCGTCCATTCTGCCGCCGCTGACGCGCGAGGAAGCGCTGGAGAGCAGCAAGATACACTCCGTCTGCGGCTTGCTGCCCCGCGCGGGCGGTCTGCTGCGGCAGCGCCCCTTCCGTGCGCCGCACCACACGATTTCGGACGTCGGGCTGATGGGCGGCGGAAGCAATATATTGCCGGGCGAGGTCTCGCTGGCGCACAACGGGGTGTTGTTTCTCGACGAGCTGCCCGAGTTTCATCGCCGCACGCTCGAGACGCTGCGCCAGCCGCTCGAAAGCGGGCATGTCACGATTTCGCGGGCTGCCGGAACCATGGATTTTCCCTGCGACTTCATGCTGGTCGCCGCGATGAATCCCTGCCCCTGCGGCTACCTCGGGGATCCTCGCCGCGCTTGCCGCTGCCGCCCGGGCGAGGTCTCGCGCTACCTGCACAAGATATCCGGCCCTCTGCTCGATCGCTTCGACCTTCTCATCGACGTGCCGCCCGTCGATCCGGAGAGCTTGCTGCACAAGGCTGACGGCGAAAACAGCGCCTCCATACGCCGACGCGTGCTCGAGGCTCGCGAGCGTCAGCATCGCCGCTACGCCGGCAGCTCCATTCGCTGCAATGCCCGCCTCAGCGGGCGCGATCTGAGGCGCTGCTGCCCGCTGAGTCTGACGCAGCAGCAGATGCTGCTCGAAGCCGTGCGGCGGCTGGGGCTTTCCGCCCGAGCCTTCGACCGCATCCTGCGCGTCGCCCGCACCATTGCGGACTTGGGCGGGCGCGACGGTCTGACGGACGCCGACCTTTACGAGGCCATCCAATTCCGCCAGTTTGAGAGCCGCATGGCGCCCTGAGCTCTCGGCGAGCGCTTCGCGCATCGCGCCGCCGCGCCTGTGGTGTTGCTCAGGCGTGCCGTCGCTTTGCCGTGCCGTCGCTTTGCCGCGCCCTTGCGGGCGGGGCGTTGCGAGCCGTGCCCTGCGGACTGGGTCGGCGGCTCAGAGGGCGAGCTTGCGGCGGAAGTAGGCGATCGTCCTGTCGAGCCCGTCGTTGAGCGGAATCGTCGGCGCCCAGCCCAACTGTTCGCCGGCAAGGCTGATATCGGGGCGGCGCAGTGCCGGGTCATCCGCCGGCAGAGGCTTGAAGACCAAGCGGCTGCCCGTGCCCGGAATCTTGTGCAGCACCATCTCGGCCAGCTCGCGCACGGTGAACTCACCAGGATTGCCGAGATTGACCGGGCCGGTGAATCCGCGCTCATTCTCCATCATGCGCAGCATCCCCTCGATGAGATCGTCGATGTACTGGAAGGAGCGCGTCTGGCTGCCGTCGCCGTAGATCGTGATATCCTCGCCGCGCAGCGCCTGACAGATGAAGTTTGAAACAACGCGCCCGTCCTGCGGGTTCATCGACGGGCCGTAGGTATTGAAAATGCGAATGACGCGAATGTCGACACCCTCGTGGCGGTGGTAGTCAAACATGAGACTCTCCGCACAGCGCTTCCCCTCGTCGTAGCAGGCGCGAATGCCGTTCGGATTGACGTTGCCTCGGTAGCTCTCAACCTGCGGGTGCACCTTCGGGTCGCCGTAGACTTCCGAGGTCGAAGCCTGCAGAATGCGGGCGCCGTCGCGCTTGGCCAGCTCGAGCATGTTCAGAATCCCCAGCACGCAGGTCTTCGTCGTGAAAATCGCGCGCCGACCCTGATAAAAGGGCGGCGAGGCCGGGCAGGCGAGGTTGTAGATGCGGTCGAGTTTCTCGGGGCAGTCAAAGGGGTTAATGACATCGTGCTCAACAAGCGTGAAACGCTCCTGCCCCGCGAGATCGCTGACGTTGTCGGGAGAGCCCGTGTAATTGTTGTCGAGGCAGATGACGCGGTTGCCCTCGGCGAGAAGGCGTCGGCAGAGGTGCGAGCCGACAAAGCCCGTCCCGCCCGTTACGAGAATGTTCTTCACCATATCCGAGTCCCATTCTAGTCTTTCGCCCCCCTCGCTGCAAGCTTAAATCTTGCGCTTGAACTCGGCGCGGCGCCGTGCTACAATGGCGCGCGGCGGTGCGGGGCTCTTGCTCCGCACGGATGCCGTTCCGATTTCTCATTCCAGACGCATATTCCAGACGCATATGAGTGATGCTAATTTGACGCCGGATCTGGTTCGCGCAGCCCTTACAACGGTCAAGTATCCGGGCTTCAGCCGCGATATCGTATCGTTCGGCCTCGTGAAAAACGTGACAGTCTCGCCGGAGGGTGCCGTCGTGGTGGACCTGGTGGTCGAGAGTAAAAATGCCGATGTGCCCCGCTACATCTACGAGAACGTCATGGGCGTTGTCAAGGAGTTGCCGGGCGTCAAGCAGCTCGACGTGAACATCGAGCACCACGCGCCGCAGACGCGCAAGCAGAAATCCGTCAGCGATGACCCCGCCGACTGGAAGTCGAGCGTGCCGGGCGTCAAACACGTGATTGCCGTTGCCTCCGGCAAGGGCGGCGTGGGCAAGAGTACCGTTTCGGCCAACCTCGCCGTGGCTCTTTCTCGCCTCGGTTACCGCACCGGGCTGCTCGATTTGGACATTTACGGCCCGTCCATGGCCCTCATGTTCGGCACCAAGGAGCGCCCGGGCTGCAGTGACAAAGAGCAGTTTCTCCCCGTTGAAGCCCACGGCGTCAAGCTCCTTTCGATGGGCCTCATGATCGACGAAGCTTCTCCCGTCGCCGTGCGCGGCCCGCTGGCGACCCGCTACGTTCAGCAGTTCCTGCGCGATGTCGACTGGGGCGGCCTCGACTTCCTCATCCTCGACATGCCCCCGGGCACGGGCGATATCCAGCTCACCATCGTCCAGACCGTCGATCTGGCGGGTGCCGTCATCGTCACGACGCCGCAGGAGGTGGCGCTCATTGATGCACGCAAGGCCGTGGGGCTCTTCAACCGCGTGGAGACACCCATCCTCGGCATCATTGAAAACATGAGCTACTTCGTCTGCCCCAGCGACGGGCTCGTCTACAACATCTTCGGCGAGGGCGGCGGCGAGCGCGAGGCTCAGAAGCTCGGCGTCCCCCTGCTGGGCAAAATACCGCTCGATATCCAAACGCGCGCCTGCGGCGATGAAGGTCGCCCCGTCGCTCTCGAAGACCCCGGCCACAACCGCGTCGCCGCCGCCTTCCAAGGCGTCGCCCAGACCCTTGCCGGCGTGCTCGGCGAATAAAGATCACGCGCGGCCGTCGCCGCCCGCCGAGACGGGGAAACACCAACCCGTTTCGGCGGGCGAGCGCCCGCAGCGAGCTCCGCGATGCTCTGCCGCAGCGCCGACGCACAAGGCTCGAGCCTTCCTGCCTCGCCCGTCGCTTCGTCCGTCGCTCCGCAGCCCCGCCTTCCCCGAGACCGCGGTGCTCTCGAGACGGCGAGGCCATGAGGCTACGAGGCTACGAGGCTGCGAGGCCGTGAGGCCGCCTGACCGTGAGACAGCGTGACCGCATGAAAGCGTGGCGGCGTGACGGCGAGCTCCCGACGGCGGATGCACCCGGCTCACTTGTCGACGGAGCCGCCGTCCTGCCTCACGGCTCGCCTTCCTCCTCATGGCCCGAGCGGAAATACGGCTGCGTCCCTCCGCCTGCGCGAAGCCCGAGAAACCCCTGCCAATCCCTGATTTTGTCGTATGTGGGAACTCATAGCCAACTCCTTTCTCTCGACGATACCCGTCTTTGTCTTCTTCGCCATCGGCTACCGCCTGCGCAGCCAAGGCTCCCTTGCACCGGAGCACGACGGCCCCATCATGCAGCTGGCCATGGACGTCGGCTACCCCTGCCTCATCTTTTACAACATCATGAAATACATGGTGACGGAGGCTAACCCCACCGTCAGCTCCGTGTCTTTCTCCCTCCAAGCCCTCGCCTGCGGCTTTCTGGAGCTCTTCGTCGGCGTCCTCGTCGCATGGTTGGTCGCCAAAGCGCTGCGCCTGCGCATCGGCACGGGCCTCCGCACCTTCAGCCTCACCGCCGGTGTCCAAAACTACGCCTTTTACGTCATCCCCATCATCCAGATGCTCTTCTCGGCTCCGGGAGACCCGACCATGGGCGTACTCTTCGTGCACAACATGGGCTGCGAAATCTTCGTATGGAGCCTCGGCGTCATCCTCGTCTGCGGCGGCGCCACCGGGCTGCGGCTCGGCATGCTGCTGCGCGGCCCCCTGCTCGCCGTCTGCCTCTCGCTCGCGCTCGCTTGGAGCGGACTGGGCAGCTACGTCGCCCAGCCCCCCGTCATGAAAGCCGCCGAGATGATCGGCAACGTCGCCACCCCCGTCTGCCTCATCCTCTTCGGTTGCTCCATGTACGACCTCAGCCGTCACTTCGTCTGGCAGCCCCGCATGCTCATCTCCGGCGTGCTGGCTCGCCTCCTGATTGCCCCGGCCGCCATCCTGCTGCTGGCTTGGCTGCTGCCCGTCGATCCCCTCATCAAACGCATCATGGTCATCCAGAGCGCCATCCCCAGCGCCGTCGTCCCCGTCATCCTCGCCAAGCGCTTCGGCGGCGTTCCCGAGGTCGGCACACAGGTCTTGCTGGCGACGACGGCCGTCTCCTTCATCACCCTGCCGATCTGGCTTTCGCTCGGCAGCCTCTGGGTCGTGCCCCTCTCGCCCTGAGCGCCTCCGAAAGCCGCTCCGAAACACGTTTTTTCCTTGCGGCGGCGGGAGCATTGTGCTAGCATACAGATACTCCGAATACTGCCATGCTGAAGGCGAAAAACATCTGTTTTGAAGTGCCTGACGGGGATGAAGTCCGCGTCTTGCTCAACGACGTCAACTTTTGCGTACCCAAGGGCCACTTCATGGCGATCGTCGGTCCGTCGGGCTGCGGCAAATCAACGCTGCTCAAGGCCATTGCCGGCATCAACCCCGTCAGCTCCGGCTCCTTCATCTGGGAAGGGCGCGACTTGGAGGAAGAAGGCGACTTCGAACCGCACGAAATCGGCTACGTGCCCCAGTTCAGCATCGCCTACGATGAACTCACCGTCGATGAAAGCATCGAGTACTCGGCTCGCCTGCGCGTGAAGGCCGACGAAGACACCCTCAACGACATCATCGACAACGCACTGGCGGAGACCGGCCTGACCGACATCGCCGACCGCCAGGTCAAGCTGCTTTCCGGCGGCCAAAAGCGCCGCCTCGGCCTCGCTATGGAGCTGGTCTCAAGCCCCCGGCTGCTGCTCTGCGACGAAGTCACCAGCGGCCTCGACCCCCACTCCGAGCGGGAAATCGTCGAACTGCTCCACCAGCTCAGCCTCAAAGACGGCCGCATCGTCATCTCCGTGACGCACAGCCTCGCGCAGATGGAGCTCTACGACAGTATCCTCGTCATGGTCGAGGGCAACCTCGCCTATCACGGCTCGCCGCAGGCTATGAGCCACTACTTCAACGTCGAGAGTTTTGAGGGAGTTTACCCCATGCTGGCCTGCCGAGACGGATTCGCTTGGCACGACAGCTGGCTGCGCCACTACCGCGACTACTACATGCGCCTCAACGAAGAGCACGTGGCCAAGTTCGCGCGCCTCGGCATCCCGCTTCCCGAGCCGACGCCGCTGCACCAACGCGACAGCGATGAGGAGCAGGAGTCCCCGCAGCCGGGCTTCCTCTCGCAGACCTTCACCCTGTTGCGGCGCCGCTTTGACATCCTGATGCGCGATCGCGGGCAGCTGCTGCTGCAAATCGCGATGATCCTCATCTTCCCGATACTCGTCGCCCTCTTCTCGGACATGGGGCAAGATCAAATCCCCTCACTGCCGGCCAGCGAAACGGGCCAGTTCTCGCTCTCCGACATCGAGGCCGCGCAAGAGCAGGCCGAAGTCAGCGCGCGCGTCGGCACGGCCGTCTCCGGCATCATCATGTTCCAAGTCGTGCTGCTCGGGCTCATGGGCTCGAACAACTCGGCGCGCGAGATCGCCGGCGAGCGCCTCATCATGGAGAAAGAAAAGCTGGCCGGTGTCGGCGTGGCTCCCTACGTCGCCAGCAAGCTCGCCTACCTGACCCTGCTCGTGCTGCTGCAGAGCATCTGGATGTTCGGATTCGTGCAGTACTTCTGGCCCTTCCGGGGTGATTGGTACGTGCACATGGGCTTCCTGCTCCTGGCCAACGCCGCCATGACGGCCATGTGCCTCGGCATCTCGGCGGCCTGCCGAACGGCCGATCAGGCCTCGCTGCTGAGCATCTACCTCGTCGGCTTCCAGCTGCCGCTCTCCGGCGCCGTGCTGGCTCTGCCGGAAGTAGTGGCGCGCATCGTGCAGCCCTTCATTTCCGCCTACTGGTCGTGGAGCGGCAGCATTGAAGGCGGCCTGGAGCCCCAGGTGCGCGAGGTCGTCCTCTCGCTCAACAGCACGAACTTCAGCACTTCGACCGTCTGCGTCTGGGTGCTGGCGGCACACATCGCGGCGGGCCTTGCCCTCGCCGTCTGGGGCGCTTCGCGAACGCGCTGGGAATAAGCGCACTGCCCCTGTGAACGCAACCTACATCACTCACTCCTATGGCCAGAAGAAGACGCAACAACTCATCGGGTAACAAAAACATTTTGTACGTGATCCTGGGGGCCGTCGCCTTGGTTCTCATCGTCGCCGTGCTCTTCAAATCGTCGGGCAGCAGCTCCGGAGCAGGGCCGACCGACAGCGACTTCCGCATATCGGATTACCGCAAGGGCGGCTCTCGCTTCACCAACAACAAATACCGCTTCGAAGGCCGCGTTGAGGCTGTGATGCCGCAGGGCCATGATCGCCTTGTCGCCGTCACGCTCGCCAACAACCCCGACGGCGAGATTCTGCCCATCCTCGTGCCTGACGGCGCCGCCGGCGACGTCAACCTCGACCGAGGGAAAACCTACATCTTCAACGTTGAATGCCGCAGCGGCCGGGATGAATCCGGCGAGCCCATCAAGGGCATCTTTATCACGCGCGAAGTGGAGAATAAGTTATGAAAACGTCTCAAATGATCATGCTGCTGGCTCTCGGCAGCTCCCTGTGCTCGGCGCAGATGCCCAACAGCTTTGACGCCTCCGGCAAGTCAGCCCAGTCGGAGAGCGGCGTGCCCGCGGATCAGAACGGCGGTGACGCCGCCAACCCGCAGCTCTTCGGTATGGAGATACCTCTGCTTGACCCCTCAACGGATACCGTCAAGTACAACGGCGGCTTCTTTGACGTGGGCAACAACGCCGTGGTGCGCGCGCGCTTCGAGAAATATCTCAGCCAGAAGCCCGACGAAAGCGCCAAGTCCAAGGACTACCGCAGCAAGATCGGCAAAATCCTCAAACTCACGGAGCGCTACACCAAGGGCAAGCGCCCGGGCAGCAAGGTGCTGGTGAGCATCGGCAAGACGCTCTACGACATCAGTGACTACTCGGGCGATGCCGGGCAGTCCGCCGCCCTGGCCAGCGCGCTCGTCAGCGCTCTGGATGCCCAGCGCGCAAACTTCGAGCGCGATCGCGAGAGCGAGCAGCTGGAGAAAGAAATCGACGAGCTGGTGAAGCGCACCAACAGCCTCAACAACCGCAACACCCAGCGCGGCAGCGGAGCCACCGGCAACATCAAGCCCAGCGGCCAGAGCAACAACAGCAGATACCGCAGCAATGACATCCTCATCGCGCACAACACCACCAAGGTGGCGGAAAACAAGGCCCTGCGCGTGAAAAACGACGCGGAGAACGCGGCCAACCTGCTGGCGGCCAAGACGAGCTACCAGAGCATGATGGCGAGCTTCCTGCTGCAGCGCCGCTTCGACCATGCACTCATCGCCGCACGCCTGTATCGGCACGTCTTCCGCGACGGCGACACGAAGCTCAACATCAAGGAAGACTCCGACTTGGGCAAGGTGTTCAGCGGCGTGGGCGGCCTGCCGCCCACGGTCTCGATGATCGACCAGCTGGCGAGCAATGCGCGGCGCGAGGTGGATCAGAACATCGAGTCCGTCCATTCCCTGCTGGCTCAAAACAAGCTCGCCGCAGCGACGCAGCGCCTTGTCGAGGCCGTGGCCGTCGGTGAATACATGCAGAGCGTCGCGACCTTCCCGGAGGCCGACAGACTGCGCATTCTCGAGTTCTGGGAGCTCCGCAAGAAGGCCCTCACAACGCTCAATCACCGCGACTACGAGCAGCTGCAGGCGGTCGCGACGCGCATGAAAGAGCTCGATGCCGACTTCGACGATTCGCTGCTGCGCAGCTACTGCAAGGGCAAGATGAACGAAAGTAACCTGCACCTGCGCAACGCGCGCAAGGCGATTGCCGCCGGAGACGAAGAAACCTTCAACGCCGAGGTGCGCCTCGCCGGCGAGATCTGGCCGCTCAACCCCAACATCGACAAGGGGATGGAGCAGATCGAAGAGCTCGATAGCCAGGATTATCTCAAGGACGACTTCCGCAGCCTCGTGGCCGCGGGCGACCTGCGCGGTGTCTACAACAGGCGCGACGAAATGAAAGTGGTCGCCATGGACAAAGAGCTCGGCTCTCAGTACGAAGAGGCCGTGACCTTCATCGGAGGCTTGGATGAGATGCTCCGCCTACTCGACGGCCAAGCGCAGTCCGTCGGCGAATACGGCGCCTGCATGGCATGGGAGGAGCTCGACCGCTACAGCCGCGAAGACGAGCGCTACGCTCGCGACTCGGCCTTCAAGGACGCCGTAAACACCTACCGCGTTCGCGCCAACGACTTCGTCGGCGCGATGGAGAAGGCCGCCGAGATGGAGAAGCGCCGCGAGTACGGCTCGGCTCTCTCCTGCTACTACTACGCCCGCTCCAAATACCCGAACTCGAAGCTGGCGCAGGAGGGCATCGAGCGCGTCTCGCGCCTGATTCTCGACGGCAGCTACGACATGAAGGACTGAGGCGGGCAGGGGGCTCTGAGCCATGTTGCGCCATCCTGTCACCACGCGCTTCGCTCCCTCGCCGAGCGGGCCGCTGCATGTCGGGCATCTGCTGGCGGCACTCTCGGCGCGTCGTCTGGCGGATCGGCACGGCGGGCGCTGCGTGCTGCGCATCGAAGACATCGACGCGCGAGCGCAAGACCCGCATTGGGTGGAGCTGATGCACGAAGACCTCGACTGGCTCGGCCTGCACTTCGACGGCGAGACCATGGTGCAGAGTCGGCGCATGCCCCTCTACGCCGCGACCCTGCACGAGCTGCATCGCCGGGGGCTGCTCTACCCCTGCTTCTGCACGCGCGGCGACATCCGCGCCCAGCTCCGCGACATGGGGCGCGCACCGCACGCAACACTCGGCTACCTCTACCCCGGCACCTGCAAAAAGCTGCCGCCCGACCTCGTCGCCGAGCGGCTCGCAGCCGGACTGCCCCACTGCTGGCGCCTCGACATGGAGCGCGTGCAAGACCTCATCGGCTGCCCGACTTGGCACGACCTCAGACGCGGGACACAGCGCTGCGTCCCGACGCTCTACGGCGACGTGGTGCTGGGGCGCAAGGATTTTCCGGCCAGCTATCATCTCGCCGTTGTCATCGACGACGCGGCTCAGGGCGTCAACCTTGTCACGCGCGGCCGGGACCTCTTCGACGCCACGCACATCCACCGCGCCATCCAAGGCGTGCTCGGCCTTCCCGTTCCCCTCTACGATCACCACATGCTGCTGTGCGACAACGAGGGAAAGCGCTTGGCGAAACGCGACGGCGCACGCTCCATCGCCTCGCTCCGCGAAGCCGGCATGACACCCGCCGGGCTGCTTGATTCACTGGCGCGCGCTCTTGAAAACGGCGGCATCTGGCGCATCTGAGCCGCGCGAAACCGCAGCTGCGCCATGACGAACTCGAGCTGCGCGAAGCCTAGCTTGAGCCGCACGAAGCCGAGCCGCGAGCTGCCGAAGTCGAGCCGACGACGGGCGCCGAGCTTGCGTCGCACCGTCCCGTCGGTATCAGAAAAAGCGCTCGACGAGCGCCACGCTGCGAGCCGTGGCTCCGGCATGAGCCTGCAGAGCCGCCAGCCCGCGTTCGCAGCGTGCCCGCGAAGCCTCGGGCTTGCCGAGCACCTCGCGGAGAGCATCCGCCAGCCCGTCCGATTCGCAGCGGAGGATGCCGCCGGCTTCTTCCAGCAGGCGGACGAGGTCGGCGAAGTTCGTCATGTCCGGCCCGGTGATGACGGGCACCCGTGCGGCGATTGCTTCGACGGGGTTTTGCCCGCCGCGCGCCAGAAAACTCTTGCCGATGACGGCCGCATCGGCCAGCGCCGTCCACTCGCGCAGCTCGCCCGTCGTATCGGCCACGTAGCAGGCGTCCGCGGGGACGCTTTCAGGCAGCTTGCCGGCCGTGCGCAGCAGGGGAGTAAAACCCGCGGATTGCAGATCGCGCACCACCTCGTCGCGCCTCTCGGCGTGGCGCGGGACAATCAGAGCGAACGCGCCGACCTCGCGTGCCGCGCGGGCAATCAGCAGCTCCTCGCCCGCGTGCGTCGAAGCCGCGAGCACCACGGGGCGCCCGCCCCTGAGCCGATCGAGAATCGCGCGGAACTCGGCGCGCGGTGCCTCGGGGGCATCCCCCAGCACGTCGAACTTGATGCTGCCCGTCACCTCAATGATGCCGGGCTCAACACCGATGCCCGCAAAGCGCTCCTTGTCGCGCTCGTTCTGGGCACCCAAGGCTGAGAGCCGCGAGAAAAGCAGCGACGTGATGCCCCGCACCTTGCGGTAGCGCCCCTCGCTGCGCGGCGAGAGACGCGCATTGAGCATCAGCATCGGAATCTTCCGGCGGCGGCAGGCCTCGGCAAAATTCGGCCAGAGCTCCGCCTCAATCAGCACCACCGCACGCGGCTCAAAGCGCTTGAGGCAGCGCCCCGAGAGCCCCGGCAAATCCAGCGGCGCGTACAGAGCGCGCAGCCCGGGTATCCCGGCGTCGCGCACCACCTGATGCCCCGTGGCCGTCGACGTCGCCAGCACCACCGGCTCGGCGTGCGTCCTGATCCACTCGCGCGCGAACTTCAGACCGATAAAGGCCTCTCCCACCGACACCGCGTGAATGTAGAGCCCACCTTTCGGCTCCGATGCGGACGGACGGCGATAAATGCCGAAGCGCTCCAGCAATCCCGTGCCGAAGCCTCCGCGCCTCTTCATCTTGATGAGGTAGCCCGGCAGAGACAGCAGCAGAAAAAACGGAAAAAACAGGTTGTAGAGCAGCAGAAAGAAAAAGCGTTTCATGACTCGACCTGATAAAAGAGAATGGTGTTTTTGCCGTAGCAGCGCTCATCGACGAGCCGCCAGCCCGCGAACTCGCGGCTGCGGGCGTCGCCCACCCCGTAGCCCAGCTGAGCCTCGGCGATGAAGAAGCCGCCCGGGCTGAGCAACTCGTGCAGGCGATCCGTCATCAGCTCGGCAATCATGTCGCGATCGCCGATGGCCTTGCAGTAAGGGGGATCGGCAAAAATAATGTCATATCGGCCGCCGTCGCGCTTCACAAAGGCCAGGCAGTCGCTCTGCACCACCGAGCCGCCGCTGAGGCGCGACTTTTGGAGGTTGTCTCGCGCAGCGATGCATGAGGCGCGAGAGGCGTCGACCATGCGCGCCGTGGCAGCCCCACGGCTGAGCGCCTCGATGCCCACCGAGCCCGAGCCGCAGAAGAGGTCGAGCACGTGAGCCCCGTCAATCAGCGGCCCGATGATATTGAAGAGAGCCTCGCGGACGCGATCCTGCGTCGGGCGAACCTCTCCGTGCGGAACTTTGATGGGCATGCCTTTGGCCGCGCCGGCAATGATGCGCATAGGTCGATGGGGGAAGGAAGGGCGGATGTGCAGAAAAAGCGGGAGCCGATGAGCGGCTCCCGCGTACAAACATGAGGCTTCGGCTTTTACTTCTGGCCGGGCTTGCTCGACGATGCCGAAGGAGCGTCGGCGCTGAAGCGCATGAGGTAGGCTGCCTGCGCGATCGGCGTATTGGTATCGCCCATCTGCTCGAGGAAGGAGTAGAGAATGTAGACGTACTTGTTGTCATCGGAGCGCGTCACGCGCACCGTCTCCGTCACCTTCGTGAAGTCGCCGGACTTCTCAAGCTTCCATTCCGTGCCGCTCTGCCGACCGAACGCAAAGAGATCCGAAGTCGTGCAGCTCGACGGATTGAGCGTCCCGTTGTTGGACGTCCAAACATTGGCCTTGGGGTCGTAGCGGAGGGCGGAAATCGTCAGCGGAACAAGATCCCTCTCCTGCACCCTCGTGAGGGAGAGAATGCTCATCGTCTGATCATCATCAGCCTTGACGCTGAACACAACCTCGCCGCTCGGCACCACGCGCAGCTTCTTCCAAGCCGCGATGTAGGCATCGTAGTCCTTGCGGTCGGGCCAGAGGTCGGCATCGTACTCCATAGCGCAGTCCGCCTGAGACTTGCCCACGATCTCCTTCTGCTTTTCGGGACTCATCGACCGCAACTTCTCCACGAGTTTGCGCTGTTCGGCCGCGAAGGAATCATCGACGACGGCTCTGACGATGCTGCCCTTCATGATGGTACCGTCGCAGGGAATATACTCGGAGAGCCCGGGCGCTTCGCTCTGAGGCGCTGCTTGGCATACCAGAGAAACGGACGCTGCGACTGCTGCGAAAAGGAACGTAAGTGCTTTCATATTCGTGTGTCCATTTTAGCACGAATTTTTTTCTTGGCAAGTACGAAATTCGGTGGTAAGGTGTGCCGTAAGGTGAGAACAGTATCCCGATTAGCTCCCGTCATCCTAGCGCTGGCAGCGACCTGTTCGCTGCTGTCGTGCTCGGTTACTCCGGCCGACCGCATACGCGAAAATCCGACCCTCTACGCCTCGCTGACGCCCAAACAGCAACAGGCCGTTATGAGCGGGCAGCTCGAGATCGGCATGTCGACGGCTGCCGTCTATCTGGCCATGGGGGCTCCCTCGGGCTCGGGTGAGCGCGCTGATGCGAACGGGCTGCGGGAGCAGGTCTGGTTCTACAGCAGCATGCAGCCCGTTGCCGTCGTGCCCCGCGCGTACTACTGCTACCCCTACGGAGGGCCCTACTTGGGCGACGACTGGGTCTACCGCCGCCGCCTCGATGCCGTCGTTTATTTCAGGCAGGGCAAAGTCGTCGGGTGGGAGCGCAACGTGCCCGGTTCGAGCATACCCTTCTCCTCCTATGTTTCATACGGTCCCTCTTTTGTCTTATGATTTACGGAACAACCCCCGACGGCCGCGACTTTGAGATTTTCACGCTCAGTTACGGTGATTTGGACGTCAGCATCTCCAACTACGGTGCGCGTCTCGTGAGCTTCAAATACCGTGGGCAGGACCTGCTCTACGGGCCCAAGACGGCCGAGGCCATGCTGGCGGATGAGTGCTACTGCGGCGCCATCTGCGGGCGCGTCGCCAACCGCATCGCCGGAGGCAGCTTCAGCCTCGACGGCCGAGACTACAAACTGGCCGTCAACAACGGGCCGAACCACCTGCACGGCGGCCTTGTCGGCTTCAGCTCGCGCATTTGGACGGTCGAAAAGGCGGATGATCTTCAGCTGGTGCTCAGCCTCGTCTCCCCCGACGGCGAAGAGGGCTACCCGGGCACCGTGCATCTGCGTGCCGAGTACAGCCTCAACGAGCAGGAGCTCTGCCTGCGCCTCGAAGCCTCGACCGATGCACCCACCCTGCTCAACCTCACCAACCACGCCTACTGGAACCTCAAGGGCAAGGGCACGATAGACGACCACAGCCTGATGGTCAACGCCGATCAGTACACGCCCATGGTCGCCAACATCCCCACGGGCGCCATCGCTCCGGTCGAGGGAACCCTTTACGACCTGCGCCGCGAGGCGAAGCTCGGCCTTCGCAACGCCCCCGGCGCCATTGCCGGCGGCTACGACGACAACTACGTGCTCGACAACGGCGGCGAGCCGGCAGAGGCGGCCGTGCTCAGCGCAGGCGACCTCTGCCTCCGGGTGCTCACCGACGCCCCCGGGCTGCAGGTCTACACCGGCGACTACCTCCCGCTCAAGCGCGGCGGCGTGGCTCTCGAAGCGCAGAGCTTCCCCGATTCGCCCCACCACCCGAACTTCCCCTCCATCGAGCTGCGCCCCGGGCAGAACTACTGCCGCAACATCTGCTGGCTCATCGACGGACTCTGGTGAAGAACCCGCCCCGCGCGGGCCGCGACCTCCTTCAACCCCAGCGGGGCGGCATGAGCCGCCCCGCTTTTTGTTTCCGGGCGCCGCATCGGCGGG
>DXFQ01000059.1 GCA_019114365.1 Candidatus Parakkermansia intestinigallinarum | reverse complement strand
AGCCGCCCCCGCGTCAAAAAACGCTATGGGAGGGGGTGCTTCTCTAGTTTTGCCCTCTCCTTGCCCGACAACCCGCATGATTACTGCATCCCTTTTCCCCCCTGCTCAAACTTTGGGACAGGTGTGACTTTTGCGTCCTGTAGCCTTGACAGGCGTCATGAGCAACGGTAGAATGATCGCGAAGATGTTTTTTGCGCTGTGGGCAGGCCTGGCCATTACCGTCTTTCCCGGATCTCTGCAAGAGGCCCGGTCGTCGGCATCCGCCCGGGAAAAGCTGCAACAGCCCGATGACCAAGGCGTCAAAGCGCTCACGGCGGAGGAGCTCTGCGATCGCCTGCTCGAACAGGCGCGGCTCATCGACCGCCAGTTGCGCAGCGTCACCGACCAAGCCTCGGCGGATCGCGCAGCAGACGAGCTTGACGCGAGCATCAACAAGATGCTGCACCTGCTCAGCCGCCTCGAAGAGCTCAGCCCTGCCGATGCCGATGAATCGCAGCGCATGATGGACAAACTCAACGATCTGGTGCGCATTGCCCAGAATTATACCTCACTCATCAGTCGCATCGTCGAGGTAAACGCCTACGGATCCGAGAAGTTGATGAGGGTTCTCGAAACCTACAAAATGCTCGACTTCTGCGTCGGCTCCGACTCGTCGTCCTCATCGGACTCCGGGCATCAGGCCGTCTTTGAGGAGATGGGCGACTGCTTGGACGACGTGCTCTACCTCGTCCGCAAGGCGAAGGATAAGGAAAGCGCCCAGGAGGCCGTCAAGAAACTGGCGCCGCTTGTCGTGAAGCTCGAAGGCTTGCGCCGCAGCATCGACGCCCAGCCGGGCATTCTCTCCGAGTCGCGCAGCGATGCTCTCCGCCGCAATCTGCAGCGCATTCGCCGCCTGCAGACGGAACTCAGCGAGCAGAACGAGCGCCTGCGCGGCAAGGGCTATTTTGAAGCTCCGGTGCTTGAGGTGATGATTCGCGACTGCGAGAGAGCCTGCATCTGAGGCGAGGCTGCGGAGCAACTCAGCGCCGCCGCGCACACCGCCATACGGCTCCGCCGCTGAGCTTCAGCTCACCGTGCGCTCCCCGTCTTCCGGCTCCGCCGCCGCACTTCACCTCACGGCCTTCCCTGCACCCGCCTCCGCCAAGCCCGCGCCATCAAGCCTCCGAGACGCAGCCCTGAGCCCCGCGGCAAAACCGCCGCCTTATCCGCTGACCCCGCCGCCCTGCCTCCGCCGCAGCAGGCGGCAATCAGCTTTCCCCTGCTCCGAATCGGGTTCCCCTGCTCCCTTGAGCCGGCGCACACCCCTCTCGGACGGAGCTTCCCACCCTCTTAGGAGCGGGGCAGGCCGTACTCCAAGATCAGAGCGCCCTCCGTCTCCAGAGACGAGATCTCCTGAGTGAGGAGCTCTTTTTGCATCTCGCGCAGCTGGCGCTCGCGCTGCTCATAACTCTCGCCGTCCCCCGCCTCCTGCGAGCGCAGGAAAGCCATGCGCTTGAGCATGTAGCCGCGCCACGTCTCGTACTCATCGACGCTGCGGCGCAGCTTGGCAAGCTTCACCTTGCGATCCATCATCTCGAAGGAGATTTGCTTCTTCGTCTTATCGTAGGCCGCCTGACCGTCCTTGTAGGTATTCCACTGGCGCAGCTGCGTATCGAGCGAATAGCTGATACTGAGGTTCAGCTTCGTGTCATCGCCATCGAGGAAGGTACCCGAATAAGTGCCGCCGGTCGATGAGAAAAGCGAGGGGCTGTAGAGCGACGTGTTGATCGTGGGCAAAAGCTGCATGGCCACGCTGTAAATTCGCAGCCGCGATTGCTCGAGGCGAAGAGCCCACTGCGTCACGATGAGCGGATCAAGCTTGTCGAGGCGCCCTCGGTAGTCCTCCCAGCGCAGCTGCGGCACGGATGAGGGCAAAATCTCCCAGCGCGCGTCGCGATTGCCCAGAAGTTCCGAGACATCATTCCAGAACTTCACGTCGGCATCGCGCTCTTTCCCCTCATTCAGCACCGTATTACCGCCCGCGGGATTGCCCTTCTCGAGCTCAGAGAGCTGCTTCTCGAGCGCCCAGCGCCGAATGGTCAGATATAGAGAGGATCCCAGCTCGCGCATTTTGCCTTCGCGGGCTTTGATAGCCGAATAAGTTGCAGCCTTCGACGCATACACATCATAACCGATGCGCGTGAGCGCCGGAAGATTGAAGGTCACGTTGACATTCTGCCGAAAGTCGTCAATGCTCTCCGAACCGGCGAGATCGTTGATGGCGCTGGTCATGTAACCGTAGTAGGAAACACCCGGAATCATGTCCGTGTAAACGCTGAGCTCCTCGCGTTCCGCTCTCTCGATACTCTGATCCAGCTCCTGAATCTTGATGTTGTTCCGCGCCATCATATCGAGCGCCTGATTCCACGTGATCGTACGCACAGGCAGCTTCTCCCAGATCTCGATTGAAGCATACTGCTCGTTCATCGCCGCGCTGACCTCATCGAGGCGCTGCGTGAGGCTGCAGCCCGAGGAGAGAAACAGCAGGGTCAGAACGGCTGAGTGGCTGAACTTCATAGCGGCACGTCATTTTAGCAGCCTGCTCCCTTACTGGCAAGCCGTATTACTGTCATTCCGCCGCTTATACCCGTCACGGCACCTCCGACTGCGCTTGCGGGGTTCAGCGATCCGCCATGCTGCGGTCAGCCGCTGCGGTCGCGCGGAAAATGAAGACCGCCACGGCCCCGCTGAGCAGAGCCATCAGCGCACACTGCACGCTCGTGTGAAGCCCCAGCGCGCTCATGCCGCCCTGCACCACGACGGACATGATGCCCAGAAAGCAATCGACGAGGTTGCCGGCGGCAATCACATCACCGCGCTTGTCGTCATCCGCCCGATCCTGCAAAAGTGCATTGAGGGGTACGAGGTAGCCGGCAGCCATAAAGCCCGTCATCGCCAGCGTCAGCAGAAAAAACGCTGTACCGTAGGGCTGAATCGCCAGCAAGAGACAACCCAGCGTCATCCCCACACCGCCGACGCGCGCCACCCACGTGTGAATGCGCTTCATGCAAATGAGCGACGCGAGCACGCCGCCGAGAATCGAGCCGCCGCTCAGCCAGGCGAAGAGCAGAGCCGAATCCTTCTGCTGCCCGAGCACCTGCATGAAGCCCGAATCGCCCGCAATGGGGTGCGCCTCCTCCGCCATTTGCAGTACAATGAGCACCATGACGCCCGCGATGAACCAGAAATAGCCGATACCGACCTCGCTGAAGCGCAGAATCCTGTTGTTCCAGAGCATCCGCAGCTGCGAAAAATGCTCAAAGCAGATACTCAGGCGGAAGGGGCGCGTTCCCTTCGGCGCGTAGTCCTTGAGGCTCAGGCTGAGCAAATAAACCAGCACCGCCGCCGCCGTGCAGCAGGCGCAGGGCCAGGCCGCCGCCCTCCAACCGGCATCGCTTCCCCAGCGGCAAAGCAAGGTGTAGACAATCCAGAGTGCGCCGATCTGGCCGACAAGCAGGGCGAGCATCGACGAAATCTCGAGGATGCCGCTGGCCACGCCGATGCGCTCCGAGCCGACCATATCTTTCACCAAGCCCTTCTTGGCGGGGCTGAAAAACATCGCCTGCACGCAGAATCCGGCAAAGAAGGCCACCGTCATCCCCAGATTCTCCAAAAAGAGCCCCGCCGTCATCCCCACCAGCACCACGACCTGCAGCAGCACCATGTACTGAAGGATGCGCGTCTTGCAATAGCGATCAGCCAGCCAGCCGCCCAGCGGAGAAAAGAGGACAAAGGGCAGCACGCAGAGCACGGAAAGCGGGTACTGAAGGCGCACCGACAACCAGATACCCAGCGCAATGAGGAGAAATTGGACGGTCTTTTCATTCAGTGAGTTCATCGACTGAATCACCACCAAGCTCCAGAAGGAGCCCCATGAGCGCTTTTGAGCATCAACGTGCGGCATGCTCGCATTCTACACCATAACAATAAAGCAAAAAAGTTTTTTTTCAGACAGCGTCTGAAGGCGCCCTTTGGCCCCGCCCTCGGCATGGCGTGAACCGCACAATCGACGGAGCCACGCCGCTTGCGACAGCAAAAAACCCTCAGAGGTAATCCTCTGAGGGTTTCAGCTCCGGCGGTTGGGATCGAACCAACGACCTAGTGATTAACAGTCACCCGCTCTCCCGCTGAGCTACGCCGGATTTGGCCTTTTTTTTCGCAACCTCGTTGCCGGGGTGCGGGGGCATTATACAGGAGCAGAGGCGACATTGCAAGCTTTTTTTTGCAAAAAAATCGAAAAAACGCTCAAAACGGTGATGCAGACGCAAGAAGGGCTTGATTCCGAGGCGTCTCTGCGGTAGCTTTAGGCCACGAGTATGAACAACTTGATCATTCGCTGCCGCCTCTTCGGGATTCCGACCAGCATCCACCCGTCCGTGTTTCTCATTTTGCTGCTGCTGGGCTCGGGCATGTCTGCGTCGGGGTCGGTGGATGTGTCTGTCATGCTGTTTTTCGTTGTCTCCGGGCTGCTTTGCCTGATCAGTCACGAGCTCGGACACGCACTGACGGCGAAGTTGGGCTACGGGGCTCATCCGCAGATTTCGATTGCTTGGCTGGGCGGCGTGACGGAGACGGATCAGGCGCCGCCGACGCGTGCGCTGGCCCTGATGATGACGCTGGCCGGCCCGCTGGCGACGCTGCTGCCCGGGTTGGTCTGCATCCTGCTCCTCGGCGCTCAGATCGGCAGCGTCGGTACGGCGCTGGGCTGGACGGCTTATCAGGTGCTGCCCTTCGACTGGGGCGCACCGCTTCTGGAATCGCTGGGTGACCTCGATGCGGCTCTGCGCATCGAGGAGCAGAACCGGGCGCTTCTGCTCTTTTATCTGATCACCAACATGATCGGGTTGTTCTGGTGCGTTCTCAACCTCGTCCCGGCGCTGCCTCTCGACGGCGGACACGTCTGCGCCATGCTGTCGCGCAGCCTGCTGACGGCAGCGCGCGTCGGCGTCGTGTCCGGTGCCGTGGCCGCCGTTCTCTTGGGCTGGTACACGCAATCGGTCTGGAATCTTCTGCTTTTCGGCTGGCTGGCCTACTACAACTACAAGCTCATGCGCCATTTTTCAGGCCGCTGAGCGGCTATGCTCATGGACAAGGCAAGGCCGCAACCCCGCGAAAGGAGGGTTGCGGCCTTGTCTTGTGTTCGGCAGCTTGCCCGGTGAGGCCCCGCGAGAGGGGAAAGGGCGAGCCGCGCCGGGCGCTGCGCTGAGCTATACCGTGAGGAGTCTGCATGCGTCGCCTTCCGCTCAGAGGCGGCAGCAGCGCTGGCGCAGCAGGTGGTCGCAGAGCACGAGCCTCGCCATGGCTTCGACGACGGGGACGGCGCGCGGCAGCACGCAGGGGTCATGGCGGCCTTTGCCGCGCAGCGTGACTTCTTCGCCTCGGTCGTTGACGGTGCGCTGCTCGATCATGAGGGTGGCGGTGGGCTTGAAGGCGAGGCGCATGTTGATGTCTTCGCCGTTGCTGATGCCGCCTTGCACGCCGCCGGAGCGGTTGGTGAGGGTGCGTACGCGGCCGTCTTTGATGCAGTAGGGGTCATTGTGTTCGCTGCCGCGGTAGTCGGGGGCATCAAATCCGCTGCCGAGGTCGAAGCCCTTGCAGGCCGGGATGCTCATCATGGCGTGCGCGAGGGTGGCTTCGAGTTTGTCGAAGACGGGATCGCCGAGGCCGACGGGGCAGCGGCGAATGGTGCAGGCCACGATGCCGCCCAGCGAGTCGCCTGCGGCGCGGGCTTCGCGGATGGCGGCAGCCATGCGCTCGGCGACGGCGGGATCGGCACAGCGCACGATGTTGCCCTCGACGACGTCGCGCTTCACGTCCGCCGGAGCTACGCCGCAGCTGATGCGATGCACGCGCTGCACCCAAGCGATGATTTCAAGCTCGGGGCACAGGGCGCTCAGGACGGCGCCCGCTACGGCTCCGGCGGCGACGCGACCGATGGTCTCTCGCGCACTGGCGCGTCCGCCGCCTGCCCAAGCGCGCCGCCCGTACTTGGCGTCGTAGCAGTAGTCGGCATGCGAGGGGCGGTAGGTGTGCTGCATCTCGTCGTAGGCCGAGGAGCGGTGGTCTTTGTTGCGGACGGACAGAGCGATGGGCGTGCCGAGGCTCAGGCCGTCGAGCACGCCGCTGAGGATCTCGACGCGGTCCTCTTCGCTGCGCGGGGTGACGATGTCGCTCTGCCCCGGGCGGCGGCGATCGAGCTCTGCCTGGATGGCTTCTCGGCTGACGGGGACGCCGGCCGGGCAGCCGTCGATGACGACGCCGACGCCGGCGCCGTGCGATTCGCCCCAAGTGCTGATGCGGAAGATGTGGCCAAAGTTGCTGGACATGGTGATGTGTGCGGCGGCATTATAGCTTTTCGGGGCTCGCGGTGCAAGGCGAATTGCCGCGCGGCCTCGCTGAAAAGCCAATGGGCCGGGCGCCCGGAGGCGTCCGGCCCATCAAGAGGCTCGGGGTGGAACCAGAATCAGCGCTTGCTGAACTGGAAGCGCTTGCGTGCGCCCGGACGGCCGGCCTTCTTGCGCTCCTTCATGCGGGAGTCGCGGGTCAGGAGGCCCTGCTCGCGAAGGGCGGAGCGATACTCCTCATCGATCATGACGAGAGCACGAGCGATAGCCAGGCTCATGGCGCCGGTCTGGCCGTGGATGCCGCCACCCTTGGTGACGAGACGCACGTCGTACTTCTTGATCGTGTTGGTGGCGTAGAAGGGCTGCAGGACGACGTTCTGCAGGGCGTCGGTCACGAGGTACTCCTCGAAACCGCGGCGGTTGATGGTGATCTTGCCGGTCTGCCCCTCTTCAACGGGGGTGAGCCAGGCATGAGCGACAGCCTCCTTGCGGCGGCCGGTGGCATTGTAGGGAGTAACGGAACTCATGGCTTATATGAAGTTAGGCGATCGTGACGGCTTCGGGATTTTGAGCGGCGTGCGGATGCTCGGCGCCGGTGTAGACCTTGAGGCGGACGGCCTGAGCGCGACCCTGACGGGTGTGCGGCACCATGCCGAGGACGGCGTGCTCGACAATCATCTCGGGATGCGTCTTGCGAAGCTTGGCGGGGGTGGTCACAACCTGATTGCCAACGTAGCCGGTATAGCGGGTGTAGATCTTGGCGCGCTCCTTGTTGCCGGTCAGCACGACCTTGTCGGCGTTGACGATGATGACGTAGTCACCGCAGTCCACGTGGGGGGTGAAGATCGTCTTGTTCTTACCGCGAAGCAGATTGGCTGCTTCAACCGCGACCTGACCGAGCACCTTGTCGGCGGCGTCGATCACATACCATTTGCGCTCAATATCCTGGGCTTTGGCAGAGAAGGTTTTCATGTTTGTTGATGTTTTCCGGTTTAGGCTTTCGCCTTCGAACCTCTTAGTTCGGGGCGGATACTCTACCCTTGAATGAGTCTTTTGTCAATGCCATTTTGCGATTTCGGGTGTTTTTTTTCGATTTTGCGGCGCCAAACAGGAAAAAGCGCTTGCCATCAGGCTCGCCTGAGATTAAACTATTCGCGCCCCGCGCGCCTGCGCATCGGGCGCAACATCAGGTTATATATCACTCCATGGCTAATCCCCCCAACAATCGCGGCGGCAAGGCGCCGCAGCGCAACAATGCCTCCCGCGGCGGCAATGCCCGAGGAGGTGCCCGCCCCGTCTCCACC
>DXFQ01000058.1 GCA_019114365.1 Candidatus Parakkermansia intestinigallinarum | reverse complement strand
GTCCTGCCCCGCCTCGAGCAAAGCGTCGAGCGTGCGGCGCAGGCGGCTCATGCCCATGAGCATGACTTTGGTTCCCTTGGCCGCGGCTATGCCCTGAATGTCGAGTGTCGACTCGGTCTTGGCCGCATCTTCGTGCCCGGTAAAAACGGTAAACTGGGTGCAGTGGGCCCGATGGGTGACGGGAATGCCGGCGAGGGCGGGCCCGGCAATGGCAGAGCTGATGCCCGGCACCACTTCAAAGGGAACTCCCGCCGCATACAGGGCTGCGGCTTCCTCGCCGCCGCGACCGAAGACGTAGGGGTCTCCGCCCTTGAGCCGCACGGTACAGGCGTGGCGCGAGGCGCAGGTCACGAGCAGCTCGTTGATTTGAGACTGGGGCATGGCGTGCACGCCCGAGCGCTTGCCGACGTAGATTTTCTCGCAGTCCGGCGAGGCCCAAGCCAGAACGGACGCGGGCACGAGGGCGTCGTAAACGAGGCAGTCGGCCCGCTCGACGAGCTCCTTGCCCCGCAGCGTCATGAGTCCCGGATCTCCGGGGCCCGCACCGACGAGGCAGACCTTACCGGGTGTCTTGTCCTCAGCTTTCATGGTGGGAGGATGGGTGGGTAAAGGGGAAGCCGAATCTCCGGCTCAGAGCGCGGCGGATGAGCCCGCAATCACCGCTGCCGTCGGAGAGGCGAATGCGGTGTTGGCGGCGGAAGCGGCAGGAGCGACGGGAGCCGACGGCGTCTCGGGTGCCGCAGGCAGCACCGGAGGAGCCGCAGGAGCCGGAACAACGGCGGGAGCGGTAGGAGCAGACGGAGTCGCGGGAGCTGCGGGAGCCGCGGGAGCGGTAGGCGCTGCGGGAGCCGACGGAGCGGCGGGGGTCTTGCCGGCCTCGAGAGCGGCGCGGCGCCCCATGGCGATGAGCTCGGAGACCGTCACGAGGGTGTAACCGCGCTGCTGCAGGCCGGTGACAATGCCCTCGACGGCGGCAGCCGTTGAGCCGTGTATGTCGTGCACCAGAATGATGGAGCCCGGCCTCGCACTGTTGACGGCGCGGTTGATGACAGTCTGCACGCCGGGTTTGCGCCAGTCATTCGTGTCGACATCCCAGAGGATGGAAGGCGCACCGTAGAGGTCGTAGATGTAGTTGACAACGCTTGTGCCGCCGGCACCGTAGGGGGGACGCACAACGCGCGGAGCACGCCCCGTGGCCTGCGAAATCACGGACGCCGTGCGGTCGAGCTCATTCTTGATTGTCTCCTGACTGCTGCGCGCCATGTTGATGTGCGACCATGTGTGCGAGCCGATTTCACAGCCCTGAGAGACGGCGCGGCTCAGGATTTCAGGGTGCTGCGCGGCGCGCTGACCGAGCACGAAGAAGGTGGCGCGGGCATTGTGGCGAGCCAGCACGTCGAGGATGTGCGGCGTGTGGGTCACGTGGGGGCCGTCGTCAAAGGTGAGCGCGACATACTTGCCGGGCACGGAGACGCGGCTGATGCGCCGCCCGGGGAAAGAGGGCACGTAGGTGTAGGGTTTGCCGGGTTTGACGGAGGGAGTCTTGGAGCCGGGAGTTCGGACGCCGGATGCATTCGGCGTCTCGCCCTGAGTCTTCGAGCTGTCCGTCTCAACCTGATCGGTTTGCTGATCCTGCCGGCTCTGAGAGACGCAGCAGCTGAGCCCCAAGACGGCGGCGAAGGCGACAAGGAAAAAGGATTTATTCATAGCTGTGATGCAGATGCGGCACCCGGTGCGGGTGCGTCGCGCGTCATTGTACGCTTTTGTCGCGTCTTTGGCAAACCTTTTCGCTGTCACATGCGTCGCGCGGAGTCTCCGGCGATGCGGCGTCCGTCGGGCCGCTGTATCGCGGCTTTCCCCGAGCCTGTCAGCTCTCGCGGATGGAGCTCCGAAACAGTTTTTCTATCTTCTTGATCAGACTCAAGGCCGATCTTAGAGTACAAGAACCATGAATACCCGCATTGAACTCTGCCTCCGCGATGTTGAGTTTCTTTTCAAGCCCTTTCGCCATCGCAAGCTCTGCTTGCCCACCCGCCTCGTGCTGGAAGCCGGAAACCGGGGTCTGTGTCCGGGCGGGCTTCCGAGCGTTGAGCTGCTCCGCGCGTACACGCGCAGCATGAGCGCCGGAATCGGGCTGGTGATGACGGAGGGTTTGGCCGTCTCGCCCTGTGCGACGAATGATGCCGACGCACCGGAGTTTTACTCGGGGCCGTCGCTGCGGCGCTGGCGCAGGGTGGTGCACGCCGTGCACGCAAACGGCGGGTGCATCGCCGCGCGGCTCTACCACGCCGGAGAACTGAGGATAGGCGGCTCGCGCCGCGTTGTCGGCAAGCAGCCGGCTCTGAGTCCTTCGGGCATCCACCCCGTCACCCTCCAAGCGGTCGGCGAGCCGATGAGCCGAGCCCGCATGGCGGACATCGCGGATGCCTTCGCACTCGCCGCTTGGCGAGCCCGCGCGCTCGGTTTTGACGCCGTCGCCGTCAACGGCCCGGGGGGCGGTCTCATTGACCAGTTTCTGCACGCATCCACCAACCGCCGCAGCGACGAGTACGGGGGAAGCAGCGTCGGGCGCCTGCGCTTTGTCCGCGAACTGCTGGCGGCCGTTCGGCGTGCCGTCGGCGCGCGCACGCCCGTCATTCTGCGCCTGCCTCAGAGGCTCGCGAGTCAGGAGCTTCGTCCGGCCTCAACGCCCGGTGAGCTGGCCGACATCGTTCAGCCTCTTGCCGAGGCCGGCGTTGATATCTTTGAGTGTGCGTCGGATTCCGTCACGCAGCCTGCGTTTGCGGGCAGCGGCCGCAGCTTTGCAGGCTGGGTGCGCTATCTGACGGACCGCCCCGTGATAGCGGCCGGCGCTGCGGTTTGCTCGCAAGCCGTCTCCGAGCAAGCTCGCGAGCGCGACATTCGCGCACAACTCCGCATGTTGCTGCTGATGATGCAGGCGGGAGAGTTCGACCTCCTCGCCATCCGCTCCGCCTCCCGCGCCGACCGAGCTTGGGCGGCGCAGCTGCGCTGCGGGGAGCGATGCGGAGATTAGCCGCAGCACCCGCGGGCGGCGCCTCTTCGTTCGCCGCAGCACCGTCGCGCGTTGCGGCAGCTCCGCAGGCCGCGTGCAGCTCCGTCACTCGTAGCGGCGCAGCATATCGTGCACATCGCGCACGTCGCGGCGCGAGGCGTAGATGAGCATCGCGGCCGCAGCGAGAAAACATCCGGCGGCACCAAGAGCAGCTATGCAAAACATCTTCTTCATGTCGGCTGAAGGATACGGCGATTATACGGCGATTTTGAGGGTTCAGCGAGGGATTCGGGAAAAATCAATCCTCTTGGGCAGCTGGCGGCGAGTCCGGCCTCAGCCCTCGGGGCTCACTCCCGGGCGCGTAGACTTCGAGCTTGTCGCCGATTTGCGCCAGATACGGGAAGGTGACAATGCCCTGCTTGGTGAAGAAGGGGAAGGCCTCATCGGGATCGTCCCCCCGCGCCTCGGCAGCCAGTGCCGCCTCTCCGCCCTTGAGGAAGTAGTTGACCAGCCCCAGAGAGCGGTCGAGCTCATCCCGCTGAGCCTCGAGCTGAGCCTTGGCTCGGCGCAGCATATCGAGACGCTCGGGCAGAGAAACCGCCCCTTCCCTCGTGCTGTCAAAAAAGGTTTTGATCTCGGGCAATGTCAGCCCGGCATGCTTCAGGCAGAGCACACCGAGCAAGCAGGCCAAGCTGTCTTCGGTGTAGACGCGCCGCCCCGACGGCGTGCGCTCGACGTAGCGCAAAACGCCTTCTTTCTCGTAGAAGCGCAGCGTGTGGATGCTCAGCCCGGTCTTGCGAGCCATGGCTGAGATGCTGTAGGTCTTGCGTTGACTCATGAACGTGCGGCATGAGTAAATCACAGCAATCTCCCCGCGTCAAGTCAATTGTTAACTGAGTCGACTTCTTGCAACGCATTCTGTCATGCAGCTCCGGCGGTGCGGATGGAGGCTTGACAGCCGCCGCACCATCGCATAAGATACGCCAAGCGTCGGCGACCTTTCATGCCGCGGCACCCCCGTTTCAGCCATATGCAGCAATTAGTCGAATCCATCGGTCGATATCTTCTTGCGGTCATCGGGCCGCTCATCAAGCATCCCGAAGCAGCTCAGCTGCGCGTGGCTTCGACTCCCCGGGGAGACATGGTGCGCTTTCGTTTGATTCTCAAACACGAGGACGTGGCACGCGTCATCGGCCGCAACGGCATGACGGCCTCCGCCATACGCTCGATGGCCAAGGCCGCCGGCGAGAAACAGGGCATCAAGGTGGTCGTGCACATTCTTTCGGAAGAGGAGCTCGACTGAGTTTCCTCGGGCGAGGCTTGTCCGCCCCTCCCTCGCCCCCCCCTTCCCCGCCTTCGGCAGGACGGACGCCCCCGACTCCACGCCTCTCGCCTCCGAGCCTCCTCCCCGCCTCTGAGTCTCCGAGCATCCGTCTACCGCCTCCCTCCTGCGCCTCCGGCTTTCGTCCCTCTACTCCGAGTCTCCGTCTTCCGACTTCCGGCTTTTCCCACTCTCCGCACACCCCTTTCCTCCTCCTTTTCCCCCATGCAGGAGCTCTTCAGCGAGGCGCCTCCGCTCAAGCTTGCCCGTGTTCTGGTAGACGGGCGCGACGACATGGCTCTCGATTACGCCATCCCCCCCGGGCTTGAGTCCGTCAGCCGCGGCTTTCGCGTCGAGGTACCGCTGCGCGGCGGCAAAGCTGTCGGCACCGTGCTGGATCTCGTCGATCCCGACCCGGCGCTGAGAAACCGCCTGCGGGCGATCCTGCGGGCCATTGATGAGCGACCCATCGTCTCGCCGACGCTGCTGGATCTGGCCGAATGGGCCTCTCACTACTACGCGGTGCCGGTCGAGCAAATGATTCGCTGCATGGTGCCCGAGGCCGTACGGCAGGAGCGGCACGAGGAGAAGACGCGCAAGGTGCTGCACCTGCTGCACATGCCCGATGATGAGCAGCTCAACAAAATCAACGCTCGAGCGCCGCGCCAAGCCTCCCTGCTGCGCCAACTCCAAGCCGCCGATGGGCAGCGAGCCGCCCTCAGCGACTTGGGCGGCAGTTCGGCGCTGGCTCCGGCCCGCGCTCTGGAGCGGCGCGGACTCGTCGAAATCACCGAAGAGCAGGTGAAGCGCGATCCTGCGGGCAACGAAGTCTTTGCCCCCTCGCAGCCGCTCGAGCTCAATGAGGAACAAGCTCGGGCCCTCGCCTGCATCAACGAAGCCTTCGACGCAGGCTCATCCCGCCCCTTGCTGCTGCAGGGCGTGACGGGGTCCGGCAAAACCGAGGTCTACCTGCAAGCGGCGGCGCGCGCCATGGCGGCCGGCAAAGGCGTGCTGATTCTCGTGCCGGAGATTTCGCTCACGCCGCAGACCATGGCTCGCTTCAAAAGCCGCTTTGCCGAGAGCCCCGGCGCCGTAGCCATTCTGCACAGCGCCATGAGCGACGGCGAGCGCTTCGACGAGTGGCATGCCATCCGCCGGGGGCAGGCGCGCATCGCCATCGGGCCGCGCTCCGCCGTCTTCGCACCCGTTCAGCAGCTCGGTCTCATCATCGTCGACGAAGAGCACGACGCCTCCTATAAACAGGAAAACAGCCCGCGCTACCAAGGACGCGACCTCGCCGTTCTGCGCGCACGCATGGAAGGCGCCACCATCGTGCTGGGCTCGGCAACCCCCTCGCTCGAATCGCTGCACAACGCCCAAACGGGCAAGTACCGCATGCTGCGCCTCGACCACCGAGCCGACGGCCAGCGCCTGCCGCTCACCCGCGTGCTGGACATGCGCACGGAACCCAAGGACAAGCGCTATCAGGGCATTCTCAGCGAGCGCCTGCGCATGGCCATCGACGAGCGCCTCGCGCGCGGCGAACAAACCATCCTCTTTCTCAACCGCCGCGGCTTTGCGCGCTCCTTGCAGTGCCCCGACTGCGGGCACATCGTCACCTGCGAGCACTGCTCCCTGCCCCTGACCTACCACGTGACGGAGAACCGCCTCATCTGCCACATCTGCGGCTTCCGCGCCGTCGTGCCGCACGCCTGCCCCGAATGCGGCTCGCGCGGCATCCTGCTCGAGGGCTGCGGCACGCAGAAAGTCGAGGCCATCCTGCGGCGCTGCTACCCGCAGGCGCGCCTGCAGCGCATCGACGCAGACGTCGCCGCCCGCAAAAACGCGCTGCGCGACATTCTGGCCGATTTCCGCGCGCACCGCATCGATATTCTGCTCGGCACGCAGATGATTTCCAAAGGGCTCGACTTTCCGGGCGTCACGCTGGTAGGCGTGCTCAACGCCGACATCGGCCTGAGCATCCCCGATCCCCGCGCCGGCGAGCGCAGCTTTCAACTCCTCACGCAAGTCGCCGGCCGCGCCGGGCGCGGCGAGCTCGACGGCGAGGTCATCATCCAAACCTTCACGCCGCAGGCTCCGGCCATTCAATTTGCCAGACGGCACGACACCGACGGCTTTGCCGAGGCCGAACTGGAACTGCGCCGCCGCTTCAACTACCCGCCCTTCTCGCACATGGCGGTGCTGACGGTGCGCTCGGTGCAGGAAGAACTGGCTCGCTTCGGCATCGAATCGCTGCATCGGCGTCTGGAACAGGCCCTGCCGCCCACGGTACAGCTCAGCCCGCCCATTCCCTCGCCCATCGCCAAGAGCTACGGGCAGTACCGCTACCAGTGCACACTCTGCGCGCCGGGCGCGCGCGTCATCGCCGAAATCGGCTCGCGCGAGATCCAAGCCATGGGCTTCGGCGAGGACATCATCGCCACGCTGGATATCGACGCCTACACCTTCAGCTGAGGGTTCGCCGGCGATTAGCTGACGGAGCTGCACAGCCCTCGCTGCCGCGCGCCCCTCAGCTGCCTTCAGCGTGTCTTTTCCGCCCAAACGGGGAGATAAAATACGACTTGCCAAAAGGGTATTTTTCAGGTACAATAGTCACGCATTCACGCACCTCATTCCTATGTCCGGCAACCTCACCTACAAGCAATCCGGCGTCGATACCATCGAGGCCCAGTCCTTTGTTCATGACATCAGCGCCCATGTGAAGCGCACCCAGAAGAACCGCCGGCTCTGCAATGCCTTCGGTCTCTTCGCTGCCGCCTACGACCTTTCCTCTTACAAGGAGCCCGTGATTGTCACCGGCACCGACGGCGTCGGCACCAAGACGGAGATTCTCTTTGAGCTCGACATGCTTGAAACGGCCGGCAAGGACTTGGTGGCCATGAATGTCAATGACATCCTGACCACGGGCGGCGATCCCCTCGTCTTTCTCGACTACCTCGGCATCTCGAATCTCGAGGCGGAGAGGCCCCGCATCACGCGCCTCGTGGCCGGTATGTGCGACTACCTCGAGAGCTGCAACTGCATTCTTGCCGGCGGTGAAACGGCGGAAATGCCGGGTGTCGTGCCCGAGAATCTCGTTGAGATGGCCGGTTTCAGCATCGGCTGTGTGGAGAAGAGCCAGATGATCGATCCGTCGAAGGTTGAGGTGGGTGACGTTCTCATCGGCTATCCCAGCGACGGCTTCCACGCCAACGGCTGGAGCCTCGTGCGCCGCATTCTCAAGCAGAATCCCGACCTGCTGACCGAAGAGGAGCTGCGCGGCATCCTCGCCCCGACGCGACTCTACCACGACGTTGTCTACGATATGCGCAAGCTCGGCATCACGCCCAAGGCCTACGCCCACATCACGGGCGGCGGTCTGCCGGAGAATCTCGAGCGCTTCCTCGGCGAGAAGGGTGCCGACCTCGAGGTGCCGTACTGGGACAACCCCGCCATCCAGAAGGTGCTCGACTTCGTCGACGCCGAGGATCGCTTCCACACCTTCAACATGGGCATCGGCTGGGTGGCCATCGTGAAGCCCGATGAGGTACAGCAGGCGATGACGGCCGGCCCCGGCGGCACGGTGATCGGCACGATGCGCGAAGGCCGCGGCATTCACGTGAAGGTGCGCGGCGAGCATTGACAAGGGCACATTGATGACGGACCATGTCTGACCCCCTCCATCATGAATGCGGCGTGGCGGCCATCCGCCTCCTCAAGCCGCTCGCCTACTTCGCGGACAAGTACGGCTCGCCCGACTGGGCCTTCAACAAGCTTTTCCTGCTCATGGAGAAGCAGCACAACCGCGGCCAGGACGGCGCGGGTATCGGCTGCATCAAGCTGGGGATGCCGCTCGGGGAGCCCTACGTGTTCCGTGCGCGCGATGCGACGAGCTCGGCTCTCGCCAACATCTTCTCGACGCAGCAGCGCTCTCTGCGCCACATGCGCGAGCGCGGGGAAATCGGCTGGAGCGACGCCGAGAGCTACAAAAAGAACTTCAATTTCGGCGGCGAGATTCTCATGGGGCACCTGCGCTACGGCACCAGCGGCCTCTTTGACGAGGGCAGCTGCCACCCCTACCTGCGCCGCACCAACTGGGAGACGCGCACGCTCATGCTGCTGGGCAACTTCAACATGACCAATGCCCCGCAGCTCAACCGCAGCCTCATCGAGCGCGGCCAGCACCCCATCTTCGGCACCGACACGCAGACGGTGCTCGAGGAGATCGGCTTCTACCTCGACGAGGCGCACACGGACATCTACCGCGAGCTGCGCGACACGATGCCCGGGCGCGACATTCCGCGCGAGATCTCCAAACGCCTCGATCTCTACGATATTATCGGCAAGGCATCGCAGGCTTGGGACGGCGGTTTCTGCATTCTGGGCGGCGTCGGCAACGGCGATTTCTTCTGCCTGCGCGACCCGCACGGCATCCGCCCCTGCCACTACATCATCACGGATGAATACATCGCCATTGCCAGTGAGCGGGTACCGCTCATGAGTGTGATGGAGGTGGAGAGCGAGCAGGTGCACGAGCTGCCGCGCGCCAACATGATTGTGGTGAAGAGCGACGGCAAGATTTCCATTCGCGAGTACACCAAGCCGCTCGAGCCGACGCCCTGCTCCTTTGAGGCCATCTACTTCTCGCGCGGCAATGATCCCATCATCTACCGCGAGCGCAAGGCGCTGGGCGCCGAGCTCACCGAGAAGATCGTCGCCAGCATCGAGGGAGACATCTCCAAAGCGGCCGTCACCTACATCCCGAACACGGCCGAGGTCTCGTACTACGGGCTGCTGGAAGGGCTGCGAAGCTACCGCCGCGAACGCATCACGGCAGATATGATTGCCGCGCTGCGCGAGGGGCGCCTGACCGAAGAGATGATCGAGGAGCAGGTGCTGCGCCGCTGGCCCCGCGCCGAGAAAATCGTCCACAAGGACATCAAGCTGCGCACCTTCATCACGCAGGAGACCAACCGCGGCCAGATGGTCTCGCAGGTCTACGACCTCACCTACGGCGCCATCGCCGAAGACGAAGTGCTCGTCGCCATCGACGACTCCATCGTGCGCGGCACGACGCTCAAGACCTCGCTGCTGCGTCTGCTGGGGCGTGCCAAACCCCGCAAGATCGTCATTGCCTCGTCGGCTCCGCAGATTCGCTACCCCGACTGCTACGGCATTGACATGAGCGAACTGGGCAAGTTTATCGCCTTCCAAGCGGCGATTTCCCTGCTCAAGAAGCGCGGCATGTACGATTACATCACCTCGATTTACGAGGAGTGCAAGCACCAGCTGACCCTCCCCCCGGAGGAGCGCGGCAACCCCGTCAAGAAGATCTACGCGCCCTTCACGGATGATGAGATCACGAATGAGGTATCGCGCCTCGTCACGCCGGACAACGCCACCTGCCCCGTTCAGGTGATCTATCAGACGCTCGAGGGTCTGCATCGCTCCATCGAAGGGCCCTGCGGCGACTGGTACTTCAGCGGCAATTACCCGACGCCGGGCGGCTACACGACGGTCAATGCGGCCTTCATCAACTGGTTTGACGGACGCGACGGCCGCTCGTACTCCCTGCCGGTGTAGGCTTCTTCGATCGCGGTGCCGGTGCCGTTCCGCCCGGCACCGCGATATCACGACAGTCCTCCTCTCCCCCTCCGTTTCACCCGCAGCACCTCCCGACCTCAGCACCTCCCAAGCAGAAAGCCCCCGCCTCCTCACCCCGCACCCGCTCTCCCTCTCCCACTCCCTCTCCCACTCCCCGCTACCGCTACCCCTCCCCTTCACCTTCCTTTCGCTCGCAGCTGCCCCGCCGACTCATACTCCGCTCGCCCCTCCCTCCTCCGCTCGCCCCTCCTCCGCTCGCTCTTGCTGCGCCTCTCCCTTCCTCTCCGAATCCTCCGGTCAAGACGCACTCGGCAAAGCGCCACCGCTGCGAAGCTTTGATTTTCTCACCCACACCTACCCTACCCCACCGCCATGCCTGATGAAACGCAACAGAGCCTCAACGATCGCACCGATGAGGAGTTGATTCGCATCACCTTGGAGGGCAATGTCAAAGCTTACGACGTTCTGGTCAAGAGGCACAGTCGCAAGCTGCACGCCATGCTGCTGCAAATGCTGCGGTCAGAAGCCGATGCCTACGACATCGCTCAGGACGCCTTCCTCAAGGCCTTTCACTCCCTGCGCTACTTCAGCGGGCGCAGCGCCTTCTTCACCTGGCTCTACTCGATAGCCGCCAACCGCGCCCGCAACCTGCTGCGCCGCAAAAAACGCGAAAACTCCTTCAGCATCGACAACGACGCAGACGCCACCCCCATAGACAAGCGCAGCGAGCTTGCCGACGAAAGTCGCGCGGCCGACCCGACGCGCAACGCGCACGTCAGCGAGCTCAAGCAGCGCCTGCGCGCCGCCATGGATCAGCTCTCGCCCGCCCAGCGCGAGGTTGTCACGCTCTTCGACATTCAAGGCAAGAGCTTTGCCGAGATATCTGCCCTGCTCAACATCACGGAAGGGACTCTCCGCTCGCGCCTCCACTACGCCCACAAAATCCTCCAAGGTCTGCTGGGCGATGACCACCGCTGAGCGCGCAGCTCGCGGCGGGCAGTGAACGCGTCTCGCAGCTGCTTTTTGCTTGCGTCCGCCGGCCCCGGCGTGCTAAGATAAGCGGCGCATGAAAGTCATCACCATATACGGCAGCAAGAGCGACCTTCCCTTCATGGAACCGGCTCGCCAGTACTTCGCAGAACACCAAGTCGAGGCCGAAGAAGTCGTCTACTCGGCTCACCGCGATCTTCCCGAGCTGCTGGCCTACCTCCGGAAGCTCGAAGAGGACGGCACGAAGGCCGTTTTGCTCTGCGTGGCCGGGCTTTCTGCCGCTCTGCCCGGCGTCGTGGTCATGAACACGCAGCTGCCCGTCATCGGCGTGCCCGTTCCCTGCGGCCCGCTCAACGGCATCGACGCGCTGCTGGCCATCTCTCAACTTCCCGGCGGCGTGCCCGCCACCACGGTCGGCCTGCACAAGAAAACGCCGCTGAATGCCGCCATGGCCGCCCACCGCATCATTCGCCTCGCCGAATAAACGCAAGCTTCATCCGCACCATGACCGTGATCGGACAGCCTGAACTGGAGAAGGCCATTGACACATGGGCCGAGCATCTGCTGCGCTACGGCGAGCAGGTCCCGCCCGGCAGGCTGGCCGTCGTCGGGCTCATACGCCGAGGTGACGTACTGGCACGCCGCCTGACGGACAAGCTCGAAGCGGCGGGCTGCCGCGCGCGCTTCGGCACGCTGGACATCTCGCTCTACCGCGACGATTTGAGCATGCTGGATCGCAAGCCGGCACTGCACTCCTCCTACCTGCCCTTCAGCACCGATGATCTGCATCTGGTGCTGGTGGACGACGTCATTCACACGGGGCGCAGCATCCGCGCGGCACTCAATGCCGTTTTCGAGTACGGACGCCCCGCCGAAGTGAAGCTGCACTGCCTCGTCAACCGCAGCGGCAGGCAGGTTCCCATCCACCCCGATTACGCCGCCTTCAAGCTGGATCTGCCGTTCGACACCGAGGTCACGGTGCAGCTCAGCGAGTCGGACGGCTGCGAATCCATAACCTATTGAACGAAGTATGAACCCGAGAAAAGATCTGCTCACCATCGATTCTCTGAGCGACGAGGACATCGACACCATCCTCGAGAGCGCCAAGGCGATGAAGGACATCTTCACCAAGAGTGTGAAGAAAGTGCCCGCACTCAAGGGAAAATCGGTTCTGACTCTCTTCTATGAGCCGAGTACGCGCACGCGTTCCTCCTTCGAGGTGGCCGCGCACCGCCTCTCGGCCGACGTGACCACCTTCACCGTCTCGACCTCCTCCGTCGTGAAGGGCGAGAGCGTGCACGATACCATTGACACGCTCATGAGCATGAAGATGGATTACATCATCGTGCGCCACAAAAACAGCGGCATTCCCGCCGTCATCGCCCGCCACTGCAAGGCCTCCGTCATCAACGCCGGCGACGGCGCCCACGCGCATCCCAGCCAAGCCTTCCTCGACGCCTTCACCATCCGCGAGAAATACGGCACGGTGGCCGGCAAGCGCGTCGTGATCATCGGCGATATTCTGCACAGCCGCGTCGCTCGCTCCACCAGCACGATTCTGCGTCGGCTCGGGGCTCAAGTGGCCTACATGGGGCCCGGCCCGCTGGTTCCCGCCGAGAAGTACACGGGCATTCCGCGCTTCACCAATTGGGAGGACACCTTTGAGTGGAAGCCCGACGTCATCTACCTGCTGCGCATCCAAAACGAGCGCATCGACACGCCGTTCTTCCCGGCGGCGGACTACCACCAGGCCTTCGGCGTGACGGAGGAGCGCCTGCGGCGCATCGAAGACCTCGATCTTTCCATCATGCACCCCGGCCCGGTCAATCGGGGCGTCGAGATCTGCGACGCCGCTATGGAATACCGCAACTCGCTCATTTGCAATCAGGTTGAAAACGGCATCGCCGCGCGCATGAGCATTCTTTACCACCTCACCCCGCAGACTCAGAACCATGAATAAGCTCTACATCCGAAACGCGACGGACATCAACGGAAAGGCCGTCGACTGCAGTCTGGGCCGCAGCGGGAGCGAGGTCACGACGGCACCTGCCGGCAGCCTCGCGATTCCGCAAGGAGCCACGCGCATCATTGATGCGCACGGCAAGATCCTGCTGCCCGCGCTCTTCGACCTGCACGCCACCATCGAGATTCCCGGTCGCAGCAAGCGCGAAAGCGTGAGCCGGGCGGGTCAGGCTGCGCTCAACGGCGGCGTCTGGGGCATGCTCGTGATGCCTTCCGAGGGTTTCATGTTCGACAACTACGCGACGCTCGACAGCTTCCGCGACGCCGTTTCGCAGCGCTCGGCGGCCGAGATGTACGCCGCCGGCTGCATTTCGCTGGGCATGAAGGGGCAGCAGCAAGCGCCCTACAACACGATGGCGGCGCGCGGCGTGAGCATCCTGACGGATGCCGGCCGCATGCCCGTCAGCCTGCTCATGCTCTACCGCGCCATGAAATACGCCGGAGAGCTGGGGCTGACCTTCGCGATTCGCGGTGACGTGCCCGAGCTGACGCAGAACACCTGCATCAACGTCGGCGCCACCTCCTACCGCCTCGGCCTGCACGGCACCCCGCCCTGCGCCGAAGAAATCGGTATTGAAACCGTGCTGCGCCTCGCGGCGGACGCCGGGGCTCGCGTGCACATCCAGACCGTCAGCACGGCGGAAGGCGTGGCCATCATCCGCCGCGCGAAGGCTCAGGGGGTGAAGGTCACGGCCGAAGTAGCTCTGCACCACCTCCTCTACACCGATGAAGACATCTGCGATTACGATACCAACTTCAAGACCCTGCCGCCGCTGCGTTCGCGCGGCGACGTCGATGCCCTGCTCGCGGGCGTGAAAGACGGCACGATTGACTGCATCGTCTCCGACCACAGCCCCTGCACGCCCTTCGCCAAGAAACAGGACTTCATCTCGGCGCCGCAGGGCATGGTTTCTCTCGACACCTTCCTGCCGGCCATCTACACGCATCTCATCCTCCCCGGCAAGCTCAGCTGGGCAGACGTCGTGCGCACCTGCAGCGAAAACCCCTGCCGCATCGCCAACCCGCAGGATCCGGAGATGGATACCGAGCTCACCCCTCCGCTCATGCTCTTTGATCCGGAGGCTCGCGTTACCGTCAGCGAATCTCAGCTGAGCTGCGGCACGCTCAACACGCCGTTGCTCGGCAGCACCCTGTGCGGCGCCGTGACGCTGCCCCTCCAGTAAAACACAATGATTATCTATATTGTCAGCGATGGCAAGCGCGGCCACCTCTCCCAAACCGAAGGGCTGGCACAGGCTCTGACGGACTGCGCCCGCCGTCGGCGCCCGGATCTGGAGCACAGCTATTATGAGGTCAGCGTCGTCGACAAGACTTGGCTGAGCAAGCTCCTCTACAAGGGGCGAGATCTCGACCTGCCCAGGCCCAACCTCATCCTCTGCGCCGGGCACGGCACCCACTTGGCCGCGCTGAGTCTGGCGCGGCACCTGCGCTGCCTGTGCATGGTGTGCATGAGGCCGAGCCTGCCTCTGCGTCTCTTTGATCTCTGCATCATGCCTCGGCACGATCTGCGCCCCGGCGAGACGAGCGGGGGGCGCATTCTTCCCACCGTCGGCTCCATCAACATGATCAAGCCCCACCCCGAGGTGCCGAAGCGCGAGCAGCTCATCCTCATCGGCGGGCCGAGCAAGGAGTTTGACTGGGATACCGAGACCGTGCTCAACCAGCTCTCGACCATCACGCGCCACAGCTCCTGCCCCATGGTGCTGACCACCTCGCGGCGCACGCCCAAGGACTTCGTGCAGGACGTCACCTCGACCTGCCCGAGCATCCGCGTCGAGCCCGTCGAAACAACCGGCCCGACTTGGGTGGCCGACCACCTCGCCTGCGCCAAGGAGGTCTGGGTGACGCAAGACAGCGTCTCGATGGTCTACGAAGCGCTCTCCAGCGGGGCGCCCGTCGGCATCATCGAGATGCCGCGCAAGAAGGTGTACCGCAAGGGCAAAAAGCTGTCGCGCGTGAGCCGAGGGCTCGATATGATCATCAGCGACGGATGCGTGCGCAGCTTCACCGAGTGGGCCAAAGATCGCACGCTGCCGCAGCCCGACACCGTGCTCGATGAGGCGCACCGCGCCGCCGAATACATCCTCGACCGCTTCCCGAAGCTGCTGCCATGAAAATCATGCACCTGCTGCCGTCGCTCAGTTCGGGCGGAGTCGAGCAAGTCGTGCTCGAGCTCTGCCAAGGGCTCTGCGCTCGAGGCGAAGAAAACGTCGTCGTCTCCGCCGGCGGCAGCATGGTCGCCCAAATTGAAGCAGCCGGGGCGCGGCACATTACCTGCCCCATCGGCCGGAAAAGCATCCGCTCCCTCTTTCGCATCCGCCCGTTTCGGCGCCTGCTGGAAGCGGAAAAGCCCGACATTCTGCACCTGCACTCGCGCATTCCGGCGTGGGTCGGCTATCTGGCTTGGCGCAAGATGAATCCGGCCGAGCGCCCGGCCCTGGTCACGACCTTCCACGGCTTCCACAGCGTCAACCCCTACTCGGGCATCATGGCGAAAGGGCAGCGCGTGATTGCCGTCTCGCGCTGCATGAAGGAGCATATTCTGGTGCATTACCCGCGCACCGAGGCCTCCCGCGTCGTCGTCATCCCCAACTCGGTGGACACACAGCTCAACCGCCCCGACTATCGCCCCGATGCCGCCTGGCTGGAGAAGTGGCGCGCGCAGTACCCCGAGCTCAGCGGCAAATACACCCTCTGCCTGCCGGGGCGCGTCACGCGCATCAAGGGCGCCCTGCACCTCGTCCCCATCCTCCGCGAACTGAGGGCGAGAGGCATCCCCGCCCACGCCGTCATCGTCGGTGAAACGAAAAAGGGGAAGGAGGCCTTCCGCCGCGAAGCGCAGGAAGCGTTCGCGAAAGCCGGGCTCAGCGATGCCGTCACGTGGACGGGGCACCGCAGCGACCTGCGCGACGTCCTCTGCGTCTGCGACGTCACGCTCTCGCTGACGCTCCAGCCCGAATCCTTCGGCAAGACGACGCTCGACGCGCTGGCGCTGGGGCGCCCCGTTGCCGGGTACGAGCACGGCGGCGTCGGCGAGCAACTCGATGTCTTTCTGCCCGAAGGGCGCGTTCGCACGGGAGATACGGCAGCCATGGCCGATAAACTTGCAGCATGGTACTCCTGCCCGCCCGTTCCCCGCTCGCCCGTTCCGCCTCCCTACCGCCGCGCCGACATGATTGACGCGCACCTCGAGCTCTACCTCCAGCTACTCTCAGCGCGATGAAGGTTCTGCACCTCAACCCCGGACTTCGCCCCGGCGGCATCACCGGCCAAGCAGCGGATCTCGCGCGAGGTCTCCAAGCCGCGGGCATCAAAAACATCGTCATGGGACCCGCCAGCGAGCTCATCGGAGCGCTGGACGCCGCGCGCGTGCGCCACATCACCTGCCGCACGGGCGGATGGCTGAAAACGCTGGCCGCTGTTCGCAAGCTGCGCAAAACCATCATCTCCATCGCCCCCGACATCCTGCAGACATACACCCCCGAAGCCGCCCTCATGGCGAGGCTGGCCTGCATGCGCCTGAGGCGCCGACGCCGCCCGGCTCTCGTCGGTGTGGTGACGGGCTTCATGTCGGCCCGCTGGCAGCGCTGGGCCATGGGTGCCTGTGATGCGCTGGTGTTCTCCTCCCGATACCTGCGCAAGGTGATGACCGAGCGCGGCTTCGTTCCCAAGGGGGCCGAAGTCTGGGTCATTCCGGGCGGCGTGGACGAGTCTCTCTGTTACCCGGGCTACGCGCCCTCCGCCGATTGGATGGAGCAATGGCACCTCACCCAGCAGCACGGCAGGCATCGCTACACCCTCTGCGTACCCTGCCCCATCTCGCCGCTCCACGGGCTGGAGGATCTCGAGCCCATCATGTCGGTTCTGCTCAACAACGGGCTCTCGCCGCTCGCCTACATCGTCGGCGACTCCGGCAAAGCCGACCCCAACTACCTTGAGTCGCTGCGCAACCACTTCGCCGAAGCGCACCTCGATGAGCGCATCATCTGGCTCGGGCACCGCCCCGACCTGCGCGACGTTATCTGCGCCTGCGACGTCACGCTCTACCTCTCGCGCCGCCCCGAAAGCTACAACCGCCCCATTCTCGAGGCTCTGTCGCTGGGGCGACCGGTAGCCGCCTACGATCACGGCGTCGTCTCCGAGCTGCTCGAGGCCTTCCTGCCCGAGGGACGCGTCGAGCCCGATAAGGCGCGCGCCATGGCCGACGTTCTCTTGCAGTGGCGCACCTACAGGCCCAGCCTGCCCGGGCAAATTCCCCCTCCCTACCGCCTCAGCGACACGGTCTCCGCCTACCGCAAGCTCTACGAGGGGCTGCGCTGAACGCCTGTTTCATCCCCTCCCCGCCGCCGAGCTTGCACGAGGCTCAAGAGCGGTGCGGCGCCGGGGGAGTGCACGACGGCAAGCTCGGCACGCGGCGCGGATGCAAGCCCTGCACGAAGCTCCAAGCTCAGCCCGGCCGCAAAATCCGCGCGAAGGCTGGGTTGAGCATCATCCGCCGGCGACGCGAAGGGCAAGAGGGGCAGCGGCGGGTTCAAATCGGCAGCGGCGGGTTCAAATCCCTGCTTCAAAGGGGATTTTTTTGCGCGCTGCGGGCCCCGCATCAAGTATCGCATTGACAAGAGGGGTATCTTGAGGCACAATGCCGCCGCTCATTTTCATGATTACATTCACCAACATGACGGGAGCCGCCGAAATCGGCTCCAATAGCTACCTGCTCGACATGGACGGTGTGCGCATCGTGCTCGATGCCGGCATGCACCCCAAAAAGGACGGACGCGAGGCTATGCCGGACTACAGTCTGATCGGGGCGGCCGATCCGGATGTCATTTTCATCACCCACGCCCACCTCGACCACATCGGCACTCTGCCCGTTCTCCAAGATGCACACCCAGCCGCCGAAGTGATCATGACTGCCGGAACGGCCATCGTCGGCGAAGCCATGCTGCACAACTCCGTCAACGTGATGACCTCAAAACGCCTGCAGGAGGGCATCATCGAGTACCCCTTCTTCACGCACCACGAGCTCGAGCACGCCGCGCGCAGCTGGATGGTGCGGCCCTACAACGAAGCCTTCCGCACCGGCCGCCGCGGCGCCGTGCTGGCGACGCTGCACGACGCCGGGCACATTCTCGGCTCCTGCGGCGTTGAGCTCGAGAGCGAGAGCGGCGCGACGCTCTTCTACACGGGCGACGTGCAGTTTGAAAACCAGACGCTCATCGCCGGAGCCGACTTCCCGCAGAAGGGCATCGACATTCTGCTCATGGAGTGCACGCACGGCAGCACGCAACGGCGCAGCGATTACACACGCGAGGCTGAGCTGCGGCGCTTTGCCGACGCGATACGCGAGACGATCGAGGGCGGCGGTGCCGTCCTCATCCCCGTGTTTGCCCTCGGCAAGAGTCAGGAATTGCTCTGCGAAATCGGGCGATTCAAACGCGAGGGGCTCATCCCCGACGTTCCGGTCTATTTCGGCGGTCTGAGCTCCAAAATCACGCTCATCTACGACAAGACGGCCGACAGCACGCCCCGCCTCAAACCGGGTTACCGCCTGCGCGATGAGGTTGAGACTTACGGTCTGCCCAAACAGGGCAAGGCGCCGCTCATCGCCTCGCCGGGCAACATTTACCTTGTCTCCAGCGGCATGATGAGCGAGCACACGGTCTCCAACCTGCTGGCGGCGCAGGTGATGCCGCACCCGAAAGACGCCATTCTCTTCGTCGGCTACAGCGACCCCGACTCCCCCGCCGGCAAAATCAAGGCGGCCGCGCCGGGCAGTCTCGTCAAGCTGCAGGAGAAGGGCGGCCAGGCCTACCCCCTGCTCTGCCGCACGGAGTGTTTTGATTTCTCCGGTCACGCGACGCGCGAGGCGCTCATTGACTACGCCGTTACTCTTGCTCCGCGCACCATTCTGCTCGTGCACGGCGACGAAGGTGCCCTCGAGCAGACGCGCGAGACGCTGCAACAGCGCCTTCCGCAGACGCAGATCATCATCCCGCAGCCCGGCAAGAGCTACAAACTCGACTGAGCCGCCGAACGCCGCCCGCCTGTAGCGCCTGTAGCGACGCAGCTCCCGAAGCGTGCAGCGACTACAGCGTTTGCAGCGCCCGAGCCGTCGGCGAGCCCGACGGAAGTGACGGAACCGACGAGTTCGGCGGAAGCGACGAAAGGGACGAAGGCTCCGGCCTCCAAGCCGCGCAAATGGCCGAGCCGCGCAGGTCGGTCGCGCGCCTTTTCAGCGCTTGGGATTCGGTATTGAATCCGCATCCCTCGACGAGGTCGCAGAAGTTGCCGACCATCGCTTCGACGGGGTTCAGCCGTGCGCCGGACGTCCGTGCGCGCCGGCTCCAAAGGCGTGCCGTCCGCAGCGCTCCGCATCTCCTGCCGCCCGAGGCCGGCAACGTTCTGCGTTGCGCTCTTTATACTCTTGTTCTGATACGATTCGAACACCTTTTCATAACAGGCTTTATTCGTTTATAATCTGCGCCTTAGATAAATACAACACGCAGCAGACAAGCGGAATCCGGGCGCGGGAGCGACGACTTATCCCGCTTTTTTACGGGAGGAGGTGAGAAATCCCTTTCTCACCTGCAGCCCCGGCGGGAGCGGCGCTTCGGCACCGCAACGGCCACCGGACGCAGTGTTTGCCGTTCAGCCCTCAGCAGCCGACGGCAGCGCGGTCTTCGGGCCGGGGCGGGCCTGCGTACACAAGGCGCCCGCCCGCCTCTCCGGCTCCGGGGCCGAGTTCGACAATGTAATCGGCACGGGAGAGCAGGCTGTGGTTGTGCTCAATGCAGAGGATACTGTGCCCGGCGGCACGCAGGCGATAAATGGCGCGCAGCAGCAGCTCCAGCTCGCCGAAATGGAGCCCCGTGCCGGGTTCATCCAGCACCAGCAGGTAATGCTCCGGCAAGCCGCGCCGCGATTTGCCGCCGGCCTTCGCTAAATAGGTGGCGAGCTTGATGCGCTGCGCTTCGCCGCCCGACAGGGTCGTGACGCTGCGATCGAGGCTGAGGTAGCCCAGACCCAGCTCATCGAGCGCTCTGAGGATGGCCGCCGCGGCCGGAATGGCCGAGAAGAAGTCCAGCGCCTCGCGCACGCTCAGCGCGAGAGCCTGCGCGATGGATTTGCCCCGCCACGTGACCTCCAGCGTCTCGCGGTTGTAGCGCGCTCCGCGGCAGGCGTCACAGGGCGTGTAGAGGTCGGCCAGAAAGTTCATGTCGACCTGCAGCAGACCGGTGCCGCCGCAGCGTTCGCAGCGCCCGCCGCGCGTCGTGAGCGAGAAACGCGAGGCCGTGTAGCCGCGCTGACGCGCGAGAGGCAATGCGGCGTAGAGCGGGCGCAGCACGTCGAGCAGCCCCGTGGCCGAGGCAGGCGTCGAGCGCGGCGAGCTGCCCAGAGGGCTCTGATCAACGAGGATTGCGCGGGCGATGCCCTCGGCACCCTCGAGCTTGCCGCTTCGCAAGGCCGGCAACAGGCATTCATGCACGAGCGTGCTCTTGCCCGAGCCGCCGGGGCCGCACAGGCAGCAGAAAGCGCCCAGCGGCAGGCTCAGCTCAAGGTCGTGCAGGTTGCGGGCGGATGCATGCCGCAGCACGAGGCGAGGAAGAGCCGCGAGGTCGAGGGGCTCGGCTTCGGGCATGCGGCGGTGCCCCGAGAGCCAGGCGCCCGTGGGCGAATCGGGATTGTGCAGGAAGTCGTCGTAGCTGCCCTCGGCCAGAATGAGCCCGCCTTCGGGTCCGCTGCCCGGGCCCATTTCGACGAGGTGGTCGGCGGCGGCCAGCAGCTGGGGGTCGTGCTCGACGACGAGGATGGTGTTACCCTTGTCGCGCAGGCGGCGCAGCGCGGCGATGAGGCGGTCAACCTCGCGGGGATGCAGGCCTATGGTGGGCTCATCGAGAATGTAAAGGACACCCGAAAGCCCGCCGCCGATCTGTCCGGCGAGGCGCGCGCGCTGCAATTCGCCGCCCGAGAGCGTGTTGGTGGCGCGGTCGAGCGAGAGGTAGCCCAGCCCCAGCTCGATGAGGCAGTCGAAGCGCCGCTCCAGTTCTTCAAGCGCGGTTTTCAGAGGCTCGCGAAAGGCGGGCGGGACGCGCAGCTGGCGCAGCAGCTCGCGGTTGCGCTCGATGCTCAGGCGGCAGTAGTCGCCGAGGTTGAGGCTGCTCGCGCCGAAGTCGAGCGTGACGGCGAGGGCGACGGGGTTGAGCCTCATTCCCTTGCACTGCGGGCAAAGCTCGGGCTCTCCCCGATCGCCCTTGCCGCCTTCAACGACGCCGAGCCCGTCGCAGCGCGGGCAAGCGCCGCGGGGGGAGTAATGAGAGAAGAGACCGGGGCTGAGATCGGGCATGGTAAAGCCGGTCTCGGCGTTGCGGTAGCGGGTGTGAAAGCAGTCGAGGCGGGGCTCGCCGCCGCGCTCCTGCACCAAGGCGCGCAGCTCGTCGGGCCAGAGGCGCAGCGCCGCTTGGACGGAGTCGGCGATGCGCGAGGCGGCGCCGTCTTTGACGACGATGCGGTCGACGACCAGCTCGCAGACCTCGTCTTCGCGCGGCGGCTGCGATTCGAGCTCGTCGAGCTCGCGAATCACGCCGCTGACGCGCACGCGCAGGTAGCCGGTCTTGCGCAGCTGCATGATGCCGCTCTCCGCCTCGCGTGCGAACGATGCCCCCAGAGGCGCCAGCAGCGTGAGGCGCGTCCCTTCGGGGAGCTCGGCGAGGCAAGATGAGATTTCGTCCGGGCTGAGCCGCGTGAGCACGGTGCCGGTTTCAGGGTCGTGCGGCACCCCGATGGCCGCGTAGATGATGCGCAGGTAGTCGAGTGTCTCGGTGAGCGTGCCGAGAAGGCTGCGCGACGGGCCGCGGCTGAGGCCCTGCTCCAGACAGAGGGCGGGCGGCAATCCGTCGATGGCCTCGACTTGCGGACGCTCGGGGCGCGCCAGCAGGCGCCGAGCTCCGGGCGAGAGGCAGTCGAGAAAGCGGCGTCGCGATTCGGCAAAAAGCGTGTCGTAGGCCAGCGTGCTCTTGCCCGAGCCGCTCGGCCCCATGAGCGCTATGATGCGCCCGGCGGGGAGCTTGAGGCTGATGTGGCGCAGCGTATTCTGCGAAGCCCCTGTGATGCTGATGTCCATCAGACGGCGGAAGCATCAGACCCGCGCCCTGCGGATCGCGGCGCATGAAGCAGTTCGTGGCAGCCTCCCGACTCGATGATGAGGCGCTTCGCGACGCACTCCCCGCGCAAGATGCCGTGGCGGCGAATCCGCACCTCGCCCTCGGCCGCGATGTCGCCCTCCACCAAGCCGTTGATGACGGCGCTGCCCAGCTTCACGGGCGTCTCAAAGCGCAGCACGGCTCCGCGGCACAGCTCCAGCTCACCGACGCGAAAGCTGCCGACTTGGCGAAAGCTGCCCTGCACGGTCATCTTGCGCGAGCAACGCACCGCTCCCGAGCCCTTGCCCAGCACGTTGAGATCCCGACAGACAAGCTTGAGGTGCGAGAGCACGGCCTCGCTCAGAATCGTAATATCGCCCAGCGTGCTGACCGTGCAGCGCGTGCTCGACGGCCGCAGGTCGACGTTGGCCATGTTGAGATGGGCATGGCAATGAATGCAGTTGGCCGAAAGCGCCGCGGCGGGCACGTGCGACTTGCGCCCGCACTCGTAACAGATAATCTCGCGCGTCGGCAGCTGTTTTTTCTCGCGGTGCCCCGCAAACGACGTGAGCGCAACACGACGGTTGCGCTCACCTTCGGGCAGCAGGCCTGAGACATGGGGCACGACGAGCGGCTCGGGCTTGAACTCAGGCATGGCTGCACACAATCAGACTCTTCCGCAACGCGGGAAGAATCAGCTGAGAAGATTGGCCTGCTCCTCCTTGAGAGCCGACGTCTTGGAGCTCTTCTTGGGGGTGGTGGCCGCCACCGAAGCCGAACCGACGTGGCAGTTGCCGATAAACACGGCGCCCTCCTGAATGGAAATACGGGCCGCCGACACGTCGCCGACGAGCTCCGCCGTCGACGAAAGCTCGATGCGATCGGTCACCACGATGTCGCCCGTCACCCTGCCGTGAATGATGGCGCTCTGCGTGTGAATGGCGACCTTGTTGTCCGCCCCGGCCTGAATCGTCGCGTTTTTGCCCACGGTCAGAATGCCGTCCGACGAAATCTCACCCTCGACGGTGCCGTCGACCAGGAGATCATCCGTGAAGCGCAGCTTGCCGACCACGCTGACGTCGGCGTTGAGCACGTTGCGGGCAGCCACGACGGTGCTCTCGCTGCTGAGGGGATCAGCGGCAGCCGGAACGTACGGAGACGGCTCGCCGTAGAGCCCGTCATTGCCGCTCGACACCGGCTCAACGCCGACGGGAGGCGCGCCCCAGTCGGCCGGGATCGAGGTGTCCGCAAGAGAGGGAGACGTCTTCTGCTCAGCATCAGGACGACGTTTGTGATTGAAGTTATTGAATGCCATAAGTCTTTTTGATGTATCAGTGAAAGGGGGTAAGTGGCCTCGGCGGTGTGCCAACGTCCCGGACATGGTAGCCTGAGCCGGGGCATTTGTCGATCCGAAAGTGCGTCAAACGAACACTTTTTTCACGATCGCGGCAGCGAACGTGCCGGCTGCGGGCAAGGGAGCCGTTCTTCAGGCTTCGGCCGTGTAAATCGAGGCGATACCGCCGGTGAGAGGCAGCGAGGTCGTCATGCCGTAGCCGCAGCGCTGCAACAGCCGGCAAAAGGCCTCTCCGCGGGGGAAAGCTTCGATGCTGTCGCCGAGGTAATGGTAGGCGCCGCCGTTGCCCGTGATCAGGCCGGCCATTTTGGGCAGGATGCAATGCAGGTAGAAGCGGTAGGGCGCGGCCGTCCATCCCTCCGGCATGCTGAAGTCGAGCACCAGCAGGTGCCCGCCGGGGCGCAGAATGCGGCGAAACTCGCGCAGGGCCGCCTCGTAGTCAGCCATGTTGCGCAGCCCGAACGCCACGGTGGCCGCATCGAACGAGGCGTCGGGAAGCGGCAGATGCAGCGCATCGGCCTCCAGCACCTTCTCCAGACCTCGGCGACGGGCGACGTCGAGCATGGGGCGGCAGAAGTCCGTGCCCAGCACGTCGATCTCAGGGAAGGCGCGACTGACGGCCAGAGCCAAGTCGCCCGTTCCCGTAGCGATGTCGATGAGTCGCGCGGGTTTCCACTCGGCAATGATTTTGAGAGCCCGATCGCGCCAGAGGAGGTCGGTACCCAGGGACAGGACGTGATTGGCCGTGACGTAGCGCTCGGCTATCGACGAGAACGCTGCATGCACGTAGGCGGGATCAGGCATGACGTCGCAGGAGAAGGGAGGGGGGAGAGGTGAGCGTCTCCGCACGCGCCGGAGAGTTCCGTCGGCGCGTGCGGAGCAAAACCCGTCAGGCGAGGCGCGCTATGAGAGCGTCGCCGAAGGCACTCGTCGACAGAGACGCGGCCCCGGGAATCATCTCGGCCAAATCGGCCGTCACCTGCTTGTCGGCAATCGCCTTCTCGATGGCTGAAACGATGCGGTCAGCCGCCTCATGCCAGCCGATGTAGCGCAGCATCATCTCCGCGGAAAGCAGGAAGGAGCAGGGATTGGCCTTGTCGAGCCCCGCCAGCGCCGGCGCCGTGCCGTGCGTGGCCTCAAAGACGGCGTGCCCGGTCTTGTAGTTGATGTTGGCGCCCGGCGCGATGCCGATACCGCCGACCTGTGCAGCCAGCGCATCGGAGCAGTAATCGCCGTTGAGGTTGAGCGTGGCGATGACAGAGTGATCCTTCGGGTGGATGAGAATCTCCTGCAGGAAGGCGTCGCAGATGCAGTCTTTGATGACGATGCCGTTGGGCAGGCGGCACCAAGGCCCCTTGCCGATGGGCTCGGCACCGAACTCGCGGCGGGCGAGCTCGTAGCCCCAGTCGCGGAAGGCGCCTTCGGTGAACTTCATGATGTTGCCCTTGTGCACCAGCGTCACGCTGGGGCGACGGTGCGCCACGGCGTACTGAATCGCCGCGCGCACGAGGCGCTCGGTACCCTCGCGCGAAACGGGCTTGACGCCGAAGCCCGACGTGTCGGGGAAGCGCACCTTGTTGGCCAGCTTGGGGAAACAATCCGAAAGCCAGTTGAAGAAAGTCTGAGCCTCGGGCGTGCCGCTCTGGAGTTCGACCCCGGCGTAGATATCCTCCGTGTTCTCGCGGAAGATCACCATATCCACGAGCGAAGGATCCTTCACGGGCGTCTCAATGCCCTTGAAGTAGCGCACGGGGCGCACGCAGCAGTAGAGGTCGAGTCCCTGACGCAGAGCGACGTTGAGCGAGCGGATGCCGCCGCCGACGGGCGTGGTGAGCGGTCCTTTGATACCGACGAGCAGACTGCGGAAGGCGTCGAGCGTCGACTGCGGCAGCCAGGTGTTGAGTTGGTCGTAGGCCTTCTGCCCGGCAAGCACCTCCTGCCAGACAAGGCGGCGTGCGTCGCCGTAGGCGGCGGAAACGGCTGCGTCAATCACGCGCTGAGCCGCACGCCAGATGTCCGGCCCGGAGCCGTCGCCGATGATGTGGGGAATAATGGGAAAATCAGGCACGCGCAAGCCCTGCGCGGTCATCGTGATGGGGGTACCTTCGCTCATGGTTGTGTATTCTGATTCAGATTTTGAAGAGGTTGGGGCGCGTCCTGCGTTGCCGCAGGGCGAGCAGCAGGGCCGATCAGTTGCACTTGGCGCAGGACGAGCGGGCGGTTGCTGCGCAGCGCACTGATGGACAACGCGCGAACATCAGCCGCCTTCGGAAGCGTCCAGACCTCATAGCCCTCAAGCGCGAATCCCGCTTCGCAGAAGCGGCGTTTCAGCACGGAGCCGTCGGCCAGTTTGAGCTCGACGCGGAAGCCGCCGCGGAGCTTGCCCGCCGGGCTCCGGGAGCCACCGCCGTAGATGACGACGGTCGTCACGGCCGATGCGCTGCCGGGAGCAGGTGACCACTCGACCCAGGCGGGTTTGTCATCCGTCGGCAAAGCCACCGCCACCCCGGCGTCATTCGCGACGGAGCCGTCGGTGGCGTTGCTCAGGGGAAAAGCCTCATCGACGGCTCCGGCCCGCGCCGGCGTATCCGACGCCAGCAGATTGACCATGCCGTCAGCGGGCACGTAGGGCTCGAGATCCGCATTGGGATCAGGATCCTCGGGCGGCAGTTCCGTCACCGCCGTGCCCATGGCCGTCTCGACTTGCTTCGTGCTCGGCGAAGGGGCGGTCGGCTTCGCAGGCTTCGGCGTCTGAGCGACGGCGGGAGCCCCTGCTGCCGGGCGCGAGCCTCCGGGCGCTTTTGCCTGTGCCGTCGGAGCCGGGGCGGGCGAAAGCACGGCAAGCTCCTGCCCGGCGTGCGGGCAGACGGCGCAGAAGACGAAGACGGCAGCAAGAAAGGCGGGAGGCAGGATGAAGTACACCAGCTTCCCGGCGATGCCGCCGCCCGAACGGAGATCTCCACGCGGTGCGCGATACTGTCGAAGTTGAGCCATACTGAGGTTTCGGCCATTCTAGCACGCCGACAAAGGGAATGCAACCTCAAAGCTCAGGCTGAGCGAGACTTCAAAAACTCCGCAGATTCTCCGAGCTTCGCCTGCCTCCCCCGCCCTGCCCTTGCCGCGTCAAAAAAGCCCCGCCGCCGAAGCAGTGGGGCCTCTTTGATGCCTTGTGAAGGGCGGCGGGCTGTTTATCAGCCGTTGACGCGGCCGAGGTAGGTGCCGTCTTCCGTCTTGACGGAGATGCGCTGGCCGGCGTTGATGAAGAGCGGCACTTGCACCACGAGGCCCGTGGTCATCGTTGCGCTCTTGTAGACATTGTTGGCGGAGTTGCCCTTGACGCCCTCGGGGGCCTCGGCAACCTCCATCGTGATGGCGGCCGGAAGCTCGATGGAGCAGACGGTCTCATCAGTGAAGAGCAGGATGTAGGAGTTGCCCTCCATGAGGTAGTCCTTGACGGGCTCGACGATATCCTCGGGCACGCAAACGTCCTCGTAAGTCTCGGTGTTGAGGAAGTGGTAGCCCATGCCGTCCACGTACGAGAACTCCATCTCTTCGCGGCTGAGCATCACGCCCTCGAGGAAGTCGTTGGAGGTCAGACGAAGGTTGTAGTCCTTCTTGGTAGCGATGCTGCGAATAGTCATCTGGACGTAGGATGCCATGCGGGGAGGAGTCTTGAGCTGGCTCTCACGCACCACGCAGATGTCGCCGTTGTAATTCACGGCGTGGCCTTTGCGAAGTTGGATAACGGGGACTTTTGCCATAGCGGCGGGAGGGTAGCAGAGGACGGCTCAATAGTCAAGCTTTTTCTCACCGCCCCCCTTCAAAAAAAGGAGCGTAGCGGCGAACGGCACCTCGGCCGCGCGGCGTCGGCGCAGCGCCTCATCCGCAGGCTCACAGCGCATCGACCCCGGCGAAGAACTTGAGCAGGACAATCTGGTCGTCTTTCGTCACGAGGTAGCCGTCCTTCGGGTCGAGCCACTGGAAGGAGTGGATGGATTGGCGGCGCGAGCCCTTGGGGTCTTCGGCGAGAGGCTCGCGCAGACGCTTGAGAAGCGCTGGGTTGAGAGCCTCGACGATTTCGCGGGTCGTCAGCGGGGGCATCGCCGGAATGATGGACTGGATGCCCAGCGGTATGCAGCGCTCAACGTCTCCGAGGATGCGCTGCGGGAAGTAGATCTGGTGCAGCTCATCGGGGGCAAAGGGCAGAGCCTTGCGGCCTGCGGGGGGATCCGCCATAGCCCGGAGCAGCGGGCAGAAGCAATCCATCGGCGCCCCCAGCTCCGTGATGTGAACATTGAGCACGCGGCCGTACTGCAAGTTGAGCTCGCGGTAGAGGTTGATGCGGTTTTGCACGTAGGGGTCGTCGCTGGATTCGAGAACGGGGGTGTTTTCGTCGGCATCGGGTGCGAGCATGTCGCAGGTCGTCACAAAGACGGTGAACTCGGGCTTGATGTCGGCGAGGTGGCGAATCAGGTAGTTGGTGGCGGACGTGTCGGCCGCTACATCCTTGCGCACGGCATACGAGCCGTTGGCCACGGCGCTGTCGAGGTAGACCATGAAGCGAAAGCTGTGGCCGAAAGTCGACGAGAAATTCTCCTTGTCAATCAGATAGTCGAAGTGCCGACGCTTTGTCCAGTACTTGCCGAGGATGGTGCTGGCGCCGAGGAAAGCCGTTTCGTGAATCATGGGATCGAGGCGAATGAGGTGAAGTGATGGTGGCTGAGCTGACTCTGCCAGAATAGCACGTCGGCAGCCGTCAAGCAAGCTGTTATCACGGCATTGACACGCCGGAACGAGCAAAGCGGCCGGAGCCCTCAAAGAGCCCTTAACAAGCCCTTTCGCAGAGAAAAACGGGCACATCGTCAGTTATTAGCCTTTTTTGGTGGCTTTCTGCGTTTTTTTGTGAAAGAATCAAAGAAAGGTCGACGTACCCTTATTATAGCATTCCAATCCATGAACACGAAATACACCATGATGTTGCTGGCCTTGGCTCTCTCTGCCCCCGCGGCATACAGCCAGGCTCCCGCAAACGCTCCGCAGCCCGCACCCCCCGCAAATCGGCCGGAGGCTGCACCGGATGAGGATCTGACGCGCCCGCTGGCAAACGACCCGCAGATGGTCTTCGGGAAGCTCGACAATGGGCTCTCCTACATCATCCGCCCGACCTCGGAGCCGAAGGGGCGCGCAAGCATCCGGCTTTTCGTCGATACGGGTTCGCTCAACGAGAGCCCCGAGACGAAGGGCATCTCGCACTTCCTCGAACACATGGTGTTCAACGGCAGCCGCCATTTCAAGCGCGGCGAGCTCATCCCCGCCATGCAACAGCTCGGCCTCGGCTTCGGCGGCGATGCGAATGCCTATACGGGGCTGCTGCAAACGGTCTTCATGTTCGACCTGCCGAACCTCAAGGATGAGACGGTCGACTTCGCCTTCACGGCGCTGCGCGACTTTGCCGACGGCGCCGAGCTGAGCGATGAGGCGATTGATCACGAGCGCGGCATTGTCATCAGCGAACTCAAGAGCCGCGATTCGGAGGGCTACCGCGCCAGCATGGCCTTCATTCGCCAGCTCTGCAACGGCACGCGCGTGCCGGACTACATGCCCATCGGCCTCGAAGAGGTGATTCGCAACTGCCCCTACGAGACCATCCGCGCCTATTATCACGCCAACTACGTGCCCGAGCGCATGACGGTGGTGGTGACGGGCGATTTTGATACCGACAAAGCCCGGGAGTGGATTGAAAAACACTTCGCAAGCATGGAGAAGAGCCCCAACCCGGCTCGCCCCGCCATCGGCACCCCGGCGAATATCGGCGCCGATGAAAAGGTGATTCCGAACCCCGAAAGCGCCAAGACGACCGTCATGCTCTCCGTGGTGAATCCTTGGGAACAGCGCCCCGACACGCTCGAGCAGCGCATCGAGGATTTGCCCCTGCAGCTGGCATGCAGCATGCTCAACATTCGCTTCAACCTCCTCGCGAAGCAGGCGGAGAGCCCCTTTGAGGGAGCCGGCGTGAGCGATGACGAAATCTTCCGCTCCGCTCGCGTGTTCGGCCTCGCCGTGCAGGCCAAGCCCGAGAAGTGGAAGGAGGCACTCGCAGCGGCCGAGGCCGAACTCCGCCGCGCCTGCGAATACGGCTTCTCGGAGCAGGAGCTGGAGATGGTGGCCTCATCGCTGCTGACGGCAGCCCAAAGCGCTCAGGACAGCTGGGAGACCGTGACATGCGACAGCCTGGCCGGAGAAATCATCTCGGCCCTCACCGACCGGCAAGCCTTCACCCCCCCGTCCGAAGACCTCCGCAGCATCAAGGCCGGCCTTGCACGCGTGGCGGCCGACCCCGACCTCTGCCGCAAGGCCTTGGCTCAAGCCTACTGCTCGGACCGCGTGAAGCTGACGCTCATGGGAGCGCTGGCCGACGATGCGACCGAGCAGAATCTGCGCCGCGTGTACGATGAAGCCAAAGCCGTGCGCGTCACCCCCCCCGAGGAGCAGAAGGAGCTGAGCTTCGCCTACGATCAGACGGGCACGCCCGGCACAGTCGTTGAGCAACAGCATCTGGCCGATCTCGATACGACAACCCTCACGCTCTCCAACGGCGTGCGCGTCAACCTCAAGCCGCTTTCCACGCGCAAGGGCAACATCCAAGTCTGCGTCGCCGTCGACGGCGGGCAGATGAATCTGCCGGCCATTCCCGGCCTCAGCCAAATGACGGAGGCGGTGATGTCCGCCGGCGGCCTCGAAGCGCACTCGACGGATGATCTGCGCCGCATTCTCGCCGGACACAAGGTAGGCATGTCGTTTAGCATGGGTCAGGATCGCTTCGCCTTCTCGGGCAACTGCAACCCCAAGGATTTCGAGCTTCAGTGCAAGCTGTTGGCAGCGGCCGTGCTGCACCCGGGCTTCCGCCCCGAGGCCGAGATGCTGCTGCGCCGCCAGCTCGATGCCGTCTACACGCAGTTTGAGACAACGCCCGACGGCGCCTTCATGTTCAACGTAACACGCCTGCTCTTCGGCGACGATCCGCGCTTCAACTTCCCGACCCGCGAGCAGTTCGACGGCGTGAATACGCAGAAGGTGCGCGAGCTCATGACGCCCCTCCTGCAGAAGGGAGCGATGGAGGTGACAATCGTCGGCGACTTCGACGTCCAAGAGGTCATCCCGGTGATTGAGCGCACCTTCGGCGCCATGCCCGAGCGCAACAAGGAATTCACGAAACTGACGGAAGAGCAGCGCCGCGTGAACTTCCGCCCTTGGGGTGAACGCAGCTTCATCCGCTACAACACCGACATAGACAAGACGATCGTGACGCAGATCTTCCCCGCGGGCAACGGCATGGATCGCAAGCGCAACCGCCGCCTTGCCATCCTCGTCTCCATCGCACGCGAACGCGTCTTTGACGGCATCCGCGCGGTGCTCAATGAAAGCTACAGCCCCTCCGTCAGCGTTGAAACGAGCAGCGACTTCAACGACGCCGCCTTCGTGATGGTGACGAGCGAAGGCGTGAAAGGCAACCGCGTCAAAGTCAGCACGGCGCTGGATCTCATCATGCAGGACCTCGGCAAGGGCAACATCTCACAAGAGGACTTCGAGCGAGCCATCAAGCCCTATCTGTCCCGCATCGACAAGGCCTTCTCTCAGCCTGCCTTCTGGATGAACAATCTCGCCCAACTCCAGAGCGACCCGGAACAGCTGGCCCTGCTGCGCGGTCTGCGCGAGGATGTGCGCTCCATCACGCTGGAAGAAATCCGGCAGCTGGCGCGCGAAGTCTTCGGCGACGCCTCGAAAGCCACTCACATCTTTACCGTGCCCGACGACTACGATGAAAAGACCGACGAGGGCCAAGGCAACGCCGTGAAGGCGGGCGAGCCCGAGACTGCGGTGCCCGAAACTGCGGTGCCCGCGGCCGCGCCGCAGGTGGCTCTCCGCTACGATGTACGCGTGCTGAGCGTGAGCGATGCCGAGAAGTATTCCCCCTATACGGTCATCATCAGCAAAGACGCCGCCTCCAAGAAATCGTGGCTCAAGGTGGCTCAAACGCTGGCCGACAAGTACGGCCGGAAGGGCAAGGTCGTCGTGGTGGACGAGCTGAGCGAAGACGCCATTGCCAAGGCGCTGCGCGACACGCAAGCCCGCTATGCGGCCTGCGTTGCCCGCCCGATGGAAGTCGGTCGCGAGCTGGTCAACAACCTGCACCGCGCCGCGCGCCGCGTCGATGACGACCCCTACGGCGACTGCATCTGGGGCATCGTCACCGGCTACAGCGCCAAGGACGCCATGCGCATCGCCAAAGCCCGCCAACCGCTCGTCATCAAACGAGTTCTCGGCAGCACCAACGTGAGCCACGAGCGCTTCGACCGCAGCTACTGCCTGACGGACTGGGGCCCCGACAGCCCCGTGCTGGAGCAAACGGGCAACGTGAAACCCACCGAAACCGTCTACAACGACAGCACGGAAGAAGGCCGCCGCATCAAGCGCGAAGGCATGCAGGGCCTTTTCGCGCACGAACTGGCAACGGGCAAGCCGCAGCTCGTCGTCTCCTCGAGCCACGCAACGCAGGCGAATTTGGAAATGCCCTACAGCAAAGGGCTCATCTTCCCGGCAAACAACCGCTACTACGAAGCCAGCCTGCCGAACATGCGCGGCATCGTCGGCCAAGGCATTGCCCCGGCCATCACGCAGAAGCAAACCAAGGCTCTTGCCCGCGTGGCCAAGCAGTTCAAGTGTCCCGAAATCAAGCCGGACGGCGAAACCCGCGTGTGGATTGCCGCCGGCAACTGCCTCTTCGGCGATGCGATGAATACCAAGCAGAGCATGGCCGTCACCGCCCTCTCCGCCTACACCTGCAATCAGCTTGTGGGCTACACGGTTCCCTCCTGGTACGGCAAGGGCGGCTGGGGGACGCTGTCGATGTTCTTCGACAACAGCGCGGGCACGACGCTGGCCGAAGCGTGGTTCCTGAACAATCAGTTCATCCTCAAGGAAGCTGCGGACATTGATCCGAGGCTGCTCAAGGCTCGCTTCAACGAGCCGCAGATCGACGGGCGCATCTACCGCAACATCGCTGCGGTCGGCGTGGATCTCAATCAAGAGAACGCGAAAGACCGCGTCGGCCTCGTGCACGACCGCGACGTGGTGGCCTTCTACGGCGATCCTGCCTGGAGCGCCACGCTCAACGAAGAGCACCACAGCTCCAACTACACGGTGAGCTGGCAGGACGCCAAGACCTTCACCATCACCGCCAACAGCAACCGCAAGGGGCGCGTCGCCGTCTGGTTCCCGACGGCTGAGACCGGCCGGGGAGCCTCGGGCTGCGATGCCCCCGGCGCCTTCTTCACCAACGACTTCATCCTCTTCCCCGAGCTGGACATGAAGAAGGGTGAAACGCTGACGGTGACCATCAAGTAAAGCGCAGCGGCGGCAGCCGCTTGCCCGACTCTCATCAACGCCGCACGGCTTCCGGCCGTGCGGCGTTTTTTTCGGCATCCGATCAGCAACGGCACTCCGTCCCAGGCCAACCGCCCCACGCCCCCTACGCCCGCCCCGCGAATCTCGAGCCGGCCGCCCGGCGCTCCACCCTGTTCAAGCTCAGCGAACGCCCCCCTGCCCGTCTTCCGCACCGGGCACGCGCCCGGGCCTTCAACCCCGTCGCACACCCTCGCACCCCGGAAAAAGAAAAGGCCGCATCCCCCGGTGGGGATGCGGCCGATCTGCAACTTGCAGAAAGTTGAACTTACTTGTTCATCGCCTCTTCCACAGCCACGGCCACGGAGACGGTCGCACCGACCATGGGGTTGTTGCCCATGCCGATGAGACCCATCATCTCCACGTGAGCGGGCACGGAGGAGGAGCCGGCGAACTGAGCATCGCTGTGCATGCGGCCCAGCGTGTCGGTGAAGCCGTAGGAGGCGGGACCGGCAGCCATGTTGTCCGGGTGCAGCGTGCGGCCCGTGCCGCCGCCGGAAGCCACGGAGAAGTACTTCTTGCCGGCGGCAACGCACTCCTTCTTGTAGGTACCGGCAACCGGGTGCTGGAAGCGGGTCGGGTTCGTGGAGTTACCCGTGATGGACACATCCACACCCTCGAGCCACATGATGGCCACGCCCTCGCGCACATCGTCAGCACCGTAGCAGTTCACCTTGCTGCGCTCGCCGTCCGAGAAGGACGTGCGCTTGACAACCTCGACCTTGCCCGTGGCGTAGTCGAACTTCGTCTGGCAGTAAGTGAAGCCGTTGATGCGGGAAATGATGTAAGCGGCATCCTTGCCGAGACCGTTGAGGATCACGCGAAGCGGCTTCTGGCGCACCTTGTTGGCGGAGCGAGCAATACCGATGGCGCCCTCAGCAGCAGCGAAGGACTCGTGACCGGCGAGGAAGCAGAAGCACTCCGTCTCCTCGCGCAGCAGCATAGCGGCGAGATTGCCGTGGCCGAGACCGACCTTGCGGTCATCCGCGACCGAACCGGGAATGCAGAAGCTCTGCAGACCCTCGCCGATAGCCTCGGCAGCGTCGGCAGCCTTCTTGCAGCCCTTCTTGATGGCGATAGCAGCGCCCACGGTGTAGGCCCAGCCGGCGTTCTCGAAGGCGATATTCTGGATGCCGCGGACAATGGCGCGCACGTCGATACCCTTCTCAAGGCAGACCTGCTCGGCCTCCTCGCAGGAGTTGATGCCGTACTGCTTGAGAACCGGCAGAATCTGGTTAATTCGACGATCGTAAGATTCGAAAAGAGGCATAATCGTGATGTGATGTTAAGGGTTCTTTACTCGTGACGGGGGTCGATGTACTTGGCAGCACCGTCGAAGCGGCCGTAGGTACCCGTGTACTTCTTGACAGCCTCATTGGCGTCAACACCCTTCTTGATGTCCTCCATCATCGGGCCCATCTTCACGTACTGGTAGCCGATGATCTCATTGTTCTCATCGAGAGCCAGCTTCGTGATGTAACCCTCGGCGAGCTCCAGGTAACGGGAGCCCTTGGCGAGCGTGCCGTAGAGCGTGCCCGTCTGAGAGCGGAGCCCCTTGCCGAGGTCTTCGAGACCGGCGCCGATGGGCAGACCGCCCTCGGAGTAAGCGCTCTGCGTGCGACCGTAGACAATCTGCAGGAAGAGCTCGCGCATAGCCGTGTTGATGGCGTCGCAGACGAGGTCGGTATTGAGGGCCTCAAGAACCGTCTTGCCGGGGAGAATCTCGGAAGCCATAGCAGCGGAGTGGGTCATGCCCGAGCAGCCGATGGTTTCGACCAGGGCCTCCTGAATGACGCCCTGCTTGACGTTGAGCGTCAGCTTGCAGGCACCCTGCTGAGGAGCGCACCAACCCACACCGTGAGTCAGGCCGGAGATATCCTCAATCTTCGTGGATGCCGTCCAAGCCCCCTCCTGCGGGATGGGTGCGGGGCCGTGATTGCAGCCCTTCTTGACGCAACACATATGTTCAACTTCTGTCGTGTACTGCATAGTATGTGTATTTGGCTTGAATGACAAAGGGCTCTGTGCTCCAAAGCGGCAGAGCCTGCCTTGCTGGCAGCATTATAGCTCCGCTCTGTCGGTTTTTCCAGCACAAAATGATTGAGGGTCTCAAAAACCACACCTGTCCCAAAGTTTGAGCAGGGGGGAAAAGGGATGCAGTAATCATGCGGGTTGTCGGGCAAGGAGAGGGCAAAACTAGAGAAGCACCCCCTCCCATAGCGTTTTTTGACGCGGGGGCGGCTTTT
>DXFQ01000057.1 GCA_019114365.1 Candidatus Parakkermansia intestinigallinarum | reverse complement strand
GGGGGGATGGGGAAAGGCGTGCGCGGGAGGGAGGCTTCAGCCGAGGAGTCTCGCCGACTCGGCGGCATCTCGGGCGGCGTCGGTGAAGGCTTCGAGCAGGACGGGGCCGTCGCTTTCCCGCTCCATGAGCCCGGCTATGGCTTCGGCGCTTTCTCCGGCTTGCCGCAGTTCTCGGTATCGGCAGCCGCAGCTGACTGCCCAGCCTTTCGCTCGGCTGCGGCAGATGCCGCTGACGAGGGGATTGCTCGGGCCGGGCAGAGTGGCGAAGATGCCGCCTCCGCCGTTGTTGAGCAGCAGGATGCGCAGAGAGGACGGCAGCTCGGGCAGCCCGAGGGCGTTCATGTCGTAAAAGAAGCTCAGGTCTCCGATAACAAGCAGTTGCAACCCTCGGGCTTCGGGGCTCAGGGCGTAGCCGAGGGCGGTGGAGAGGCTGCCTTCAATGCCGTTGGTGCCGCGGTTGCATTCAACTTGCACGCCGTCGGGCAAGTCGAAGAGCTGGGCGAATCGCACGGCTGAGCTGTTGGCCAGATGCAGGGTGTCGCCCGGGCGGAGTTTCGCCATAAGGGCTCCGACGAGGGCGGGGCCGGAGGGGGAGCTCGGCTCGCCCTTGCCGGCTGCGGCCGAGCCCGCGGGACGGGCGGGGCGCATCCAGCGCTCGGCATAGCGGCGGTCGGCGGCGGGCGCATCGGCGAGGAAGGCCATCCGTTCGGGGCTGCCGACGAGGCAGCGGCTCAGGCAGCAGAAGCTGTCGATAACTTCTCCGTCGGGGCTCACGTGCCAGTGTTCGCGCGGGGGACAGCGGCGCAGCAGTTGTTTGAGCCGCGGGGAGATGAGGCAGCCGCCGCAGCTGATGAGCAGGTCCGGGCTCAGGGCGCAGGCTTCTTCGTCCGTCAGCTGCGCGGCCAACATACGTTCGGGGCGGGTTTGGGCGATGGCTCCGGCATTGCTGAGGTGTTCACCGACGACGGCCCAGCCGGCGCGGCGAAAGGCTTCGGCCCAGAGCGGACGCCGGGGGAGTTGCCCGAGCAGCAGCATGCGCCGAGGGGCCGCCGCGACGGCCGCGCGGAGAAGGTCACCGTCGGCCTCGTCGTCAAGCCTGCTGAGGCGTATCACGCGCGGGGGGATGGGCTCTGCGGCACAGACGCCGCTGAGCGGGGGTGCCAGCGGGATGTTGAGGTGCACGGGTCCGCCGCCTCGGCGTTGCAGCGCCAGCAGGGCTTCGTTGATGAGGCGGTTGCGGTGCCAGGCGTCGCCGCTCTCGGGGAGACTGAGGTTGCGTATGGTCAGTGTGCCGTAGACGCCGGGCTGGGGGAGGGTTTGGCCGTCCTGTTGGCCTATCCAAGCCCCCGGCCTGTCAGCCGAGAGGACGAGCAGCGGGAGGTGACGGTAATGGGCCTCGGCCACGGCCGGATGCAAGTTGAGCAGGGCGCTGCCGGAGGTGACGCAAACGGCGACGGGCGCACCGTGCGCCGCCGCGCTCCAGCCGAGCGCCACGTAGCCGGCACTCCGCTCATCGGTGACGGCTCGGCAGCTGAAGGCTGACGAGCTCGAGAGGCTCCGCACGATGGGGGCGTTGCGGCTCCCCGGGCAGAGAACGCAGCGGGTGACGCCGTGCGCCTGCATGAGAGCGACAAGCTCGCGCACGGCGGGAATGTCGCTGAGTTGTTCGCGGTCGTACACGCGGGAGAGGGGCGGATGCGGAAAGGGGCTGATGACGCGAAAAGACGACAGGCCCTGCCGGTGCGGGCAAGGCCTGTCGGCGTACGGAGCGGATTAGGCTCGAGTCAGACCGAGCAGCTCCATTTCAAAGATGAGGGTGCTGTTCGGGCCGATGCTGCCGGGGCCGTTTTCGCCGTAGGCGAGCTTGGCCGGAATGGTGACGCGCCATTTGGCACCGACGGGCATGAGCTTGAGCGCCTCGGTGAAGCCGGGGATGACTTGGCGGATGTTGAACTCGACGGGCTGCTGCGATTGGTCGAAGACGGTGCCGTCGACAAGGGTGCCCTTGTACATGACTTTGGCCGTGGGGGCGTCGCCGTGCTTGGCGGGGTCGTACTTCTCGCTGCCGCCGGGGGTGAGGACTTCGTACTGCAAGCCGCTGGCGGTCGTGGTGACGGTCTCGCGCTTGCCGTTCTCCTCCATATACTTGCGCCCGAGTTCGAGGTTGGCCTGAGCTTTCTGTTCGCCGCGACGGTGCAACATGGAGAGGAACTCATGCTGGTAGCGGTCGATTTTTTCGTTGACGATGCTCATGTCCATGTCGCCGTTGAGTCCGTCGACGAGGCCCTTGCCGAGCTTCTCGGCGCTGATGTCGGCGGCGGTGATGCCGGGGAGCATCTGGGGGAGGATTTGAGAGCCGAGGCGGTAACCGATGAGGTAGCTCATCACGTTCTGCATGTCCTGCTGTTCAGTCATGGCCCCATTGTAGCAGAAGCAGCCCGAAAGGCAAGCCGAGATGCGGCATCGCTCTCTGACAGGCGGAGGCCGATCTCGGCGCAGGGCGGCGGGAAGGCGAGACGGGCGAGACGGGCGCTCCGCAGGGCAGGTCGGCTCCCTCGCTAAAAGCAGACGAATCAGCAAAAAGGCAGGTCGGGTTGTCCCGACCTGCCGGAAAACGCGAATGATGGTGCAAGGTCTCGGCCTTACTCCGCGGGCTGGGTGCCCGTGCCGACTTCACTGCCGATGAGGCCCTGCTGGCGCAGCTGTGCTTCGAGCTCGGGCGTGAGCTCAATGGGGTTGCCGGCCGTGCCGCGCCCGGTCTTGAGGCTGTGGAGCTTCACCTTGAAGATGAGCACGGAGTTGCTGCCGATGATCGACGGACCCTGCACGCCGTAGCCGAGCTCGGCGGGGATGTAGATCTCCCACTCCGAGCCGACGGGCATCATCTTGAGAGCCTCGGAGAAGCCGGGAACGACGCCGTTGATGGGGAAGGAGACGGGAACCTCCGTGGCGTCAAAGACGGTACCGTCGATGAGGCGGCCTTCGTAGGTCACGCTGCATTCCGCATTCGCGCCGTGCTTCTTCTCATCGTACTTCTCGCCCGTGCTGACGGTGAGGACTTTGTACTGGAGACCCGAGGGGGTGGTGACGACGCCCTCCTTCTTGCCGTTTTCGGCGAGGAAGTCCAGCCCCTTCTTCAGGTTGACTTCGCCCTGAGCCATGAGGCGATCGCAGAGAATCTTATCGAGGGCAATCGCGTAGGGAGCGAGTTTCTCCGGGGAGTTGAACAGCTCGGGAACCTTGCCGCTATAGGCACTTTGGACACCCTGACTGATGCCGGAGAAGCGAATATCGCCGGCGGCCACGCCCGCGAAGTCGGCTCCGATACCCTGGCCCAGCTGGTAACCCATGAAGTAGTTGAAGAACTTGAGCGCATCGGCCTCGCTGATCTTGTCAGCCGCGGCGACGACTTCATTGTAGCTCTTCTGCTCCTCGGGGCTGAGATCGGTCGGCACGGGGAGCTCTTCGCCGGCACGCTTGGCCATGAGTTTCTGCACGGCGTAGAGGTAAGAGGTGACGTCGAGGTTGGCGATTTCGGGATCCGGTCGGTTGGAGAGGCCGTCGGCAACGCCTTGGAGGAGGGTCTGCTCATTGAGGTCCTCGGCCTTGGAGCCGGGCAGCCCCGTTGCCATGTCGCGCCCGAGCTGGTACCCGACGGCGACGGAGAGAAATTCAAAGGCCTGATCCTGCGTGATTTTGGCTGCGGCTTCCTCGGCCGCCTTGAAGAGGGCTTCTTCATCATCCTCTGCTGCGGCTGCGGCGGAAGCCGGAGCCGGAGCGGGGGCGGGGGCAGGAGCGGGAGTCTCGCCGGAAGTGGGCGTGGCGTCGGGTCCGCCGGGTTGATCGGTCGGGGATTCGGAGTTGGCGAAGGCCAGCGGCGAAAGAGCCGAGACGGCGAGCGCCAGCGTTGTCATGTGTGTTTTTTTCATATGGGGTATGTGATGAAAATGGTGAAAAGTCAGTTGAAAAACAAGCGGAAAATCTCGGGCCGGGCTTCTCAGGATCTGTAGACGCAGCCCTTGTTGTTCAACCAAGCTTTGAGGACGGATTCGTAGATTCTCTGAACTTCAGCGGCGCTGTCCACCTGAAATTCGATGTTGTGGCTGTACGTTCCCTCGGGGAATTTTTTGCCGGGGTAGCGCGAGGCGCCGCCGGTCTTGCCGTCGATGAGGTCGCGCGTGTTGCTCAGCTGTTCGCGGGTGCGCTGCACGCGGTCGGAGCCGGAGCCGTAGATGCGGATCGAGTTGTTGCCGAGGGTGTCGATGGTGCATTCGGTAATCTTGGTCGCGCCGTCCAGCATGTAAGTATGGATGTTGACCGAGACGATGGTCGAAAGCTTGATGCAGGTCTGCGCCGTTCCCTTGGCGTCGAAGACGCCGACCCAGAATTGCTTGTATTGAGAATTGTGCTCGCCCTGCTTGTCGGGGTCGAAGGTTTGATTGTTGTCGGCAGCGACGGCCGGAAGGCAGGTCAGCGCAAGGAGAGCGCTGAGTATGGCGGATGATGAGATGCAACGCATGGCTGGCTGTTTATCTACACGATTCTGTTGCCGGAGTCAAGCGGAAAGCACGTCTTGGTGCTCGGCTCAGGGGAGTCGCCACGCACGGCGTCGTTGCAGGTATTCCGCCTTCGGCAGCAGGATGTAAACGGGCTTGCGGGCGGGGTCGATGCGAGCAATGATGGCGCGCAGGTTTGACTCGGCCATGCTGGTGCAGCCCGCCGTGGGTTTGCTGCCGTTGTCGCGCCAGATGTGAAAGAAGATGGACGAGCCGCGCCCGACGACGGGGCAGCCGCGGATTTCCGGCGTGTTGTGACAGATGAGCAGCTTGATGCTGTGCGCGTAATCGCTCTGCCGCATCTGCTCGCGCTTTTCCCAGTCGCTTGAGGCCGGGTGGTCGAGCCGCACCCAGCGGTTGTAGAGTTGCGGCGTGGCGGGGTCTGAGACCCAGAGATCCGCCGGCCCGACGCGCACTTCGCGCAGGTTGCGATGGTGCCTCACCGGGGTTTTGTTGGTTGTCCAAATTCCCCCGATGGGGAAGATTCCGGCGGGTGACCGGCCGTCGCCCTCGACCTTCACGCGTGCGCCTTTCGGCAGTTGGTGAAGACCCAGACCCCAGACGAGCCCATTGCGACCCAGCCTCGCCGAAACGGGGCCGAGAACGCGCTGCCAGCGGCCGCTGCGGTCTTTCTCCAGCAGGTGGAGGGTGACGCGCGAGTTGTCCCATCCGTCGGCGATGCCCACGACAGCCTGTGTACAGTCTGAGGGCACGGCGGCACGTGCCGCGCTGAGGGCCAACAGCAGAAAAAGGGCGCAGAGCCAGGTTTTCATCGCGCCGTCTTTTAACACAGAGGCTCCGCTGATGCAAGAGTTCATCCTGTCATCATCCCCGCATCGGCATGCCGCAGGGCGATTGGACGGCGGTTTTTTGCCTTTTGTTTGGCCGAAATCGGTAAAAACAAAAAATACAATCTTGAAATCCTACGGATAACATGGTAAAGTAACATCATACCCGCTGCCTCTGCGTATTCGGAGCGGTATGCGGCGCGCATAACATCGCACACGTATCAGATAAAAAATGTTAAGTCCATCACTCAACCCCGATCGTGCTACCCTCAACTTTCTCAACTCGTATGCGGAGGAGGTTCGAAATGAGGGTGAAAAGTTGCAGAAGGAAGGGGCCGTGACGCAGATTTTCGGCAATCACCTCTTTATTCAGGGGCGTGTCGAGACGAAGAAGGGTGTCTTTCGCACCAGTCTGCGCTTGCAGGGCAACCGCTGGTTTGGCTCGTGCACGGCTGAGGATGCGGATTTGGCCGGGGCTTGCCTCATCGCCACCATGGTGGAGCGCATGTACCGCGGCGCCAACATGCCCGAGAGTCCGAATGAGCTCGATGACGTGCCGCTCTCGGATATTCTGGAGGAGAAGCTCGGGCGCGATCTCGAGGATCAGGAGTCGGATTTCGTGCTCAAACTCGAGAAGCGCTATCGCCGCTTCGTGATTGAGCAGGAGGTGCATGACCACGATTTGGTGCGCCTCAATTCCCGTTGGGAGATCACCGGCTATGACGCGCTCGACCTCTGGCCCGAGCCTCCGCGCAATATCGAGGAGTTCTGGAATTACATTGCCTACGCCTTTTCCAAGAAACGCATTCAGTATCCGGAGTTCATGAATGTGATCACGGATCTGGAGAAGGTGCAGCGCCGCATTCGCGCATGGGAGCGCGAGAAGGAGGTCAGCACGTGGTATGACCGCATTCAGAGCGTCAACGAACGCCCGCCGCAGCCGCCGCGCCACCCGCTGCACATGCGCCTGATTTCGACGATCAACGAGGCCCGTTTCGAGTACCGCCTGCAGCAGACGGACGAGTGGACGACGATACGCGAGCGCAGCCAGCTGGATGCCATTGTGGAGGAGTACACGCGCGGCGCGCTCAAGATGGATCCGCAGTCCGATATCCTGCTCAACGTGCTCCGCGATTTCGCCGACCATGAGGACACGGTGATTCTCGATCTCGACCACGAGTCGTCCTGCTGCCTGATGAATCGCCTCTTCCACCAGCCGGCCCTCAAGGGCTATCTGGTCAATCTGGACGAGTGTTACTTCAAGGTGGTGCAGGAGCCGCTCAAGTGGATTTGCATCGACGACCCCATCGTGCCTGATTGCTACGGCTTGCAGCTGGTGACGGCTGCCGGCGTGCACGTGACGCACTCCGTCCGCCAGCTCCCCGGGCAGGTGGAGCTCTACCAGTCCGACGAGACGGTGTTCCCCGGGCCGCCGCGCTGGATGGAAAGCACGGAGGTTGAGCCGCGCTACTCGATTCCCAAGACGGTGATCGACAGTCTCGAGGGCGTGGAGTTCCTGCGCAAGATCGGTGCAACGCTGCCGCCCAGTCTCGAGGATCGCGTGGTGGACATCGAGATGAAGCCCACCTTCACGATGAAGATTGTGCGCGGGCTGACGAGTGCCGAGACGGAGCACGTGCTGCTGGATGTGACGGCGCAGGATGCTCCCGGCCGCCGCAAGGAGCGCCTCGGCAAGGACGACTGGGAGGTGGTGGAGCAGGTGCCGGTGCACGACCGCACGCTGCTGCGCTTCATGCGCGATTACCTCTACCCGATCCCGGACCTGCTCGAGGAGATGAACTTCACCTACGACACGCCGCTGGCATCGTTCAAGAGCCGCATCACCAAGCAGTTCCCCGAGAAGTTCGCCGAGTGGTGCAAGTCGATTCCCGAGACGATTAAGGTGGAGATGGACGACAATCTGAAGTCTCTGCTGGCAGACCCCGTGGCGGCGGCGATTCGCTTCGAGGTGGTGAATCAGGAGATTGACTGGTTCGACCTCCGCATTGTGATAGATGTGGAAGGCGTGACGCTCACTAAGGAGCAGATTCGCTCGCTGGTGTCGGCCCGAGGCGGCTACGTACGCATGGATGACGGCCGCTGGATGCGCCTTGAAATCAAGCTTGATGACGCGCAGCGCGACGCCGTGACAAAGCTCGGGCTCGACCCCTTCGACCTCTCCGGCGAGACGCACCGCATGCACGCGCTGCAGCTGGCAGATCCGCGTGCGGCCGAGGTGTTTGACCCGAAGGCTTGGCAACGCATCAAAGAGCGCACGGCGGAGATCAAGATCGACGTCAAACCCGACGTGCCGAGCACGCTTCACGCGACGCTGCGCCCCTACCAGATTGAGGGTTTCCACTTCCTTGCCTATTTGTCCGTCAACGGTTTCGGCGGTATTCTGGCCGACGATATGGGTCTCGGTAAGACGATTCAGTCCATCACCTATGTGCTCTGGCTGCGCGAGGATTACGTGCGGCGCAACAAGCAGGGGCGCCGCAAGGTGGTCATTCCGCCCGTTCTCATTGTCTGCCCGAAGTCCGTGCTCGATGTTTGGGCGAGTGAGACGGCCAAGTTCGCGCCCGATGTCCGGGTGCTGGTGATTCGCAACAAGGAGCAGGCCGGGGTGGACGATATTCTCGCCAACTACGACATGGTGGTGATCAACTACGCGCAGCTGCGCGTCTGCGGAGAGCAGATCAACGCCATCAAGTGGCTGACGGTCATCCTCGACGAAGGCCAGCAGATCAAGAATCCCGATTCGAAGGCGGCCAAGGCGGCGCGAGAGATTACGGCCTACAACCGCCTCGTGCTCTCGGGTACGCCGATTGAGAATCGCTTGCTGGATATGTGGTCTCTGATGGCCTTTGCGATGCCGGGCGTGCTGGGTAGCCGTGCGTATTTCAAGAAACGCTTTGACAAGCGCAAGGATTCGCAGAGCCAGAATCGTTTGGCGGCGCGACTCAAGCCCTTCCTGCTGCGACGCACCAAGCAGCAGGTGGCCAAGGATCTGCCGCCCCGAACTGAGGAGGAGGTCTATGCGAAGATGGAGGGTGTGCAGCGCAAGCTCTACAAGGCCGAGCTGGCACGCATTCAGAAGGCGCTGCTCGGTGTCGATTCGGATGAGTCGGTGAAGAAGAACTCCTTCGCCATTCTGCAGGGCCTGATGCGCCTGCGTCAGATTTGCTGCCATCCCGGGCTCGTTGATCCGAAGTATGCTCACGAGGAGAGCGCCAAGCTCAACGCGCTCTTTTATCTGCTGGATCAGCTGCGCGAGGAGGGTCACAAGGTGCTGGTGTTCTCGCAGTTCGTTTCGATGCTCGAGATTATCAAGTCGCGCCTCGAGGCCGAGCAGCGGCCCTACAATTACCTCACGGGCCAGACGAAGGATCGCAAGGCCGAGATCATGCACTTCCAGGAGTCGAAGGAGCCGAGCGTCTTCCTGCTCTCGCTCAAGGCGGGCGGCGCCGGTCTGAACCTGACGTCGGCTTCGTACGTGGTGCTCTACGATCCGTGGTGGAACCCTGCCGTGGAGAGTCAGGCTATCGACCGTACGCACCGAATCGGCCAGAAGAACAAGGTGATTGCCTACCGCCTGCTGACGCGCGATTCGGTCGAGGAGAAGATTCGCGTCCTGCAGCACCAAAAGAATCAGCTGGTCACCAACGTGCTGGGCGATGAGGGCTTCGCTTCGAGCCTCGATCTCAATGACCTTCAGTTCATTTTGGCTCACGGCGGCGACGATACGGAGGAGGACGAGCAGCTCAATATGCAGGTGAAGCTCTGACGGCAGCACCGCTGACGCATCTCGCAAGGGCTCTTCGGCTTGTCGGTCGAAGAGCCTTTGTTTGTCGGCGCTGCGTCCCTTGCGTTCAAACGGGCGTCATCCGGCCGCCCGTCGATGCGCTGCGATGGGGGCGCCCAAGGTGCGGGGACACCCAACGAACAGGGAGTTGCAAAACGAGCGGGGAGTTGCAAAACGAGCGGGGAGTCCGCAACAAACAGGGGCGCCGCCGCGGTCGGTGTCCTCTGACGAAGGCCGATGCCGAAGGGCGGAATTCCGAACGGAGTCCCTCGGCGGCCGCGTCAAGGGGTGCAGAGCCTCACCTCCGCACATCCGCGCCGACGCTCTGCGCCGCCCGCCGCGAGGGCGAGGCGCGGAGGCTCCGCCGTTGCTCAGCGCCGGAAGGAGCGGAGCTTCAGGATGTTCAGGGATAGGGGCAGGATGGCCTTGCCGAGGGAGAGCCCCCAGAGCAGGATGGCGGCCGGATAAACGCAGCCGTAAAAGGCGGGGCTGAGCGGCAGCCCGATGATGTCGGGGAGGTGACCGCCGAAGAGCATGTTGATCAGGGTGACGAGGGCAAAGATGCCGTGAGGAACGAGCAACAGCAACAGAGCCGTGAGCCTGTAGCTTTTCCGGTCGACGGAATCGGCAACGGAGTCCTTTCGGATCAGTCGCCAGCCTTCTCGGAACATCGCCAACAACACGGAGCCCCTTGTTTCACTCGGGGACTTGGCGGCTTCGCCGGACTCGGACGCTTCTGCGGCAGCCGCATCGGCGGCTCTGTTTCGGCGAAGGAGCTTCCGGCCGAATGACAGCCACTGAGCGAGCCACACGGCGTTGAACCAAGCGGCATTGCAAAGCCAGACGACGACGGTGACAAAGACGGCGGTCGGCAGCGCGGCGGCACCGGTCATGACCGTGGCGAGCGCCGTGCTCAGGGCGATGCAGCAGATGTTGATGAGGAGGGAGCGCAGGTACATGTTACGTTCCGCTCAGGCTATCACATCTTTCAGGCTCCGTCAAGCGGCAAGGCTTTTCAGCATCCGGGCGGCAGCGTTCATTTGGCGCCGCCCTCAATGCGAATTCCTCCCTCACCGCCGGGGGGCTCAGCCGCAGCCTCGCGCGCGACGGCCGACCGTGCTCGGCGGGACGGGGCGCACGCAGCGGGGGATGGGGGATGCGGACGGGGCTCCGCTCGCGCCGTCGAGCAGCCGTCGCTCAGCTGTAGGCGACGATGAATCGCGCGGTGTCGGGCAGGCGGGCACTCAATTTCTCTTCAAGCTGCTTGAGGCGCAGGTGGCTTTCGCTGACGTTGAGGCGGGGCTCGGCGGGGATGGAGACGATGCAGAGGCGACGGTCGTCGCAGCAGTAGGTGTCGATGGTGTCGGGCAGGGGAGCGCCGATTTCAATCATGACCCGGCGCACACGCTCCTTCCAGACCTCCGACGACGGCAGCTCGGCGGGATAATGCCGAAGCTCGCGCACATCCGGCTCGACGTGGACGACGACGCGCGCGGCTTGCAGGCGCCGCCGAACTTCGGAGCGGAAGGCTTGGATGGGGACGGACCACGCGCCCATGACGGCGTCGCCCGGCAGTTCGAGGTCCGTGAAGACGATCAGCCCCTCCGGGGTATCGTGCAGCACGAGGCCGTGCACGCCGAAGCGGTGGGCGAGGGCAATCTGGCGCACGAGCATGTTGGGCGTCAGGTTCTCGAGCTCCATGGGCTGGATGTGCACCATGGTTTCCAATCCGGGTATGGAGTCGGCGAGGAGGGCCTCGATGGCGTCGGCGATTTCATGCGCCGTGTCGACGTGGAGCTCCTTCGGGGCGCCGACGCACATGTCGGCATAGGCGCGGTTGCCGACTTCGCGGACGCGCAGGCTGATGAGGGGGTAGGCGGGCATGCGATCCTTCATGAGCTCGCGGATTTTGCCGGCGGCTTCTCCGTTGGCTTTATCCATGAGGTTGTTGATGGCCTGCATGCCCAGATCTTTGCAGATGTGCAGAATCAGCAGCGCGACGATGAGAGACGCAAAGACGTCGGCGCGCATGAGCAGCCAGTGCAGCCAGCTGCCCTCGACGGTCATGCCGGCCAGAGCGGCGCCGGTGATGCCCAGCAGGACGGCGGCGCTGCTCCAGATGTCGGTCGCAAAGTGGGCGGCGTCTGCCTCGAGGGCCGCGCTCTTGGTCTCCTTGGCGACGCGGCGCAGCATGGCGGCGCGATTGACGTCGACGACGAGAGAGACGGCGATGACAATGAAGGCCCAGACGGAAGTCTCAACGTGCAGGGATTCCGGATTCATCAGGCGCTCGATGGCTTCGGTAATCACCCAGCCCGCTGTCACGAGAAGGAGCAGCGTTTCGCCCAGCGCCGTGAGATTTTCGATTTTGCCGTGGCCGTACGGGTGGTCATCGTCGGCGGGGCGCGCCGCGATGCGCACGGCAAAGAGAGTGCCGAGGGCCGCCAACAGATCCAAGCCGCTGTGCAAGGCTTCGGAGAGCATACCCAGCGAGCCGGTGATCAGGCCGACGATGAACTTCATGACCGTCAGCAGGGCACTCCAGATGACGGATGAGACGGCTGCAAGCGATTTCTTCTTGTCTGCATCCATGCCGCGAGTGTAGCGAGCTCACGGGCATTTGTCAAGGCTAACAGGCGCTGCCGCACTCAGCGCCCTCGGCAGATGCTGCGCAGGCGCCAGCCGGCGAGCAGGATGGGGATGAAGCCCATGAGGAAGAGCCAGACGGCGTCGCGGTGAATGGTCGAGACGGTGCCGTCGTCCGTCTCGTGATTCTGCTCCCCGAAGAGGCGGGGTTGGCGGGTAGAGAGGAAGAAGCCGCGCGATTCGTTCGCACGGGCGTCTTTGCGGACGGTTTTAACCCCCTGACTCATGGCGCTGAGTTTGCGATTCGAGAAGAAGAATTCGACAGGCTGGTCGCCGGGCCGTTCCTCTCGCTTCTCGATGCGCTCCATGATGTCGTCGAAGAACTTCTCGTCGTGCCAGAGGGCGGCCTTGCGGACGTGGCGCAGGAGGGTTTTGGCTTGCTCGGGGGTGCTGACGGTTGCGTTGAGAGCCAGAACGGCGCGGCGCACGAAGCGTATTTCTTCTTCGGAGCCGCTAGTTTTGAGTTCATTGAGTCGGTCGTTGATGCGGCGTGTCTCAAGCTCCCAGCGGTTGTTGTAGGTCTGCTCGACGAAGATCATCTCAAAGGCGTAGCGCAGGGGGCAGAACTCGGCGATGAGGGGGACGGGTTTGGACTGGATATCGTGGGTTTCTTCGTCTTGGTAGGCCACGCGGTGGCGCAGGGAGGAGAGGCCCTTTTCGATGCTCGCAGGGAGGATTCCGTCGGGCAGCGAGGGGCTGAACTCATTCATTTCTTCAAACTTGATGAGGGCTCCGGCCAGCAGAATCTGCGGCACGAGCAGCAGGGGAACGATGTTGAGGGCCGTGCGTTCCGAGCGCACGAAGGCGGACACCATCAGCGACAGGGCTATGCCGACGAAGGCCGTGAGAAGCAGCACGACGAAGTGCCCCCAGAACATATCGTGAATCTCAAGGATGGCGTTGCCGACGAGGAGGTAGAGGGCGCATTGCAGGCCGGCGATGCCGGTGAGCACGAGGGTCTTGGCCAGCAGGTAGCCGCTGATGAACACTTTGCTGTTGCTCTCGCGCCGCAGAATGGGGCGATCTTTGAGGATTTCACAGGCGGCGTCCGTCAGCCCGAAGAACATGGCCAGCACGAGGGACAGGAAGAGGTATTCGCCGATGTGAAGGGCTTTGTAGAAGGTGTAGGGCTCTTCGCTGGCGGCGCGCAGGGTGCCCGCGATGAGCAGGGCGAGCACGGGGCCTTCGAGCAGAAGGGCATAGAGACCCATGCGGCTGCGCACGCGCGAGAGGAAGGTGCGCATGACCCAGATGAAGAAGAGGCGCAGCAGCTCGGCCGGGCTGCGCTTGGGCATCGGGGGGATGCGGTTGTGCGGCAGGCCTTCGTCGGCGTCTTGTCGGTTGATGCGCTGGCGGTAGGCGTAGCGCTCGTAGCGCTCTTGCCAGAGGCTCGTGCTCAGGGCGTGCTTCTTGAGCAGGTTGCGGAACGGCGCCTCGAGCACTTCGAAGACAAAGTCGGCTCCGCCGGCGCGGGAGGCTTCCGGCATGATGTGCAGGTTGAGCTCGCGCGCTGCCGACTGGAAATATTTGATCATCTCGTCGGGGCTTCCCCAGAAGGCCATGTGCCCGTGCGAGTCGAGCACCATGACTTTGCGGAAACGCTTGAGCAGGGAGAGCGAGGGGCGGTGCAGGCTGCAGATGAGGATGCGCCCGGCCGACATTTCTTCCAAGGTCTGAATGACGCGTTCGGCGTCGCCGGAGGCCAGACCGCTGATGGGTTCATCAATGAGGAAGACTTCGGCCGTTCCGGTCAGGTCGAGCGAGAGGTTGAGGCGCGTGCGTTCGCCGTCCGATATGGTGCGTTCGCCGGCGCGGCCCACGCGGCGTTTGTAGAGGTGGCCGAGGCCGGTGAAGCTCAACACGGCCAGCACGCGGCGCATGCGGTCGGCGTGGTTGAGGGCGGGGCGGCGGATGACGGAGGCTTGGTAGACATGCTCACCGACGGTCATGGCCTCGTCGAGGATGTCTTCGCGCGGGATGAAGGCGATGCGGCGCCGCAGATCGGTGGAGCCGGTGTGCAGCAGTTCGTCGTTGTAATGAACGGTGCCGAAGGAGGGTTCCAAGTGCCCGGCGAGCATGCTCAGCAGGGTGCTCTTGCCCGAGCCGCTCGGCCCGAGGATGCAGGCCATCTCGCCGCGTCGGAGCACGAAGTCGATGTTGTCGACGACGCGGCCGGCGCGGACGAAGTCGCGGGTGAGACCGCGCACGCGCAGCACGTCAATGGCGCAGGATTCTTCGTCGAGCAGGCCCGACGCAAAGCGGCAGCGCAGGTACTGCGCGGCACTCAGGCGGATGAGGTCGCCGTCTTTCAGCTCGGCGGTGCCGCGCACGGGGGTGTCTCCCACGGTGAGAGAGGAGGCGTCACCCTCGAGGATGCGCAGGGTTCCGGTGTTGCTGTTGCGCGAGTAGCTCACCTCCAGCACGATGCCGGGAGCCAGGCCCGGCGTGAGGCGCAGAACACCCGGGCGGTTCATGTACGGCAGGTTCGAGACGAGCACCTTGCGATTCGTCGGGTCGAGCAGGAAGCTGCCGCCCGGCTCGTCGGATTCGTTGAGATCCGAGAAGGTGTAGGGCCCCTGCTCGGCAATGAAGAAGGGGGTGAAGTACGAGGTGCAGAGGGTGCTGCCTTGGTAGAGCCGGTGACCGTCGATGCTGAAGCCGGGCGCCGCCTTGAGCACTTCGATTTCGACGTGTTGTCCGAAGCTGATGCGCGCGACGCTGTTGCGCTGGCGCAGGCGCGTGAAGGTGGCGCTGTCCCCGGAGAGGTGCAGGTAGTTGACCATCTTGAGTCCGGTGTACTTCATCTGCAGGAAGAAGCGTATGGACTTATAGGTCAGGATGCTGTTTTTGAGCTCAATGGCGTGCCCGGAGGAGAGCGGGAGGACATCGCCGCAGTGCAGGATGCGCTCGCGGACTTTGAGCGGCACCTGACTGTCGTTGATAATGATGAGAAGGCGCGAGCAGCTCAGCGCGCGGAAGCTGACGCCTTCGTCCTCCGCGCCGAGCAGAATGTTGCCGGCACCGAAGGTCGTGGAGAAGCGAACGCTCTCCATCGGTTGAAGGGCCTCCGCACCGGGGGTTCGGACCAGCTTCTCGATCTGTGCGGCCAACCCCGGCAGGTTGAGGCCCGTTGTCACACGGTCGAAGAGATCCGGATTGGTGAGGTCTCCGCCGACGCGATGCAGCATCGTGAAGATTTCAAGCGATAGAGAAACGAGCTCGGCCTCCGTGCGGCCGACGGCGGCGACGCGGAGGGTGGCGTCGAGGGAATATCCTGATTCGTAGGCTTTGCGGAAGCGCTCGGCCAGCCAGATGTGCTCGACGTTCGGGAAGTCGTAGCGCAGGATATCCATCGTGGTATCCATATCATCGAGGCTCAGCCCCTGCACTTGGTGCATGATGGAGGCGAAGAGGTCGGTGATGGTGCCGGGATAGCTGTGGCGATCTTCTTCTTTCGGAGCGAGTCGCTGGGGAACGTGCGTGATGAGGCCGAAGAGGGCGCCGCGAGCCCACAGCCACAGGCGGCCGATGGCCAGACCGAGGCGTTTGAGCTGAGAGTGCTGCCGAGGCTCGTTCATGGGATTTGTGTCGACGGAGGCCGCTTATGCTTGAGGGGCGCTTTTGCCGGCGCCCGGGCAGAGTTTCTCCCAGCCGGGGAAGTTCCAGCGCTGCGGGAAGTCGATGCATTGCTGCGGCTTGACGGCTTGGATGCGGCAGCCTTCGGGGGTGAGCATGATGCAGGCGCCGTCTGCCGCATCGATGAGGGAGAGCCCGCGGCGGTCGCGGCGCAGACGGCAGTAGCGTTCGATGAAGTCTTGCTCCTCCATGCCGAGGTAGGCCGCGATGGCGCTGATCTCATCTGCGCTGACTTTGACGTCGCCCTCCCAACGGCAGCAGGCGCCGCAGCGCTGGCAGCAGTGAACGATGGGAGCGGATTCGGCAGTCTGCGGCATGGCGGGCTTCGGAAGGAGGAGGGGGGCGGCGGCGCCGTCAGGCGCGGATTTCCCAGGGTTTGTGTTTGGCGGCCGTAATGTGCGGCGGGCGCACGTAGATGGGCTCGGCGGGTTTGCCGGCGAAGTGTTGTCGGCGGTCGGGGCTGAGGGCGAGCCACGAGGCAACGAGGCCCTCGGCATCAGGCCGCAGAGAGCAGGGGACGGACGTCGGAAGCCCGAGCGCGGCAAGATGCTCCCGGGTCTCGACCGTGCCGAGTGATGCGCCGTCGGCCGCCAGCTGTCTGAGCTCATCGGCACCCACCACGCGCAGGTCGCCATCGGGTGGCTGAAGCGTCCAGCCTCCGCGCTTCGCGTCGGAGAAAATGCTCATGCCGTCCTTGGTCAACTGCAACCACGACGGCAAGGCAACGACGGGCGCCCCCCGCACCATGCTCAGGCCGACGGCTGCGGCCAGCGCGACGCGCACGCCGCCGTAGCTGCCCGGGCCGGCACCGACGAGGATGAGATCCAGCGATTCATCGCCCAGCAGGTTCAGCGCGTCGCGCAGCGCCGGGAACAAATACGCATCGTGGTTGCGCTCGGCATGCCACTGCCGCACGAAGGACACGCTGCCGCCCGAATGGAGGCAGAGCGAGGCGTCCGGCTGCGAGGTTTCAAGGGCGAGGATGTTCATGAGCGATGGAGTTGAGCCGTGGTCCACTTCCCGCGACGAACAACCTTGTCAACGCAGAGCCCCGCGTTTTCGGCCGCTCGCAGCGTTTCTTCCGCCTGACTGTTGAGGATGCCCGAGATGATGAGCACGCCGTCGGGCTTCATGGCCGCCGTCAGGCGCGGGAAGGCTTTCTGCAGGACGCCGGAAAAGAGGTTGGCCAGCACGAGGTCCGCCTCTTCTCCGGGCGCCGGAGCCCATTCAAAGACGTCGGCCTGAAAGAGCCTCAGCTGCTCGCCGCCGCCGTTGCGGGCGATGTTGCGCGTCGCCACCTCAACGGCTTTCGCATCAAAATCGAAGCTGATGGCGCTGCGTGCGCCGAGCCGCAGCCCGGCCAGGGCCAGCACGCCGGTGCCGCAGCCGATGTCGGTGAGCGTCCAAGGCTTTTGCTTGTGTGCTCGGGCGTAGTCACAGAGCAGGCGAAGGCAGCTTGAGGTCGTGGCATGATTGCCCGTGCCGAAGGCCATTTCGGGCGGAAAGCTCAGCACGATGCGACCGGGATACTGCTCGCGCAGACGCGCCAGCTCATCGGGGTCTTCGCTGCTTGTTATGACCAGTCGATTGCGAATGCGCAGCGGGGGCAGGTGGCGCGGAGCCGAGTCCGCGACCCAGTCCGTCTCTTCAAGGAGCTCGCTCTTGCCGCCGTAGCAGGCCTCAAGCACGAGAGCCTCCTCGAGGTTGTCCGTGTAAACGCTGATGCTTAGTCGGCTTGCGTTGAATCCCTCAGAGAAGACAAGCCCCGGCAGGGCGGCGAGGCGCTCCTGCCAGAGGCTTTCATGCTCGCGGGATACGCTCTTCTGCCAAAGCCAGGTAGCCATGGGATGGGGTATCCGAGCTGCGATGTTTACTTGTTGCGGCGGCTTTTCTTGCTCTTCTTGCTCTTCTTGGCCTTCTTGGCCTTCTTGCCGCTCGAGGCTTTCCCCTCCGGCGAGAAGACGTTGATTTCCGCCGCCGTCACGCCCTGGCCCTCAAGGGCTCGTTTGCCCGTGAAGCGCACGTAGCGAGCCTTGACTCTCTTGTCGAGGTCGACCTTGAGTTCGATGGGATTGGCCCGCAGGTTGGAGAACTCGCCCTCGGCCACCTTCCGCCAACTCTCGCCGTCGGCGCTGACGGCAAAGACGTACTGATCGGTCATACCCTCGAACTTGCCGTCCTGACGCGGCAGGTAAGAGAAGGCGTTAATCGTGGTCGTGCGACCGAGATCAATGACCATGCTGTCTCCGGCCTTCTCGCCCTTCCAGAAAGTGTTGGGATTATCGTCAATGGCGTCTTCGCCCGTCTTGGACTTCCAACCGACCTTGGCTTCGCCGAAGCTGACAGCACCGGTCGAGCCGATTTCACCGTCTTTGGTGTCGCGATAAGCCGCCTTGATGGTGCAGGTGCGCGGAGCCTTGAGGCTGCCGTCAAAGACCTTGGACTTGACGGTGGGTTCCGAGCCGTCCGTGGTGTAGATGATCTCATAGCCCTCGAGAGATTCGATGCTGACCTCCGCCCCCTTGCGGCTGATGGTCGGGGCCTTGATTTCCCGCGGCATGCGCAACAGGGAGAGCTCCGAGATGCAGGGGCAGGCGCGGGCATCCGTGATGACGAGTTTGACGCGATCGGTCGTCACGGGTGCGTCGAGGCGGCGCAGCGCCTGATTGCCGATGGTCTTTTGCGGCGCCGTCAGCTTGTCCTTGTCGGGCTTGCCTTGCTGATTCGCCATGAGCTCCTTGGCGCCGGGGTCAACGACCTTCCACTCGCCGTCGACGAAGGCTTCGATGCGGTAGTCCTTCACGCGCTGGCCGAGGCGAATCTGCTCGCGGATGCGCACGACGTCGAAGGTCACGGGCTTATCGAGCGTGACGACAAGCTCGCCGCTCGTCGTGCCGTCGTTCGGGCACCAGTAGGATTCGATGTCGCCGTCGGTGAGCTTGTCCCCGCCGAAGCGCTTGTCATTGCCGCGAACCTCGCTGGCCTCGACCTTGCCGCCGAGGGCATAGTCATTGGAAATCAGACGACGACGATTTTCGCCGAACTTCAGCAGCGAGGCGACGTCCGCCGGGTCAAGCCGACCGTCGCGGTCGGGTGCCACGTTGAGAATGAGGTTGGCGCCGCGCCCCACGCTGTCGAGGTAGACCTGCATGAGCACCTCAGGCGACTTCACCTTGCTGGACTGGCCGGGATGCCAGAACCAGCCGGCGTGGTTGATGGGCGTATCGCCTTCGAGGGAAATCCACTTCTCGTTCTTTTTGCCCATGTTGGTGGGGTTCCAGAGAGGCAGGCGCACGTGGCCCTTCTCCGAACCGCCCCACGTGACGTCGCCGTGGCCGCCGGCACCCCAGATGATGCAATCCGGCTGGATGGAGCGAATGATGCGCACGACTTCCTCAAAGTTGTAATACTTGTCCGCATTGCCGATGTTGCGCTTCTCGCGAGCGCCGCCGTAGAAGCCGTCACCCCCGTTGGCACCGTCAAACCAGATCTCGAAGATGGGGCCGTAATTCGTCAACAGCTCGCGAATCTGCGCGTAGTAAACCTTCAGGTAGCCTTTGCGTCCGTACTCCGCGCAGTTGCGATCCCAAGGCGAGAGATACGTGCCGAATTTAATGCCGTGCTTCTTGCAGGCCTGAGCAAACTCTTTGACAACATCGCCCTTGCCGTCCTTCCACGGGGATTTGGTAATGTTGTGCTCCGTGGTTTTAGTGGGCCAGGCGCACCAACCGTCGTGGTGTTTGGCCGTATAAATCATGCCCGTCATACCGGCTTTTTTGAAGGTCGAGACAATGGCGTCGGCATCAAAATGGCCGGGTTTGAAGAGGTCGGGCTTCTCATCACCGTAGCCCCACTCGCGGTTGGTGTAGGTGTTGAGCCCGAAGTGCACGAAGGCATACCACTCCATGCGCAGCCAGTCTACTTGCTGCTTCGTCGGGACGGCTCCGCAGGGCTTGGGCGGTTCCGCGGCGTTGAGAGGAAGGGAGCAGACAGCGGTGGCGGCTGCTGCCAGAGTCAGGATTTCTTTTATCATAGATGCTCGGATTGATGTTAGTGTTATCGGTGTTCGGAATTATTCAGGGAAGGCGGTGAAGGGAGGGGCGAATGTGTCACGGGTCGAGCAGACCGGCACTCAGCAGGGCCTTGCCGATTTTGCTGTTGAGGATGAAGAGTTCTCCCGTCTCTCGGATGCGCCCGTAGAAGAAGTCGGCACCTGAGGGGGCGATCTCCAGTGTATATGTTTTTTTGATGACGGGCAGCGCATCCATGGCGAGGCGCCGCATGGCTTCGTCCGTCTCGCCCTTCTCGGTGAGCATCTCTTGCGCCAGCTCTTTGTTGGTCATTGTCCCCGCGTCAAGCGGCATGCCGGAACTGCTCACGTCGTCCGCCTGCTCGATGACGACGGCCTCGGCCGACGAATAATCGGTCATCTCCAGATCCAGCGTCACGGTGAAAGCCGGCTTCAGGAGCGCTTTGATGGCATCGGGGTCCCCTCGCTCCAGCCAGCTATCGACCTGAAGATGTTGAACTTGGCGCAGGTAAAAGGTCGAGCGGTGGGGGTTGATCTGAGGCGAGACGTCTTGCCCGTTCACGTTGCCGCTCCACGAATCGCCGATGTAATCATACTGCAGCTCGAGGGTGGCCGTGCCGTCGCTGAGCGTGAGATGTTGCAGCGCCGAGATGGGGAAGTGGAAGAGGCTTCGACTCGCCCAGTACGTGCTGCGCGTCGAGAGCTGGCGGGTGAGAGCCGTGCTGAGCTCGCAAATCTTGTTGCCGCCTTCCTCCATGCCCACCCACATGCTGCGCTGCGTCTCCGGGTCGATGCGGCGTTTGATGAGGAAGGTGCGGGGGGAGCGATCGCGAAGAAGCGGCATGTCCTGCCCGAAGAGCGTGGCGCGCAGCGCACAGGGCGTCGGAACCATGACGAGCGTGTAATCCGGCCTGTCGAGCTCAAAGCTTCTCATGGCGGCGCCCGCATCTTCGCCGGGGCCGATGTCTTTGAGCACGCGTTCGACCGGAATCGAGCTCAATCCGATCGCCAGTTGTTTGACCTTGGTCGGATCCGCCTCAGCCTCGCGCTGCCCTTCGGCTGAGTACAGCCAGACGTCCTGCACGCCGCTCTCGGCATTGCCGGGTATCTGCCTGAGGAAGAGCGGGGCGCTGCTGAAGCCGGAGATCAGCATGATGCGGCTGATGTCTTTGACGTCGACCTTGTCCGCAAAGAGCAGGGAGCGCAGACTGTCCAGCTGTAGAGGCAGCTCGTCGATGTAGACAATGCCGCTTCCGGAAAGCAGCCCCGCCATCTCCTGCTCCGGCAGGACGGGCACGCTGGTCACCGCCGTGATGATGTCGGCGTAGGCCGGCACCTTCTTGATGGCGCGCCTCGCCTGCAGCGTAAAGACGACCGGACGGTCTGTCACTTTCGCGTAGCAGAGCTGGCGCTCATCGGAGGGCGAGGTGAAAGAGGGATATATCAAGAGCTTCGGGCTCTCTTCGGAGCCCTCGGATTCAAGCTCGATGCAGTACTCCGGCGTTTCGGGGAGCTCGACGGCGCTCTCGTCATCGACCTTCAGCGCCGTGAGAGAGGCCAAGCTGCTGATGAGCTTGTCCACCTTGGGCTGATCGGCGGCCGCACGGATGGGGCCGGTGATGCGCCATGCGGCCTTGGCATCCGAGCGCTCCAAGCTCAGAGGGGCTTCGCTGGGGTGAGACGGGCGTGCAATCGTCAACCTCCGCAGTTGCTGCGGATGAAAGTGCAGGGGTTTGGGATCCCGCAGCGCGTACAGGCCGTTCTGAAAGACGGAGCGCAGGTTGCCGGTGACGACGTGGATGCGCTTGTCATCACTGTAAAAATCCGTGCTGAGGTAATTCGTGCGCACGACGGTCTGACCGTCGCCGACGCTTTCATACCACGGGGACTCGTTGCCGAGGGTGTAACGCGCCACGGTGGTGTGGTGGCTCTCGTCGGTGGGGACTTTGAGCGTGACGTGGATGGGCGATGTCTCAACGCCGAACTCGCGGGCGCGCTCCTTATCCGTGCTGACGGAAAGGGGCAGGGTATCGACGAGCCGAGCCTGCGCGGTGAAGTTCAGGATGCCGTAGGCCGCCTGCTCGGACATGCGGTCGCGGAAGGGATAGATGATCCACCAGACGCCGTTTTCGTCTCGCTCGCATTCAATGCGATCGTGCAGGTCGGAGATGCGCATCCAGTTCACCTCGTCGATGCGCTCCATGTTGGCATCCGAGAAGAGCGGGCGCCCGGGCTCAAAGCGATACCAACCGAGAATGCGCGCCAGATTCCCGTCGATCGTCAGCACAACCGCGCAGGCAAGCATGAAGGCTGCCAGCACGGAGAGGAAGATGGTCGAGAGGGCTTTCATAGACGGATGCGGAGTGGTGGTGAAGCGACAGGTGTCAATGGCGGCGCGTGTTCCAGATGAAGAAGGCGATGAGGAGCGCGGCGCCGGGCATGAAGATGAGCGTCAGGAACTCGATGGCGCTGCGCGAATGGCGATTGAGGTCAATTTTGATGCTCAGATCCTGATTCGAGCTCTTGCCGGCGTACTCGGGGCGATCACTCATCCAAGCCCAGATGGTGCGCAGGTAATCGCGCTGCTCGGCGCGGGCATTTTCAAGCTTGAGCATGTCCGTGTTGCCGATGACGATGAGGGTATTGAGGTTGTTCGGATCCTGCGGACGGCCTTTGGTGACGGCAGCTGCGATGCAGAGGGGGCCCTCGATGTCCTCGCTCGGGTCGAAAGCAGCCTTGCGGCCCGTCCGCGTTTCGCCGTAGTATTCGGGCGTCGTCATCAGCAGCGGGTAGATGCTCAATCGGCGCAGAGCGGCCAGATCTTCATCGCCGTGCTCGAGCGAGAGGGACATCGTCAGGCCGTCGACGTGCGTCGTCCCGTTCCAGAAGCTGCGGGCGCAGTTGAGGCTTTTCGGGAAAACGGCCGAGATGTCATACTGCGGCCGATTGCTTTCGCGCAGCATGACGTTGTCCGCATTCGGGCGGATGCCCTGTTCGCGGATGAAGCGGTAGAGGTGGGGCAGGTTCGTCTGAAGAGGGTTCAGCGCGATGAAGATCGAGTTGCGGCCGCCGCGATTGTTCCAGTAGTCCTTGAGCAGGTTGATCTCATCCTCGGTGAAATCAGTCTGCGGCGAGACGATGAGGAGACCCTCGGCATCCTCGGGTATGGCGCTCAGGTTGTGCAGCGAGAGCGGTTTCAGGCCGATGTTGAGCGAGCCGTTGATCTGCCCGAGCAGCTCGAGCAATGCCGTATCGTCGCGCGAAACACCGCCCTTGCCCTCGATGACATACATGGTTCGCATGTCGCCCTCAATGGCCTTGGTCAGCGATGAGCAGACAACTTCATCCATCATCAGCGCGACCGCGCGGCGCGAGCCGTCGGGGAGAACCTCGTAGCGAATGAAGGTGGCCCCGGGGCAGATGCGCACGTGCCGACTCTCGCTCGCTTCGGTCGAGAAGGTCATGAGCGGTTCGCTGGGGTTGGGACGCGCGTCAATGACGCAGAGATCCTGCTTGAATTGCGTGTTGTAGATCTGAGAGATTTCTCGGGCGCGGTTGGGCTGGCGGATGGGGTCGAAGTACTCGACCTCGATCTTGCCCTTTCCGTAGCGCTCGTATTCCTCCAGCAGCGCGCGCATCCGCGCATAGTTGGGCGTCGATTGCTTGAAGGCGAAAATGATGCGAACCGGGGTTTCCCGCGACTGGACGCGCTCGCTGGAAAGCGTGTTGATCGTTCGCTCCGAGATCGTGAAGCGCTCGTCCTCCGTCAGGTCGTGGCGCACGTACTCGCGCTCGCTGATGTAATTGCAGGCGATGACGATGATGACTAGCAGAACGAGGTTGATCCACGCGAGAGGGCTTCTTCTGACGCGCCGAGCTTCGGGATGGCCTTTGAAATCGCTGTTGCTCATGTTGTATGTTCGGGGAGGGAAGGGGGGGTATGATGAACCGAAGGGCTCAGGGGCGATGCGTGTCATCTCATCGCCGCCAGCGGCGGTAGTCGACGATGCGCCGGGTGACGGAGAGCGTCAGAAGGGCCAAGGTGACATAGAGGACGACGGGGCGCGTATCCACCAAGCCTCTCGAGAAGTCGCCGACATGCTCCGTGCACGAGAGGTAGTGGAAAATCGGCGCCGCGGGGAACTCTCCCCAGAGCTCGGTGAAGCGGCCGAGGAAGTAATAGCTGATCATCATGCAGGAGCAAAGGATGCCCGCAATGATCTGGCTGCGCGTCATCGCCGAGCAGGCCATGCCCAATGCCGTAAAGAAGAGACCGGTGAGTGCGAGAATCGAGAAACCGCCGAACCAGTCGGAGAGGCGGTACTCGATGACGCCTTCGGGGGTGATGCCGTACTTGATGCTGGTGTAGACGTTGCCGAGGTGGCTCATCCAAGGGTAGAGCATCATGGGCACCCAGAGGATGAGGTAGAAGGTGTATGCAGCTAAATATTTGCCGAGAACAATTTGCGTCGTCGTCACCGGCGCGGTCAGCAGGCCCTCCAGCGTGCCCATGCGCTCCTCTTCGGCAAAGCTCCGCATGGTGATGAGCGCGAAGATGAAGATGAAGTAAAACCAGAAGTAGACGCTGTTGAGCATGTAATACATCACGCTGTCACCGGTCGCATTGCTCATGATTTGCAGCACGGTTTGCAGCCAGAAGCCCTGAAGACCCATCGTGCAGGCGAGGATGACCCAGCCGAAGGGCGTGCAGAGAAAACTCTTGAGCTCTTTGCCGTAAATCACGCGCAGGGTTCGCAGATAACTGAAGGCGGAGCCGGCGGTGTTGCCGAGGGCGGCGCGCACGCAGGAGCGGCATCTCGCCGCAAAAGACGGCGAGGAATCAGTGGCGGTTGTTTGGTGAGGGTTCTCTTCGGTTGCCATGTGATTGTTGCGGAGAAGGGGGGGAGAGAAGGGGAAGGGATAGGGCAGGAGTTTCTGCCGGACAAGGCTCAGTCGTGTCGCGTCATTTCAACGAAGACGTCTTCGAGGCTGGGGATGTGGCGGTAGACGTGGCGTATCGGATATCCGAGGCCCGTGACAATGGCCGCTGCCTTTTCGCGCGTGTCCGTGCCGGGTTCGGCCCTGACGAGCAGGCGCTCCCAGCCGCCGGGAAGCGTCGATTCGTGGATTACTTTCTTGACCGGGGGCAGGGACTCCAGCGCTTTGACCACCGGCTCAAGCGCTCCCTTGAACTCGATGGAAACGCGTCCGGCCGCCCGGAGATTCGCCGTCAGATTGGCGGGTGTGTCAGCAGCTTTGATGCGGCCTTGTTCGATGATGATGACTTTGTTGCAAATCATCTCAACCTCGCTGAGGATGTGAGTGGAGAGGATGACGGTGTGCTCATTGGCCAAGGAGCGAATCAGCTCGCGTATCTGGCGAATCTGGTTCGGGTCCAGTCCGTTCGTCGGTTCATCGAGAATGAGCAGATCCGGCTTGCCGAGCAGCGCATCCGCCAAGCCGACGCGCTGCCTGTAGCCCTTGGAGAGGGTGCTGATCATGCTGCGGCGCTTCGGCTCAAGCCCGCAGCGATCAATAGCGTTGCCGACCTGCTGCCACACGTCCGCCGAGTGAATACCCTTGAGCCGTGCGCGGTAGTCGAGATAGTCGTAGACGCGCATATCGTCGTAGAGCGGAACGCTTTCCGGCATGTAGCCCATGTGCCGCCGCGCGTCGAGGGGGTGGTCCAGAATGTCGTAGCCGGCAATGCTGGCCGTGCCGGCCGTCGGGGGCATGTAGCCGGTGAGCATTTTCATGGTCGTGGTCTTGCCGGCTCCGTTCGGTCCGAGAAAGCCGACAATCTCGCCTTTCTCAATGCTAAACGAGGCATCACAGACGGCGACAAAGCGCCCGAACACTTTGTGCAAATGCTCTGCGGTTACCATACTCATACGCGGGGCTATTCTACCATACCCCCGAAGCAAATCAAGGTAAAAGTCCGACACCGTATGAATTGACGGCTATTTTGCATTACATGCATTATGCGAAGTCAGAACAAAGCGTCTTTCCGCTTCCCTATGGCGCGGCAATGGGCTGCCGAACCATCGCCGTATGGCGGCGGAGGGGTTCGGCGCGCCTGAGAGTATTCTTGTGCACCTCAGGAAGCGCTGCGGCACGCGCCCCGTGCGTCTGCGCGACGTGGTCACGTCACGGCGCCGCACCGAACGGTCGCGCGCAAGGCGCACGAGATTGAAAACACGACGCAGCGACCGCCGTCGCAGCGGTAGGCGCGGTACAAAGAGTTCGAATCGCAGTGCGATCGGCAGCTGTTCATTCACCGTGACGCAGAACGGCGCGAATCGCGTCTTGACGCGCGGGCATTGCTGCGCTATGATGAACTCATGGTCAAGTGTAAGATAACATATCAGGGCGGGCTGCACTGCGCCTTGCAGCATGAACCTTCCGGCACGACGATTTTCACCGACGCTCCCGTCGACAATCACGGCAAAGGCGAGTCTTTTTCACCAACGGATTTGATGTGCTCCGCCATGGCAGCCTGCATGACGACCATCATGGGCATCTACGCTGAACAAAAGGGGCTCGACCTCTCCGGGCTGAGCATTGAAGTCAGCAAGGTCATGAGCGCCAATCCTCGCCGCATCGCCCGCATCGAGACGGAAATCTGCGTGCCGCTGCCGGCCGACACGCCCCACCGCCAAGCTCTTGAGGACTGCGCTCTGGGCAGCCCCGCGATGCGAAGCCTGCATCCGGATATCGAGGTGCCCATCACCTGGAAATGGCTCGGCTGATCGCTCGCATGAATCGACGCCTGTACCTCTACCTGCTGCTGCCGGTGGTCATGCTGCTCAACGCCGGCACGACCATCAGCGGCTTTTTCGGCTCGGCTGCCGCCCTCGCCATCGGCTCCGTGTTGGCTCTTGCCTGCTGGACCCTCGTCTGGCTGCGGCTTTACACCATGCGGGGCTGCGGCGGACTGCGGCCCGAATTTGCCGTTCTGGCCATTGTTCCGCAGGTCGCCTTCTACGTCCTCAACAACCTCGGCCCCGAGTACTCAGAGCCCTATTTGGGCGCCGCGTATCAAACCTTCAATCTGCTGCTCTGGATGGCCTCGCTCTGGATCCTCATGGCAAGCTTGGCTCCGGCGCCGAATGAAGAACAAACGCGGCTCGGCCGCGATGCCGTGCGCCTCGTCTCGGGAGCCTTTCTCATCTTTTCGACCCTCTCGGGCTGGACGTCTTGCACCGCCCTGCTCTTTCCGTCCCTGATACAATAACACATAACCCCCATCCCCCTCCCTCCTCATGAAAATCCTCAGTCTTTCCTTGCTTTCTCTGTTGGCGCTGACGGCCTGCGATACAACGCAGATGGACGTCAGCACGGGCAATGCCCGCGTCAGCTACATCAACAGGCCCGCGCCGCAAGCGGCAAAGCCTGCGGCACCCGCCGCCAAACCCGCAGCTCGCGACGTCGCTCCGGAGCGCATCGCCCCTCGCCCGACATCCGCGCCTGCGACCACCGGCCAGAATCAACCTCAAATCACCCCCGCGCCGCAGCCTGCGCAGCCCCAACAGCCGGCCCTCACCAAGAAGCCCACCCCCTCATCGGTGAGCCAGAATCAGACAAAAGCCGAGAAACCCGTGCGCCCCGCCGCTTCAACGGTCACGACACAGCCGAAGCCGAGCACCAACACGCGCTATGCCACGGTGAGCAGCCGCTCGGGCGCCACCACGAGGCCGCAGCAGAGCACCCCCCGCAAGCGCGTCCTCATGCCCGGGCAGAACCGCGGCCTTAGAACGCGCTGACGCAGCACTGCATTCGGAACCGATATGCCCAAGCAGAGACTGGACCTTTTGCTCGTCTCTCGCGGTCTGGTGGACTCGCGGGAGCAGGCGCAGCGGCTCATTCTGGCCGGTGAAGTGCTGGTCAAGGACCAGCCCGTCACGAAGCCCGGAACAAAAGTCGATGACGACCTGCCCCTCACCGTCAAGAATCGACCCAAGTACGTCAGCCGGGGCGGGCTCAAGCTCGAGGGAGCCCTCCAAGCCTTTCCCGTCAAGGCCGAGGGGAAAATTTGCCTCGACATCGGCTCGTCGACGGGCGGCTTCACCGACTGCCTGTTGCAGAACGGCGCCCTGCGCGTACACGCCGTCGACGTAGGGACGAACCAGCTGGTCTGGAAGCTGCGGAGCGATCCGCGCGTCATCGTCAAGGAGCAATTCAACGCGCGGTACATGACCCCGGCCGATCTGGGTGAAAAAGTGCAGCTCATCGTCAGCGATGTCTCCTTCATCTCGCTGACCAAAATCCTGCCCGCTGCCTACGACTGTCTGGAGGAGGGCGGCGACATGCTGGTGCTCATCAAGCCGCAGTTTGAACTACAGCCCGAAGACATCGGCCCCGGCGGCATCGTCCGCGACCCCGCCCTCCATCGGCGAGCCGTCGAGAAAATACGCCTCTTCGTCACCGAAGAACTTCACCGCGAATGGATGGGCGTGGCCGATTCCCCCATCAAGGGCATGGAAGGCAACAAGGAATTTCTCGCTTGGCTGCGCTGAAACTCCTTCGCAGGCCGCCTTCACGCGCAGCCCTCAACACCGTACCCTCACGGCCCCTGCCCCACAACGAAAAGCGGCACGCAGCCGGGTAGCCCCCGCCGCGTGCCGCTCTGAAATTCGGGCGGCTTACTTCCAAGACTTCTCGTACACCTCAAGCACGTCCTCATCGCTCATCGCGACGCGGTCGCTGGTGAACATCACCCCCATGACCTCACGCGCATTGTGCACGAAGTTCGGGAACTCGCTGCGGCAAATCCCGTAGTCGGACATCTTCAAATCGGCCACACCGCAGGCCTCTTGCAGACGCACCAACGCCGTGATGAAGTCCTCCGCCTTGTCCGCCTCCGGCATGCCCAGGGCCTGCGCGAGGCGCACGAAGCGATCGTCGCAGGCGTGACGGCTCACGAAGAACTCATAATAAGCCTTGCTGATCATGATCAAGCCCGCGCCGTGCGGAAGATTCGGGTGATAGGCCGAAAGAGCGTGCTCCATACCGTGCTCGCTGGTAATCAGCGTCAGGCACATGACAAAGCCCGACAGCGTATTGCCCAGAGCAACGCGCGTGCGAGCCTCAAGGTCGCTGCCGTCCTTCACCGCGCGCGGCAGGCAAGCCGCGAGGTGCCGCACGGCCTCCAGCGCAAACATATCACTCATGAGGTTCGCTCCCTTGGCGATGTACCCCTCCACACTGTGGAAGAGCGCGTCAAAGCCCTGAAAAGCCGTCAAATGCGGCGGGACACTGGTCATCAACTCCGGATCAATAATCGAGAGCCGGGGGAAAAGCGACGGATGGCTGATAAAGGCCTTTTCAAAGGTATCAAGCTTCGTGATGACGCCGGATGCATCAGCCTCCGAGCCGGTGCCCGCCGTCGTCGTCACCGCGATAATGGGCAATGGCGCCACGCGCGGCGCCTGCGCCTTGCCGGATCCCACGGGCACGTAGTCCCACAGCTCGCCGGAATTGGTCGCCATCAGCGCAATCCCCTTGCCGGCATCCATCACACTGCCGCCCCCGAGAGCCACGAGGAAATCGCAGCCCTCGCGCTTCGCGACGGCCGCACCGCCGTTCACATTCTCCACCGTGGGGTTCGGCTCAATGCCGTCATAGACCACGGATTCCACACCGGCGCGCTTCAACTCAGCCAGCGTGCGATCGAGATACCCGTAGGCTCGCGTCGAACGGCCGTTTGATATAACCACAAGAGCCTTGCGACCGGGCATGCTCTGATCGCCGAGTGCGCCAAGCTTGCCCGCCCCGAACAGAAAACGGGTGGGAACATAATGATCGAAACTGTAATAAGAGTCCATAATAATTCAAATATGTTTAAGATGAGATGATTCTGAAAGTGAGAACAAACGCGGGTGCTCAGCGCTGCGCGGCAGGCAGCTCCAACCCCTCAATCCACAGCTTGAGCGCGCGAAGCGATTCGTGCGTGCTGAGCCGCTTGCCGGGCTTCCAGTGGGCGTCGGGCGCCAGAGCGTGCAAATGCACATCGCTTTCCCCCAGCGGACTTGAGCCCGACGTGCAGAAAGGCACGACGATTTTACCGCCGAGATCATGCTGCTCCAAAAAGGTCGAGATGACGCGCGGAGCTTCACCCCACCAAATCGGATAGCCGATGAAAACGACTTGCGCCGCAGCCAGGTCTTCGCAATGCCCCTTGATGGCGGGGCGCGAGGCTGCATCCTGCTGCTCGCGATTCGCTCGCGAATCGGCCACCTCGTAGTCGAGGTCTGCCGCCGTGTACGGCTGTTCGGCCTCGATGCGCCAAGTACGGCCTCCCGTCACCTCAGCGATGCGCTCAGCGAGCTTCGCCGTGTTGCCCGAGCAAGAGAAATACACAACAACGGTTCGCGGCTCGCCGCTCGCCGTGAACGGAGCGGATGCAGCCGACGCGGCACCGCCGTCTTCGGGACTGCAGGCGGCGCTCAGGCATCCGAGCCCGAGACACAAAAAAGACGATTTTATCAGATTCATATGCAGATCACTGTAATCACGTGTTTTAGGGCGGATCACCGAGATGCGCAACCCGAACAGCTCAAGCGCCGTCCCGTCGACAGCGATCGGCGGCGGCAGCTGCGCGAGAGCACCTCTCAGCGTCCTGTAAGCAGGCGAAGGCGTAACCCCTCCCCTGCCCTGATGTCATTCTACACCCGACGGCCGAACATTGCCAATACTTCTTCCGTATCATCAGCCATGCCCAAAAGGCATGCAACAAGGCGGGAGCGAACATGGGGGGGAGCAGGCCATTCCCCGCACCGCATTACCCCGGCTCGGCGAGAAAGCCGAGCCCCGCCGCCGCACCGCATTTGACACCGGGAACGAAACCTGCTACACTCCCTCGCGGAAAAACAAAAGCTTCCCTTTTTCCCTGCCGCCTCTCTCCCCCCGTTTGGCCTCGGAAACCACGCCCCTCTCCCCCCGGAACAACCATGAACGAGCCCGAAATCGAAGAAAGCCTCAGCCGCGACGAGCGCGAGCAGCTGCAACAAAGCCTCGCACAAGACGAGACCCTTCTCTGGGCCGGCAAACCCCTTCCTCGCCTCAACCTCCTCGGCAACGCACAGTGCCTCATCAAAGGCCTCGTCATCCTCGCCTTCTGTCTGGCATTCGCCTACAAAGCAGGCTTGCTGGACTTCTCGGAGTCAGGCATGCCCACCTCGGTCAAAGGCATCTTCAGCCTGTTTCTGCTCCCCTTTGTCGCCATCGGACTCGGCATGTTCCTCCGCCCTTGGCTCCTGCGCAGGCGGCGGGCGCGCCTCACCGCCGCCGTCACCAACCGTCGCTGTCTGCTCATCTCCCCGCGCCGCCTCCGTGAATGGCCCCTGCCCTACCTCTCCGTTGACGAAAATCCCGACGGCAGCGGCGACATCATCTTCCCTGCGAGCGAACGGGGCGCCCGCCTCTTCAAGCGACGGGAAGAGAACATCTTCCCCGATATCGCCCGCGTGCGCCGCGTGCAAAGCATCATCGACGCCGCGAGCCTGCAAAGCCGGGAAGAAATCAGCAAAACCATCGCTGCCGCGCAAGGCACCGCCGCTAACTCAGGCAAAACCCGGATGATCGCTCCGGTAGTCGCTCTGGCTTTACTCGTCATCGCCGTCGTCACCGGCATCCTCGGCACCCAATCCCTCATCGACCTCCGGCACATCTGCCTGCATTACCACGCGACCACCGGAACCGTCACCGGCATCGAGTGGAGTCGGAGCAACAGCGGCAGAGGCACGGGGCGGGTGGCGCGAGCGCACTACCGCTTCACCGTCGACGGCAAAACCTACACCGGACAAGAACGCACCGCCTCCAATGTCAGCGTCAAAAGCGTCGGCGAAGAAATCCCCGTCCTCTATGCCCCGGAGAACCCGGACGACAACCTCTGCGACAGCTTCTCCGATCTCTGGCTGCCGACGGTGATCACGATGGTCTTTTTTCTCTTCTCCTCCGTCATGTCCGTCGTCATCCTGCGTTCCGTCGTGAAAAATCGCCCAAAAACGCTCCCCAACACCAAGACTCAAGACCCGGAAAGCCCCGACAACAACGCAGAGGCGTCCTGAGGCGCCACCCTCTCAGGCCCCCCCACTGCCCCGACGCTGCGCGACTCTTGCCGACTCTTGCCGACTCTTGCCGACGATTGCGACGGCTTCCGTACCGGCCTCTTCCCCACCGCATCGCGACGGCTTCCATGCCCCTGCCAAGCGGCAAAAGCCTCGAGAGCCTCGAGAGCCTCGAGAGCGCGGCAGCCTCCTAAACTCTTGAACCCGAGCCCGGCGAAGCCCCGACCGCCGCAGACGACGCGTGCTCCTTGCAACTGATGCGCTCAACACACAAACAACCGACACCGACGCGAGCCAACGCCGCCTCCGGGAACTCGAAAACACGCCCGGGAGCGTAATGCGCCATAATCCGGCTCAAGCCGCAACGCTTCTCATCATCGGACTCGGCAAAGTGCACCGTCCCCACGCCAATCACACTGGCATAGCGATAACTATAGCGGCAGGCCACCGCCCCCTCGACCAACTCGTGAGCGCAATCCGCCTCAAAGCCCACGTGGGGATTCCGCCCCAGAAGCTCCGCCTTGCGCCCCTCGCGTGCGCCGTGAAAATAAAGCCATAACTGCCCCTCGCGCTCCTCCCAGCCGAAATTCACCGGCACAATATAGGGAGCATCAACATCAGCCATCGCCAATCTCAGGCAATCGCAAGCCTCCAGCACCTCCAGCAGGCGCTGCCGATCGCGCACCTCACGTTCACCGCGTCTCATCATCTGACTCCAACTCTTTTATCGACACCCCGCACCGCAACTGCGCACCCGCGCCGCAGCGAGCAGAGAACACAAAAAACTACCACAACATCACCCGCCCATGCAAGCCCATTCCGCGGAATAACACATCAGTAACGCCCCGCAAGCGGACAAAAATGGGCTTACCGCGCGAACTCCGCCATGCTAACATGTGCAGTATGGCGACGGGAAGCCCACCTCATCCATCTGTTGGCACCTCGGCGGAGTCCACCTCCTCCACTAAGCGCATGGGAGAGCTGCTGCAGTACACCTTTTACATACCGGACTATCAGCGAGGTTACCGCTGGACCGCCGCGGAAGTGAGGGAATTGCTCAACGATCTCAAGGAATATCAGGAGACGCGCACGAAAGATTCGCCCCCCCCTTATTACCTGCAACCTCTCGTCGTGCGGGTGTAAACTTCTTTCTGTAAAATTGAAAACCGAGTTTCCAGCCAGCGCCCCCGCATGGCGCAAAACGAGCCCCGAGGGGCGAGAGTCGCGCCATGCGGGACGCGCTACCCCGGGTATCTACGGGAATGCCGCCGTGCAATGGCGCACGACGGCATGTCACGACGGAAACTTGAAATGTTCGGGCATCCGGGGCATTGTTCGTTTGCCTACAACCAAACCCACAATCATGACCGAACAAGACAAAATTACCATATTCGACGCGATAATCAATCCCTTTCTCTGCCATACCCCCTCCCCGGGAGCTCAAGGAAGCGGATACTTGTTTCCGGAGGCGTTACGCCGTATGCTTAACGCATCCCTTTCTGCTCAGTGCGACAATCACATAGGTTGCGCAAAACACGAACGCTCAGTTAATAGGAATGGAATGCGCAACGGCTATAAGCCTCGAACGATCCTGACGTCGACAGGCGAGATTACACTCGACGTGCCGCAGGTTCGAAACTCGGCAACTCCCTTCCACCCGGTTATCCCCGGTTTTGAGCAGGGAGCCAGAATTGACCGCGCCCTCAATCTCTCCATCGCGGAAATGTACCTCCAAGGCGTTTCAACGCGCAAAGTCGCCAAAGTCATGAAAGAACTATGCGGAGGTCATGGAGTTTCAGCGGCTTACGTGAGCCAATGCGCTGCTCAACTTGACGAGCTCTTTGAGCAATGGCGCACCCGCCCACTGCCGCTGATCTCCCACCTTTTCCTTGATGCGACCTACATCAAGACCAGGCTCAACAACAGGGTAACCGATTGCGCCGTTTTCGTGGCTGTAGGCATTGAAGCAGAAACAGGAAAGCGTATTGTACTGGGGATCTCAACCGGCATTTCTGAAGCGGCTGAGCACTGGTCTGCCTTTATCCAAAGCCTCTTGGATCGAGGTATGAACACCCCTCTCACCGTCACCAGCGATGACCATAAGGGCATTCGTACGGCTTTGGCTCGCACCCTCACCGGCACTCTGTGGCAACGCTGCCAGTTCCATTTTCAGCAGAACGCTCAAGCCTACGTTACCTCTGCTCGTTACAAAGGCATCGCCGCCTCTCATATCCGCTCCATTTTCAATGCCGGCACCCGAAATATGGCCAAACTCGTGACTCAAAACGTCCTCGCAACCTTCAGAGAGGACGGTCAGGACAAGCTGGCGGACTGGCTCGAAGAGAACATCGAGGAGTGCCTCACGATTATTGACTGCCCGCCGAATGTGCAGCGTCGCCTCAGAACCTCCAACATCATGGAGTGCATTAACAGACAGCTCAAACGGAGAACGAACGTCGTCTCCATCTTCCCTTCCGAAGCCTCTTTGCTAAGACTCGTTACAGCCAAAGCTATGGATCTCTCCGATGAGTGGGAGGGAAGTAGCAAAACCTACATCACACCAGAGAAGCTTCGCCAGACGGCTGGGGTGCTGACAGCAGCCGCGCCTCAATCCCGTGAATCCAGCGCTGCTTAACCTGACTCGCAAGCGTGCTTTGCTCCGATGACAGAGATTTTACAGAAAAAAACTTGCTCCGCCCTCGTCGTCAAAACAAGAGAAGAGAATAAGGTATATGAAGTCATCGACGGGCAGCAGAGGCTCATCACCATCGGGCTCATCCCCCGCTACATCGCACAAAAGGATCCGATCACGCAACTCAAGAGGGCTCTATCAAAAGAAGAGGCTCTTTCCGCAGAAGTGAAGAGGGCCGCTGAAGCGATTTCCCCTCCGGATAGCGTCAGAATCACCTACGCGAAAAAGAGAGAAGAGGGGGACTTCGACGTGACCGACATGATAGGGAAAGACAACGCCGAGAGCTTGGATGAATACCATGTCAAAACGGTCTACCTCGCGATTCAAGATTGGTTTGAAAGCAACCGGGAGCAAGAGCAGAACATCCTGCGCACCCTGAAGGAACACACGGCTGTCATCTGGTACGAACCCAAGGGAGATGCCCACGAGCTCTTTCAGCGCTTGAATATCGGGCGCATCCCGCTTACCAATGCCGAGCTGATTCGTGCCCCGTTCCGGACGAGCCTTAGAGCAAGCTGAGGCCCGAGCGGCGAGCCTGACAACGGGCCCGCCGCTGCGTCTCTCGGCCGCACATCACGGGTAGGCTCCATACGCTCCATCCGCCGCCGCAGGAGCTCGGGAAGCCGCCCCTGCTCTTCCGATTCCCTCAGGCCCCGCATGACACAAGGCCGCCGCGCGCCCGCCTGTGACCGAGAGAGGGGAAAAACAATCAGGACGATCGCCAAGGGGGGCGGAGTTAGTGGGAGGGCCGTTCTTTCGCAAGCTCAGCGGTCGCGGTATTGCATCACGCGGGTGAGCAGGTAGTCTTCAAAGGCGTCGGGGCGGCGACAGGCTCCGCCCTGCGGCAGGAGAAGCAGCTCCATGGGCAGCGGTTCAAGGCCGGCGTGGTAGGGCTGCTGTTCATGGTAGTCGGGGAGGCGTTGGTAGCCGCAGCTTTCGTAAAAGCGCAGGCGCCGCCGGGTTCGATCATCGATGGCCGGTTCGATTTCGAGGATGACGGGACGATCGGGGCTGAGTTCCTCAGCCGCCATCCGCAGGACGCGGTGCCCGATGCCGCAGCCGCGCCGCTCGGGGCAGACGGCCAGATGTTCGATGAAGGTGAAGTCGGGGTGCTGCCAGTAGTAGAGGATGGCCGCAAGTCCGCGCTCATCGCTCAGCGCGAGACTATGGAAGGCTTCGTCGGCAAGAGCGCGGCGATGCTGCGGGTCGCTGCGCCGCTCTTCGCGCGGGAAGCTGCTCTCATACAGCTGCTTGGCCGCTTCGTAGAGAGGGTGCTCGGCGTTCCTCAGGCGGCTAGCGCTCAGGGGCGGGTACGGCGGTTCGCTCTTGGGGGCATCGGGAAGCATGGCTGTCTTCTTTTAGCAGTTCCGGCATGCGATGTACAGTCTTCTTTCGCTGTTTTGCCTTTTTTTGTAGACGAAAGAGACTCGGAGGAGTACAATGGAGCCATGAGCACAAAATGGAAAGTGGAGGAGGTGGATACTTGCGAATCGACCTTCATTATTGCCCGCAAGCTTCCGGCTTGGACAATCGTGAGCTGCAATCAGCAGACGAAGGGACGCGGCCGCTTCAACCGCCACTGGTTCGGTGAGCCGGGCGGGCTCTGGGCCTCCTACAACCTTCCGATTGATCCGAAATCTCCGCGCCTCTGGGGCCTGCTGCCGCTGGTGGCCGGTGTGGCGATCATTGATGCTCTGCGGCCTTACGCCATCAAGGGGCTGCGGCTGCGCTGGCCCAATGATGTGTTGGTCGACAAGCGCAAGCTCGCCGGCATTCTCGTCGAGCGCCCGTCCGCCACGATGGCTTCCATCGGTATCGGGGTGAATGTCTTTAATAATGTCGCGGCTCTCGACGGGCTGACGAGCGATTCGCCGACGCGCCTCGCCGATCTCATCGTCGGCTGCCCTTCCGTCAAGAAGCTCCGCACGATTATTGCGGATAACATTGCGGAGAATTTCAACTACTTCCTCGAGGGCGGCCTCGACGCCATTGCCTCGAAGCTGGAGTCCGCTTGGGGAGAGAGCCGTCCGGTTGTGGCCATTACGGACACGGATCGCGTGTGCGGCTTCTTCGTCGGCGTAGAGAGCGACGGTTCGCCCATTCTGCGGCGCCCCGACGGTTCGACGCGCACGGTGCCGGGTATTACGGTGAATCGCATGAAGGAGCTGATTTGATCTCGCCTCGCGGCTTTCATTTTCCGAAAAATTCTTATCAGATAACCTTGACCTGAGCAAATTCTGTGATACAATCCCGCCCCGTGCACTGCTAGCAACTCAGCGCACACACTAACGTGGACGACGATATTATCTGCACTGAAAAACTCTCTAACGACCGCAAGACTTTCTTTATCGATCTGAAGGCTAACGCACGCGGTCGCATGGTTCGCATTACGGAAAAGGTCAGCTCCAACCGGGATCGCATTATGGTGCCGATCGAGCTTCTCGATGACTTCATTGCGGCTCTGAGCGAAGTGAGCCGCGTCAATCGTGAGACGACGAACTGAGAAGCCGGAGGGAAAGGGTATCATAGGGAAGGTCGGCGCTTGGATTCTTTAATTGAATGTGTCGATTTTTTCACAGCAAAAATTAAAAACAAGCCTCCGCTGCTAAGCGAGAAGCAACACGATAAGTCATGACGCAAAATCGGCAGAGTTTCTGCTGGACTTAAAATCCGATTTATGCTTGAATGACCGCGTAATCCGCGAATAAAGAACTTACAACCGAAACTTGCAATAAAGACTATGAGGAGAATTAAGGTATTGGAACTGGGATGGGAGTTTCCGCCATTGATCAACGGCGGTCTGGGCGTGGCCTGTATGGGCATCTCCAAGGCTCTCTCCAAAAAAGTCGATTTGTCCGTCATCGTTCCCAAGGCTGCGCCGGATGCGCACTATGACGGTTTTTCACTGACGGGCATCAATACGCTCCGGATGGAGCAGATTGAGCAGATGGAGACGGATTACACCTACGAGAGTTTCGCCATGGTGGGCAAGGCGCCCATCAATCTGGATCCGTATGCGAGCGTCGAGGGCACGCCCGGTGCCGTCACGTTCACGAAGGAGGGCAAGCTTCTGTTCTCGAAGGTGCACCAAGCGGATCTCGAGCTCTTCACGGGCAAGGAGGATCTCTATGCCGGAGATCTGGCGCGCAAGGTTGTCGAGTTCTCGAAGATCTGCGCCGTCATGTCGCGCAGCTATGACTTCGATCTGGTGCACGCGCACGACTGGATGACCTATCTGGCGGGCGTCGAGGTGAAGAAGGCGACGGGCAAGCCCCTCGTGGTGCACCTGCACGCTTCGCAGTTTGACCGCGCCGGTGCGGATGCGCGCGGTTGGATCTACGATATTGAGAAGTACGGCATGGAGCAGGCTGATGCCGTCATTCCGGTGTCGAAGTACACGGGTTTGGTGGCTTCCGGCCACTACGGCATTGATCCGTCCAAGATTTTCCCGGTGCACAACGGTGCTGATCCGGTGCACGTGTTCCACTCCAAGAAGAAGTTCCCCGAGAAGCTGGTGCTCTTCCTCGGCCGTCTGACGGCGCAGAAGGGGCCGGAGTTCTTCCTGCAGATCGCCGCCAATGTGCTCGAGCAGACGGACAACGTGCGCTTCGTGATGGCCGGTACGGGCGAGAAGCTTCGCCAGCTGATCGAGACGGGGGCCTTCCACGGCGTGGGTGACAAGTTCCACTTCACGGGCTTCCTCAACAAGCAGAAGGTCAACGAGCTGCTCTCGATGACGGACGTGTACTGCATGCCGTCGGTCTCCGAGCCCTTCGGTCTTTCGGCTCTCGAGGCGGCTCAGTTCAACATTCCGGCCGTCATCTCGAAGCAGAGTGGTGTGGCCGAGGTGATGAAGGGCGCCCTCAAGGCGGACTTCTGGGATGTGAACATGATGGCCAAGCACATTGTCAACCTCATTACCGATGAGGATCTCTACCGCCGCGTGGCAGAGCAGAGTGCTCAGGACATCAAGAACTCCAACTGGGATACGGCAGCCGACAAGATGATTGCGGTCTATCACCGCGTTCTCGGCTGGTAATAGGCAGGTCTAGCAGATAACCACACCCACCAAAGCATTGCTATGAATATTTCTCTCACCTTCCATGCGCATCAGCCCAATCGACTGATTCCCTACGATTTCTTCAAAATCGGCGAGCACGCCTTCTACGAGGATGACGAGCTCAACGGTCGCGTACTCAGTCAGGTGGCTGAGCGTTGTTATCTGCCGGCTAATCGCCTGATGAAGCAGCTTATTGAGCTCTCCGACGGCAAGTTCAAGTTCTCGCTGGCACTCTCGGGCGTGATTCTCGAGCAGGCTCGCTACCACCGCCCCGACCTCATCACTTCGTTCCAGGAGCTGGCGGAGACGGGTTGCGTGGAGTTTTTGGCGATGCCCTACTACGCTTCGCTGGCTTCGCTTTATTCGCCGGGCGAGTTCGCGCAGCAGGTCTATGAGCACATGGATCTGATGGAGGAGCTCTTCGGGCAGCGCCCGACGGTGCTGTGGAATACCGGCATGCTCTACTCCAACGCGATTGCAGCTCAGGCCTACGATATGGGCTTCGCCGGCGTGATGGCGGACGGCAACAGCCGCATGATGTCAAACCGCCACACGAATGACCTTCAGTGTGCGCCGCTCATCGCCAAGACGAAGACGCTCATCCGCAACCGCCACCTCTCCAACGATCTTGCCAACCGCCGCGTCGATCCGTCGTGGAGCGAGTATCCGCTCTCTCCCCACACCTATGCGGACTGGCTGACGCATCAGGAGGGGCAGATTGTGAACTTGTCCATGGACTACGAGACGCTGGGCGAGCGCCAGCCTGACTCGACGGGCGTGTTTGAGTTCTGGCGCACGATGATCATGGCGGCCATCTTCAACGGCAACACCTTCACGACGCCCGGTCGCGCCGTCAAGCGCTTCCGCTCCATGGGCACCATCGACTGCCCCAACCCGGTGACTTGCTCGACTTACGGTACGACGACGCAGTGGAACGGCAACGTGATGCAGCAGGAGGCTCTCAAGAAGATTTACGATCTGGAGGAGTCCGTCAAGGCCAGCGAGGATCAGGATATGATTCACGTGTGGCGCAAGCTGCAGAGCGCGGATCACTTCCACTACATGGAGAAGACGAACGGCTTTACGCCCTACCCGTCTCCCTACGATGCGTACATCTACTACATGAACGCCTTGGCGGACTTGCAGGTGCGCGTGAAGCGCGAAGCGGAGATCATCCACAAGGGCGACCGCCGCACTCTCGCCTGAGGCGAGTCGACAGA